>DASXOF010000125.1:0-24380 GCA_036494495.1 Solirubrobacterales bacterium | reverse complement strand
ATCAGCAGCGGGCTGATCAGGGCGTTGAAGATCACCGCCGAGAGGATCGCCGACTGCGGCGTCCCCAGCGACATGATGTTGAGGGCGCCGAGCGGGCCTTCGTGACCGGCGGTGGCGTAGGTCAGCGCGACCATCGCCGGCAGGATCGCGAAGTACTTGGCGACGTCATTGGCGATCGAGAAGGTGGTGAGGGCGCCGCGGGTGATCAGCAGTTGCTTGCCGACCTCGACGATCTCGATCAGCTTGGTGGGATTGGAGTCGAGGTCGACCATGTTGCCCGCCTCGCGGGCGGCCTGGGTGCCGGTGTTCATCGCGACGCCGACGTCGGCCTGGGCCAGCGCCGGGGCGTCGTTGGTGCCGTCGCCGGTCATCGCGATCAGGCGCCCGTCGGACTGCTGTTCCTTGATCAGCTCGAGCTTCCGCTCCGGGGTCGCTTCGGCGAGGAAGTCGTCGACGCCGGCCTCTTCGGCGATCTTCGCCGCGGTGAGCTTGTTGTCGCCGGTGACCATGATCGTGCGGATGCCCATCGCCCGCAGCTGGTCGAAGCGGGCTTTCATCCCCTCCTTGACGACGTCCTTGAGGTAGATGACGCCGAGCACCCGCTCGTTGCGGGCGACCGCCAGCGGCGTGCCGCCCTCGCGGCCGATCCGGTCGAGCTCGGCCCGCAGCTCCGCCGGCGCCCGGCCGCCCTCGGCGGCGATCCACTCGGCGATCGAGTCGCCGGCGCCCTTGCGCAGGCGGGTGCCGTTGAAGTCGACGCCGCTCATCCGCGTTTCGGCGCTGAACGGGACGAAGCTCGGCTCGTGGCCGGCGAAGTCGTGCTCGCGGATCCCGTAGGTCTTGGCGAGGACGACGATCGAGCGGCCCTCCGGGGTCTCGTCGGCGAGCGAGGACATCTGCGCCGCCTCGGCCAGCTCCTCGACCGCGACCCCTGGCATCGGCTTGAATTCGACCGCCTCGCGGTTGCCGAGCGTGATCGTCCCGGTCTTGTCGAGCAGGAGGACGTCGCAGTCGCCGGAGGCCTCGACCGCGCGGCCGGAGAGCGCCAGCACGTTGCGGCGCACCAGGCGGTCCATGCCGGCGATCCCGATCGCCGAGAGCAGCGCCCCGATCGTGGTCGGGATCAGCGCCACCAGCAGCGCGATCAGCGTCGTCTCCGAGAGTTCGGTGTCGGCGAAGAGCGCGAACGGGCGCAGGCTGACGATGACGACGATGAAGACCAGGGTGAGGCCGGCGAGGAGGATGCCGAGCGCGATCTCGTTCGGGGTCTTGCGCCGCGAGGCGCCCTCGACCAGGGAGATCATCCGGTCGAGGAAGGAGCCGCCCGGTTCCTGGGTGATCTCGATGACGATCCGGTCGGAGAGGACCTTGGTGCCGCCGGTGACGGCCGACCGGTCGCCGCCGGCCTCGCGGATGACGGGCGCCGACTCGCCGGTGATCGCCGACTCGTCGACCGAGGCGATGCCCTCGACGACGGTGCCGTCGCCCGGGATCGTCTCCCCCGCCTCGACCACGACGACGTCGCCGCGGACCAGGTCGGAGGCGGGCACCTCGCCGCCGTCGCGCAGCCGCGCCGTGGTCTCGCTGCGCATCGCGCGGAGGCTCGCCGCCTGGGCGCGACCGCGGCCCTCGGCCATCGCCTCGGCGAGGTTGGCGAAGACGACCGTGAGCCAGAGCCAGACGGTGACGGTGAAGCTGAACCAGGCGGGCTCGTGGCCGCCGCCGAGCGGCTTGCCGCCGAAGACCTGGATCAGCCAGGCGACGGTGGTGATCGCGGCGCCGATCTCGACCACGAACATCACCGGGTTGCGGACCTGGACCCGCGGGTCGAGCTTGACCACCGACTCCCATATGGCCGGGCGCAGGATCTCCCAGTCGAACAGCGAGCGCGTCCGGTTCCGCTCGGAGCTGCTCGGGGTGGCCTGTGGCTGCTCGGGCTCGGGCCGCTGCTCGGGCTCCGGCTCGCGCTCCGCCGCGGGAGTGGTGGTGTCGGTCATCTCAGAGGTGCCTCTTCGTCGAGTGCGATGTTCAGTTCGAGCACGTTCACGCCGGGCTCGCCGAGGACGCCGAGCGAGCGGCTGTCGGTGTTGGCGGCGATCAGGCCTTCGACCTTCGCCAGCGGCAGGTGGCGGACCGCGGCGACCCGGTGCGCCTGGATCCGGGCGTTCGCTTCGGAGATGTCGGGGTCGACCCCGGAGCCGGACTGGGTGACGGCGTCGACCGGGACCTGCTCGCGGGTCAGCGAGCGGTCGTAGGGCTTGTTCAGCTTCACGTAGGCGGCCAGCGCTTCGCGCACCTCTTCGCGCCCTTCGACGCTGTTCGGGCCGACGTTGCCGAAGAAGGTGACGTCGCCGGAGTATTCGGTCGCCGAGGGGCGGGAGTGGAAGTAGGCCTTGCCCTTGAATTCCTGGCCGATCAGGTGCGAGCCGACGACCCTGCCGTCCACCGTCAGCTTCGAGCCGTTGGCCGAGCCGGGGAAAGCCACCTGGGAGATGCCGGTGATCGCCAGCGGGTAGAGGAGGCCGAGGAGGATCGTCATCGCGACGATCGCGATCACCCCGGTCCGCAGGTCCTTGCCCAGGCCGGCGATCATTCGAACAGCCTCCCGCTGAGGCCGTTGGAGACCGGGCCGAGCAGGATCGCCGGGAAGAAGGTGAGGGCGCCGATCAGGATCACGATCCCGATCAGCAGGAAGACGAAGGTCGGGTTGTCGGTGCGCATCGTCCCGAGGCCGGCCGGGGAGACCTTCTTGCCGGCGAGGGCACCGGCGACGGCGAGGACGAAGATGATCGGCGCGAAGCGGGCGAGCACCATCACCGAGCCGCCGAGCAGGTTGGCGAAGGTGATCCCGTAGGCGCCGACGTTGCCCGGCGCGTGCGGCTGGATGAAGCCGGTGTAGCCGGCCCAGGCCGATCCGTTGTTGTTGGCCTGCGAGAGGTAGGCATAGAGGGTCTCCGAGAAGCCCGAGGGGTTGAAGCCGGCATACAGCGAGCGGTTGCCGAGCGTGGTCGCCGAGGCGGTGCCGGCCGAGAGCAGCACCGCGAGGGGCGTGAACAGCACCCCGAGCGAGACCAGCTTGATCTCCCGCGCCCCGATCTTCTTGCCCAGGTACTCGGGGGTGCGGCCGACCATCAGGCCGCCGATGAAGACCGCGAGCAGGACGTAGAGGAGCATCGAGTAGAGGCCGGTGCCGACGCCGCCGAAGACGACCTCGCTGTAGCCGAGGTTCGAGAACGGCACGGCGCCGCCGATCCCGGTCAGCGACTCGAAGGCGGCGTTGACCGCGCCGCAGGAGGTGACCGTGGTGACCGCCGTCCAGAGCGCCGAGCCGGCGATCCCGAACCGCTGCTCCTTGCCCTCGAGGTTGCCGCCGGTGGAGCCGCTGAAGGCGTGGGTGTGGAGGCCGGCGGCGTGCTGCGCCGGGGTGCCGTGCTGCTCGGCGATGTAGACGACGACCACGCCGGCGATGAAGAGGACGGACATCGCGCTGAAGATCGCCCAGCCCTGGCGCTGGCTGCCGACCATGCGCCCGTAGGTGTACGTGAGGCTGGCCGGGATGACCAGGATCAGCAGCATCTCGAAGAAGTTGGTCAGGCCGCTCGGGTTCTCGAACGGGTAGGAGGAGTTGACGTTGAAGAAGCCGCCGCCGTTGGTGCCGAGCTCCTTGATCACCTCCTGCGAGGCGACCGGGCCCTGGCCGAGGACCTGGGTGCCGCCGGTCAGGGTGTGGATCACGGTCGAGTGGCTGAAGTTCTGGATCACTCCCTGGGAGACGAGGAAGAGGGCGCCGACGATCGCGACCGGCAGGAGCACGTAGAGGAGGATCCGGGTGACGTCCCCCCAGAAGTTGCCGATGGAACGCCCCGAGCGGGCGACGATGCCGCGGATCAGCGCCGCGACGACGGCGATGCCAACCGCGGCGGAGACGAAGTTCTGCACCGCCAGACCGGCCATCTGGGCGAAGTAGGTGAGGGTCGTTTCACCGCCGTAGTACTGCCAGTTGGTGTTGGTGATGAAGGAGGAGGTGGTGTTGAAGCTGAGGTCCCAGGGACCGGAGTGGAAGCCCTGCGGGTTGAGCGGTTGGATCCCCTGGGTGCGCAGGATCAGGTAGAGGAGGACCCAGAAGAGGAGGGAGAAGACGATCAGGCTGCGGGCGTATTCCTTCCAGTCCTGGCCTTCCGCCTCGGGCCGGACGCGGAACGCCTTGTAGGCGAGCCGCTCGACCGGCCCGGCGACGGGGCTGAGGAAGACGCGTTCGTGGTTGAAGACGCGGGCGAGGTAGATGCCGACCGGTTTGACCAGGGCGACGAGGACGGCGACGAAGATCGCGATCTGGACGTATCCCTGGAGCATCAGAGGTTCTCCCCGCGCAGGAGTGCGTAGACGAGATAGGTGCAGACGAGGAAGGCGACGAGGAGACCGAGGGCGTCGGCGACGCTCATATGCGGTCGATCAGCTCGATCGCCCAGAAGAGGAGGGCGAAGAGGACGACGGCGCAGAAGATGGAGAAGGCGTCGGCGGGAAGGCCGCCGCCGCCGGGGAATATGTCAGCGCTCAGGAGCACGCATCGATCTTGCGCCCCATCCCGTCAAGCCCGCATGAACTTCCGGGCGCCCCGCATACAGATTTCGTGAAGGTGCGTTCGCTGTAAGTCAACCTGTGGTTGACAAGCGGCGAACGGCGGCGCGTCAGGCCGCGAAGCGGTAGCCGACGCCCGGATCCGTAGTGACGTACTTGGGGCCGTCGGCGGGCTCGATCTTGCGGCGGAGGTTGGCGACGTGGGCGCGGAGGACCTGGAGGTCGTCTTCGTACTCGACTCCCCAGACCTCGACCAGCAGCGCCCGGTGGGTCAGCAGCCGGCCGCGGTTCTGGGCCAGCGCCCGCAGCAGCCTGAACTCGGTCGGGGTCAGGTGAACCGGCTCGCCGTCGCGCTTGACGGTGCGGGCGGCGAGGTCGATCTCGAGGCCGTCGGCGCTGATCAGCGGCTCAGCGCCGTCGGGGCGCGCCCGGCGCATCACGGCTTCCAGGCGGGCGACCAGCTCGCGCGGGCCGAAGGGCTTGGTGACGTAGTCGTCGGCGCCGGCGGCGAGCGCCTCGACCTTGCGGTCCTCCTCGCCGACGGCGGAGAGGACGAGGATCGGCATCCGGCTCCACTCGCGCAGGCGCCGCGTCACCTCGACGCCATCGATGTCGGGCAGCATCAGGTCGAGGATCGCCGCCTCGGGCGGTTTCACCGCCACCAGGTCGAGCGCCTCCTCCCCACTCGCCGCCGGCACCGCCTCGAAGCCGGCGTCGCGGAGGATCACCCTCAGCGCCCGGAGGATCTGTTGCTCGTCGTCGCAGACGAGCACCCGCGGCTGGGCGCTCACGCGTCGCCTTTCGCAGCCGGCTCGGCCGGCGCCGCGAAGCTGACGACGAAGCTGGTGCCCTGACCGGGCAGCGACTCGACCTCGATCTCGCCGCCGTTGGCCTCGACGAACCCCTTGGCGATCGCCAGGCCGAGGCCGGAGCCGCCGCGGTGCCCGTTGGCCTGCGGGGCGCGGTAGAACGGTTCGAAGATCCGCTCGCGCTCGCCGACCGGGATCCCCGGCCCGCGGTCGACCACCCGCACCACCAGCCGCGGCCCGACCAGCCGCGAGCGGACCAGGACCTGCTCGCCGCCGCCGTGGACGACGCCGTTCTCGAGCAGGTTGGCGAAGGCCCGCTCGAGCTGGGTCGGGTCGGCGCGGAGCGGCGGCAGGCCCTCGTCGAGCGTCAGCCGCACCTGCTCGCCGTCGGCGCCGATCGAGCGCCGCGCCGCTTCCAGCAACTCGGCCACCGAGACCGGCTCGCGGTGGGGCTCGGCGGCGCCCGACTCGAGCCGCGAGACGTCGAGCAGGTTCTCGACCAGGCGCGAGAGCCGGTGCCCTTCTTCGACCACCGCCTCGCTCAGCTCGTGGCGCTCCTCGGCGGTCGCGCTCGGCGAGTCGAGGGCGGTGCCGGCGGCGATGATCGAGGTCAGCGGCGTCCGCAGGTCGTGGGAGACGGCCCGCAAGAGCGCCGTCTTCAACTCGTCGGAGCGGCGCAGCGCCTCGGCCTCGATCGCCTCCGCCCGCATCCGCTCGCGCTCCTGCTCGAGCGTCGCCAGCTCGGCCAGCGCCCGGTCGGCCTCCTGGCGGCGGCGCTCGGCCTCGGCGGCGCGGGCGCGGGCGAGGTTCGCGAGGGTGCCGCTGGCGATCGCGACGAGGACGAAGATGAAGAGCCCGACGAGGTCGTGGTCGGCGCGCACGTCGAGCCGCCCCAGCGGCGGCAGGTGGAAGAAGTTGTAGGCGAGGCCGCTCACCACCGCGGTCGCCAGCCCCAGCCGCAGGCCCCAGACGATCGAGATCAGCAGCACGCCGGGGATGTAGACGATGCCGAGCGAGTCGGGCGCTGCGATCTGCTTCAGCGGGTAGACGACGGCGGTCGCAACGGCGATCGCCAGCACCGCGACGAGGGCGCCGAGCGCCTGCGACGGCGGCTTCTCGCTCAGGCGGAGGGTGGGCACGCTGCCCAGCGTACGCCCAGCCTCAGGGCCGGGCGGCGCTCAGGAGTACTGGTTCCAGCCCGGGAACTCGCGGCCGGCGAACTTCTGGATCGCCGGCGCGTCCTCGGCGAAGCGGCCGCGCAGGGTCTCGACCAGCTCGTCGGGGAGGACCGGCTTCGGCGCCGGCGGCTTCTCCGGGTCGTGGACGACCTTCTCGACGATCCAGCGCATCGACTCCGGCAGGCGGTCGAAGTTGCGGTCGAAGGAGCGGAAGCCCGGCAGCTTGATCAGCTTCTCCATGAACTGGTATTTGTCGCCCTGCTTGGCGCTCGACTTCTCCCACTCGCGGTCGAACTGCTCGGAGGAGAAGGTCGGGTCGACGCCGGCGAACTCGAAGGCGCGGCGCATCGTCGCGTCGCGGTCGGTCTGCAGCTCCTCCTGGGAGATCACCTCGATCTGGGCGCGGTCGAAGCGCTCCAGGTAGGGCTGCAGCTGCATCCAGTACTTGGAGCGGTTGACGTACTGGCTGTCGGGGCGCGAGAGCACCTCGACCAGGTCCCCGTCCTCATAGCCGGCGCCGGTCGCGTGGACCCAATGGGAGAGGATCCGCTTGATCGGGTCGCGCACCATGTAGAGCAGGCGGGCGTCCGGGCAGTGCTGCTGGATCCGCTCCGCCACCCCGTCGTAGCGGGGCAGGTTGGTGTAGTGGGGCGAGGACTCGCCGCGCACCTTGAAGCGGTTGTCGAAGCGGCTCGCGTACCAGTCGAGGCCGAGGTCCCAGTTCAGCTCCTCGACGAAGAAGTTCAGCTCCTTCGGCTTCGACATCTGCACGTCGGGATGGAGGCCGAGGTAGTGGTGGATGCTCGTCGTCCCGCACTTCAGCCCGCCGATGATGATCAGGTTCGGCAGCTCGGCGTGGCGTTTGCGGCGGCGGCGCCAGCGGCTCTTGCGGTCGGCCGTGTAGCGCTCGCGGGCGCGCGCGCACATCCGCTCGTCAGAGAGGTCGGGGGCGCTGCTGGAGGGGAGCGTGTGCGTGTCGGTATCCGGCACCGGCGTGGCTAGTCTAGCTGCGATGCCAATCGCCGACCTCGCATCGAGCGTCGAACGCTTCTTCAACGCCGCGGCGGAATTCTTCCGGCACCTCTCGGAAGTGCACTGGGGATCGTTCGGGCTGGCCCTGCTCTGCCTGCTGGCGATGCAGCTCTGCCGCGCCTGGGCCTGGCGCAACGTGCTGCGCGCCGCCTACCCGGAGACGCAGATCTCCTTCCTGCGCCTGGCGGCCGCCTACCTGGCGGGGGCCGGGATCAACGCGATCGTCCCCGCCCACGCCGGCGACGTCACCAAGGTCTTCCTCGCCAAACGCCAGATCCCGGGCTCCTCCTACCCCACCGTCACCTCCTCCTTCCTCGTCCAGACGGTCTTCGACACCTCGGTCGGCATCCTCGTCCTGCTCTACGCGATCAGCCAGGGCCTGCTGCCGCCGCTGCCGCAGATCCCCGACCTGCCCGCCTTCGAGCTCTCGTTCTGGACCGCCCACCCGAAGACGACTGCCTTCATCGCGATCGGGCTGATCCTGGCGATCGTCGTCGGCGTCCTCTACCTCGCCCACCACGTCCGCCGCTTCTGGGCCCGCGTCCGCCAGGGCCTCGTGATCCTCACCCAGCCGCGCCGCTACATGCGCGAGGTCTTCGCCTGGCAGGGGATCGGCTGGATCTTCCGCTTCGCCGCCTTCTGGTTCTTCCTCGAGGCCTTCGGCATCTCCGGCACGATCGGCAACGTGATGCTGGTGATGAGCTGCCAGGCGATCGCCAACATCGTCCCCTTCACCCCCGGCGGCGCCGGCGCCCAGCAGGCGCTCCTCGTCGCCACCCTCAACGGCCCGACCCGCGCCGCCGTCCTCTCCTTCTCGGTCGGCACCCAGATCGCGATGGCCGCCTGGTCGGTCGTGCTCGGCTTCACGGCGATCCTGCTGGTCTTCCGCACCACCGACTGGCGCGGCCTGATCCGCCAGGCCCAGGAAGAGGCCGACAGCGAAGACGAGGGCGGTGGCGGGAGCGGCGCCGCCGGCGGCCAGCAGAAGCCGGCGCCGGTGGCGTAGGCGAGGGGGCGCCGGCGAGGGCGCGGACCACTTCGGGAGATCGGCCGCTTGGGGCGCATTTGTTCAGCTATGTCGAACAAATGCGCCCCACCCGCGGCCGGGAACTCGCAGCGGTTGCCGGGGAATGCCTAGCGCGAGTGGTCGCGGAGCCAGCGTTCGAGGTCGCGGCGAGGGACGACGGCGTCGACGCGGAGGATTCGCTGCTCGCGGTCGAGCTCGTAGAGGACGCGCCAGGTGCCGACGCGGAGGCGGTAGATGCGCTCGTGCTGGCCGCGCAGGAGCTTCACCGCTTTGCCGCCGCGACCGCCGTGGGCGTCCCCGGCCCGCGCCGCCTCGTGCCGCAGCGCCGCGTCGATCCGGCGCCGGGTCGGCGCGGCGAGCCGCCGCAGCTCGCGCGCCGCCTCCCGTCGCAGCCGGACCTCGAATCGGAGTGGGTCGCTCATTCCTGGCGACTACCGGACGCCGCGCCTCAGACGTCGTCGAGGTGCACCGTCTCGCCGGCCTCGTGCTCCTTGCGGCCCTCGAGCCGCATCCGCACGTACTCCTCGGCGTTGGCGAGGACGAAATCCTCGGCTTCCTCCATCGACATGATCACGGCGGCGGGGCGGCCGCGTTTGGTGACGATCACCCGCTCGCCCGCCTCGACTTCCCCGATCACTCGGGACGCGTTGTTCTTCAGGTCCTTGACGCCGATCTCTCGCATGGAGTAGCCCCTTAGGTGGCTACCTCGATGATCGGCGGCGGCGGCTCGATTGTCAAGCCGAATCGGGGTGGAGAACGGGGGTCAACTCGACCATCCCGGGTAGCGCGGCTCGACCTGCCACTGCCAGGGCGGGGGTTCGGTGGCGGGGAACTCGTAGTGGTTGCGGCCGGGGAGGGTCTCGAGCGGGACCAGGGCGGGATCCTGGTCGGCGCGGAGCTCGACGCCGGCCGCGGCGGCGACCTCGGCGCTGGTGGCGCGGCGGTGGACGGCGCGCCAGCCGAGGCCGGGCCGGTACTCCCAGTAGACGAGCTCGACCCAGCCCTCGCTGCGGCGACGGTCGCGGAGCTGGGTGAAGGCGGTGGTGCGGCGGTTGGAGGCGGTCAGGTGGGGGCCGGCGGCGACGGCGCAGCTGGGGCGGCGGCAGCGGCGGAAGTCGACCGGCACCAGCGGCAGGCCGCCGGGGCCGGGCAAGGCCGCGGGCGGCGGCGCCAGGGCGCGGGCGAGGCGGGCCAGCGGCCAGCCGTAGGCGGGGACGAGCGGGTCATGGCGACAGGCGTCCGGAAGGCGGGGACCGCAGGCGAGGCGGCGGCCGAGGGTGCCGGCCAGCTCGCGGCCGGCGTCGACGTCTCCCCCGGCCGCGACGGCGGCGATCGCGGCGCAGAGGACCAGCGCCAGGAGCGCCGCCAGCCCGGCCTGCTCGACCGTGGCCGAGCCGCGCTCGCGGCGCTGCCGCCGCTCGAGGTCACGCCATTTCTCCATGGCCCCGACGCTAGAGAGCAAAAGCGCACGTGTGGCGCGCGCAGCGTGCCAATTCGCACTCGACATCCGCGCGGCTTCGTCACGGCCGAGGTCTCAGGTCTGCTTACATGGAGGCATGGAGGGCAGCCCCTTCAACCTCTTCGGCGACCCCGACGAGTTCCGTGCCCGCATGGAGGAGCTCTCGGAGCAGATGCAGTCCTCCCAGCGCGTCGCCTGGGCCGACAACGCGATCAAGCTCGCGGTCGAGATGACCGTCGCCTCGATCAACCGGCTCGACCTCAACGGCAGCGCCGACCAGCAGGCGATGCAGGTCCGCGACGCGATCCGCGTCCTCTTCCCCGAGGCCGTGACGCTGGTCCGCGAGGCCCGCGAAGGCCTCAGCTAGAGCAGCTCGAACCGCAGCTGGATCACGGCGCCGCGCTTGAAGAGGCCGCCGGCGAGCTCGACCGGGACCGCGATCGCCAGCGCCGGGATCGCCAGCACCACCGTCACCAGGTAGTCGATCCGCCGCTGCCAGGCCTTCGGTGCCGGTGTGACGCGGCCGCGGCCGACGGCGCCGATCGCGACGTTGTGGCCGAAGGTGACGCTGTTCAGCAGCGTCTGCCAGGTGGCCGCCAAGGAGAGGCCGGGGATCCAGCGGGAGCGGCGCACGACCTGGTCGCGGCGGGCGACCAGCCGCCGCACCGCCTCGACCGTGAACAGGTAGCGCGCCCCCGGCACCAGCCCCGCCCAGCCGGCGCTGCCGAGCGCACAGGCGTAGCTGTCGCGGTTGGCGATCCGCGGCCCGCTGCCGTCGCCGAGCGTGCCGAGCTCTCGCAGCGCCTCCTCCGGCCCGCCGGAGACGCCGATCACGCCGAGGCCGCAGCTCTCGCAGCGGCTGACCGGCCCGGCCAGCCCGGGCTGGGTCGAGAGCCAGCCGAAGAGCGGCTCGCCGCAGGCCGGGCAGGGCGGGTTTTCCGGCCCGGCGCCCGCCTCGAGCGGGACGACGGGGGTGTGCAAGGACTCGGCCATGCGCTGTAGCGTACGGCGCCATGGCCACCGCCCGACGGCAGATAGTCGCCTGGGAGTCGCGCTGGTTCCTGCCGGTCGGGCTGACGGCCTTCGTCGCGGCGATCCTGATCATCGTCTCGAACATCGTCGTCGGCGGCCTGACCAACAACGGCCACCAGTCCGAATTCCTCACCTCCGCCCACGAACACGGCGGCACCGTGGCGGCCTACGCGGCGCTGCAGGCGATCGGCTTCCTGCTGCTGATGCCGCCGCTCTACTTCCTCTTCCGCGCAACCGCCGCCCGCAGCGACCGCTTCCGGCGCCAGCTGGTCGGCGTCGTCATCGCCGCGCCGATCTTCTTCGCGGTCGCCGCGATCATCACCGGCTTCGTCACCAGCGACGCCGCCGGCAAGTTCGTCAATGACGAAGTGCCGGCGAAGATGACGAAGTCCGAAGCGGCGAGCGAATGCCGGGAAGAAGCCCAGGACAAGGGCGCCGAGAAGTTCGCCGAAGAATGGGACGAAGGCAGCTCGCCGCGGGCCGACTGCGAAGAAACCGAAATCGAAGACGACCGGGCCGAACAGTCGCTGACCAAGTCGGGGCTGCAGGGGCTGGCCTTCGGCTTCGGGCTCGCGGCCCGGCTCGGCTTCGCGGTGGCGATGCTCTACACCTGCCTCTACGCGATGCGGGTCGGCCTGCTCAGCCGCTTCTGGGGGTCGCTGGGGATGGCGCTCGGCGTCGCCTCGCTGATCCTCGCCCCCGAGTTCGCGCTGATCTTCTTCATCTACTTCGGCCTGCTGGCGATCGGCAAACTGCCGGGCGGGCGGCCGCCGGCCTGGGCCGCGGGCGAAGCGGTGCCGTGGCCGACCCCAGGCGAGAAAGCCGCCCGGGAACTGCAGCCGGAGGACCCGTCCGCCGAGGTCGTCGAGGCGCCGGAGCTGCCGGCTGGGGAGGGCGACGCTCCTGCGGCGGTGGATGACTCCGGCGGCGGTGGGGATCAGCAGCCGGGCGGCTCGGGTGGGCCGCCGCGCAAGCGCAAGCGCCGCGGCTAGCGCGAGGCGCCTTCCACGCAGCAGCCGCCCGGGGAGCTACTCGGGGCGGGCGGCCTCGGCGGCCGACTGCTTCCGGTGGGTGCGGATCTCGCTCATGATCCGCTCCAGCCGCGGCTCGGCCGAGGTGTCGACGTGGCTCATCGCGGCGGCGACGCCGGGATGGACGGCGGCGATCCGCTCGTGCATCGCCTGGGCGACCGCGCGGTAGGTCGGGTGGCCCTCGCGGCCGGAGCGCAGCTCGACCAGGTGCATCGCCTCGCGCGCGTTGAGGTCGAGCACATAGCGGATCCGGTAGGCGAGGCTGAGCGCGTAGGGCGCCAGGTCGGCCTCCCCCTCGGCGCAGAGCCGCTCGTACTCGTTGCGCGAGATCTCGAGCCCGCGCTCGAACTCGCCGCCGACCCCGGCCTCGTGGACCTCCTCGGGGACGCCGGCACCGAGGTCGGGCCCGAACCGCTGCCACTGGCAGGTCAAAAGCCGGTGGCGCTGCAGGTCGCGGAAGGCGCCGTAGTCGGAGACGATCTCGAAGCGGTAGCGGAGCGCCTCGAAGCCGCGCCCGGGGCGGTGGCGGCGGTTGGCCCGCTCGCCGACCATCGCGGCCAGCAGCTCGGCCCGCTCGGAGCGGTCGAGGACGTCGATCCGCGAGACGATCTCGGTTTCGGGGGCGCTCGCCGACTCGAACAGGCAGGCGGCGAGCAGGTCCTCTTCAGTGCCGTCGACGTGGACCAGCTCGACCGCGGGGACGCCGTCGCCCTCGCCGCGGCGGTCGAGGCCGAGCCGGGCGACCCACTGCTCGGTGCGCTCGCGGCGCCCTGCGAGGTAGGAGATCCACTCGCCGCCGCGGTCGGGGCGCTCGACCCGCGAGACGAAGCTCGGGATCACCCGCTGCAGCTCGGCGAGGATCATGCCGCCGTACTCGCGTGCCTCCGGCAGCGGCGAGCCCAGCAGCCGCATGATCAGCTGCTCGTAGGCCTGGCCGCTGGCGTAGATGCCGACGTGGCTGAGCGTCGCCGCCGGCAGCAGGCCGCGCAGCAGGTCGAGCGCCTTGGCGCGGATCGAGCGGCGCCAGGCGCCCTCGGGCTCCGCCTCGCCGCGCGGCCAGCGCTCCGCCGCCCAGGTCTCGACCTCGGTCAGCGCCCGCGAGTAGATCGCGAACAGCTCGTCCATCGCCGCCGTGAACGGGGCGCCGAGCCGCTCGTCACGATAGAAGCGGTAGCCGCCGCCGGGCATCTCCTGGTCGTAGGGGATGTAGCGGGTCGACTGCTCGAGGTAGGCGGCGAGGCGGCCCCGCTGCAGCACCTTGGTGAGGACGTTGGAGACCCACTCGCAGGCGACGTGGGCGCCGCCGAGCTGGGCGATCGAGTCGTCGCCGTAACCGACGAAGACGTTCTCGTAGAGGCGCGCGGCGCGGGCTCCCTCCTCGGCGTCGAAGGGGCGGCCATCGGCCGGGGCGTCGGCCGCGAACTCGTCCAGGTAGAGACGGCGGACCGTCCCGGAATAGCGTGAATAGCGGGAAAAAAGCGCGCCCTTCACGGTCTCCGGCAGGTTCACGAGGGCGAATACCGGCCGGTCGAGGTTGGTGAAGTGCGGCGCCAGCAGGCGCTGCTCCTCGGCGCTGAACTGTTCGACCGGGTATCGCATCGGTTGGCCATCGTAACCCCGCCTCGGGACGCTCCGGGCCGGAAAGATTCACCGAAGACGCACGGTTTTCAACACTTCTGTGACGAGACTTGACGGCGGCCACCGCGACGCGCTTTGGTGGCGGCGATGACCGCGACGAAGACCACCCTCGGCTGCCTGGCGGCGCTCCTTGCGCTGACGTTGGCGCTACTGCAAGCTACCCCGGCCCGGGGCCGCCCGGGCTCGCCGCGGACGGCGATCGTCGCCCTCGGCGACAGCATCGCCTCCGGCGAGGGCGGGCGCTGGCTCGGCAACGGCACCGATCCGCTCGGGACCCGCTCCGGCACCGACCGCGCCGCCCACGACTGCGACGCGCTCGGCTTCTGCGAGTACGACCCGGAGCGGGTCTACGGTGCCAGCGAGGAGGACGAATGCCACCGCTCCGACGTGGCGCCGATCCGCAGCGCCGGCGTCGCCGTCGACGAGCGCGTCGACCTCGCCTGCTCGGGCGCCCGCGCCCGCAACCTCTGGCCGTCGTCGCTGGGCGGCCGCCCCCACTTCGGCGAGCCGCCCCAGGCCGACCGGTTGGCGCCGCTGGCACGGGGGCTCGACGTGCAGATGGTGGTGGTCACGGTCGGCGCCAACGACGTCGGCTTCGGCGACCTGGTCGCCGGCTGCGCGCTCGATTGGACCCGCAGCGACCCGGCCGCGCCCGAGCTCTGCCACGGCTACGCCCAGGAGGAGATCGACGCCCTCCTGCCGCGCATGCGCCGCTGGGTCGCCCGCGCCCTCGACGGCGTGCGGCTGACGATGCGCGCCGCCGGCTACCGCGAGCGCGACTACCGCCTCGTCCTCAGCGGCTACGCCTCCCCCTACCCCGCAAGCCGCTGGTTCCGTTATGCCGAGGACGACTGGGGCCGGCTGACCGAAGGCGGCTGCCCGGTCTGGGACGCCGACGCCGACTGGGCCGCCGGCCCCGGCGCCGACTCGATCGTCGCCGCCCTGCGGCAGGTCGCGGCCGGAGCCGGAGCCGAGTTCCTCGACCTCCGCCACGCCCTCGAAGGCCACCAGCTCTGCGACCGCCGCGCTCATCTGGTCGGCGACGACGGCCCGAGCGAGGCGAGCGCCGAGTGGGTCCGCCGCCTCTCGATCGTCGAGGGCGCGAGCCGCGAATCCCTCCACCCCAACGCCTACGGCCAGCGCGCCATCGGCCGCTGCCTCGCTCTCCTCTACGAGCGGCCCCGCGGCGAATGGTCCTGCCGGGCGGAGCCGGGTCGGCCGATCGACGAGGCAATCACCCTGGACCCGCTCGGTGGGTATTGGCGCGGTCGGCCGCTGGGGGCGGCGTGGCCATCAGCTCGATTCGCTGGCCGCCGGGGAGGGTGACGAGGCTGCGGGGGGTGCCCCAGTGCTCGCGGCCGGGAACGGGGTCGAAGCCGTGGTCGCGGAGGCGGGCGTGGGCGGCGTCGAAGTCGGGGACGTGGACGGCGACGTGGGCGCGCGGGGGGACGACGGGGTCGGCCTCGTGCATGAGGTGGACCTGGGTGCCGTTGCGCTCGAGCCAGGTGTAGCCGTCGGCGAGGGTCGGCGGCGGCTCGACGGGCTCGAAGCCGAGCAGCTCGAAGAGGAGGGCGGCGCGGTCGACATCGGCCGGGAGGATCTCGATGCCGACGTGCTGGAGCATCAGGTGGCGGGCTGGAGCATCAGAGCAGGAGCGACACTAGGGCAACGAGGATGACGATGGCGGTCGACCAGGTGACGGCCTCGGCGACGGTGCGGTTGTCGAGGCCGTAGGCGTGGGAGACGACCATCGCGTTGAGGGCGGTCGGCATCGCGATCAGCAGGCGGTAGGTCGAGGGCAGGTCGATCAGCGGCGCCGCCAGGAGGGTGAGGACGGCGGGGGCGATCAGGAGGCGGCCGGCGAGGGCCAGGAGGACCGGGCGGGTCAGGGGCGGTGGCAGCGGCAGGGTGCCCTCTTCGGCGTCCTCGGCGAGGGTGGCGCCGACCGCGAAGAAGCCGACCGGGAGCAGGCCGATGACCGCGACCTGGGCGATGTGGACGAGGCCCTCCGGGGCCAGGGAGCTCGGCGCCAGGAGACCGAGGATGGCGCCGTAGAGGGGCGGGTTGCGGGTGAAGAAGGAGAGCGCGCGGTCGCGTGGCCCAGCCCCCGATTTGGTCCCGAAGGCGGCGCCGATGGCGAAGGCGCCGAGCAGCAGCAGCGGGCCGCTGACGAAGGCGTCGTAGAGGACTGCGGTCGAGAGGTGGTCGCGGCCAAGCAGCGCGATCGTCAGCGGGAAGCCGACGAAGGCCGTGTTGGCGATCATCGCGCTGACGATCACCGCGCCGACCATCGGCCGCGAGAGGCGCATGACCCGGCTGGCGACCCACCAGACGAAGGCGGCCGTGGCGGCGTTGCTGGCGAGGGCGAGGAGGACGCCGACGCCCTCGTTCAGGTCGATGTGGGCGGCGGCGAGGTTGAGGAAGATGATCGGCGGCAGGACCACGTAGAGGATCACCAGCAGCGCCCGGCGCGCCGCTTCGGCGGCGCTGCGGCGCCAGCGATGCTCCGACCAGGCGCCGACGGCGGTCGAAGCGACGATCGCCGCCGCGGTCAGGAGGACGCCCATGCCGCCCTGGTTCTATCCGTTCGTCGTTTGTCCCGCCTGGCGGGAGAAGGGACGAAGGCGCTAGCCGAAGATCGAGGCGCCGGCGTGGGAGGCGAAGTCGACCAGCGGCTGCGGGATGACGCCGAAGAAGACCGTCGCGGCAGCGCAGAGGATGGCGGGCGCCAGCAGGTAGGGGCGGCGGCCGGCCTCGGGGTCGATCGGGTCGGCCTCGGGCGAGGCGCCGGCGATCGCCGGTTCGCCGCCCGGCGCCAGTTCGTCGTCGGGGCTCATCCACATCGCCGCCACCACCCGCAGGTAGTAGGCGAGGGAGATCATCGTCCCGACCGCGATGAAGACCGCGAGCCAGGTGTAGTCGCCTTCGACCAGCGCCTCGATCAGGTAGAGCTTGCCGATGAAGCCCGCCGTCGCCGGCAGCCCGGCCAGGGCCAGCATCGAGATCGTCAGCGGCCAGGCCAGCGCCGGTCGCTCGGCGCCGAGGCCGCGAACGGCGCGGATGTCGTCGCCCCAGGGCGTTTCGCGCTCGCGGGCGATGATCACGGCGAAGGCGGCGAGGTTCATGAACAGGTAGGCGCCGAGGTAGAAGACCAGCGCGCTGACCCCCGACTGAGAGGCGACGACGACGCCGCCGAGCATGTACCCGGCCTGGGCGACGCCGCTGTAGCCGAGCAGGCGCTTGAGGCTGTCCTGGCCGAGCGCGCCGACGTTGCCGACGACGATCGAGAT
This sequence comes from Solirubrobacterales bacterium, assembly GCA_036494495.1. Classification (GTDB taxonomy): domain Bacteria; phylum Actinomycetota; class Thermoleophilia; order Solirubrobacterales; family 70-9; genus VAYN01. The sequence continues at coordinate 7,306 of DASXOF010000125.1, read as the reverse complement.
CGCCGCCAGGACCGCCAGCGCCGGTTGCCATTCGCTGCCCTGGTCGCCGAGGGCGACGTCGAAGAAGCGCAGGAAGACGGCGAAGGCGGCGGCCTTGGTCGCCACCGCCATGAAGGCGGTGATCGGGCTCGGAGCCCCCTGGTAGACGTCCGGCGTCCACTGGTGGAAGGGCGCGATCGAGGTCTTGAAGGCCAGCCCGACCGCGCACATCCCGATCCCGACCAGGATCAGCGGGTCGCCGAGCACGCCCCCCTGGGCGATGCCGTGGGCGATCCCCTCGAAGTCGGTGGACCCGGTGCCGCCATAGAGGAAGGCCATCCCGTAGAGCAGGGTCGCCGAGCCGAGCGAGCCGACGATCAGGTACTTGAGCCCCGACTCGAGCGAGCCCTCGCGGCGCAGGTTGGTGGCGCAGAGGATGTAGAGCGGGATCGAGAGCGTCTCCAGGGCGACGAAGAAGGTGACGAGGTTGTCGGCCTGGGTCAGCAGCACCATCCCCAGCACCGAGCCGAGGAGCAGGGCGTGGTACTCGCCCGAGCCGGCTTCGACCGTGGCCGGCTCGCGAATCGAGAAGACGACCGCGAAGCCGGCGGTGAGGAGGGCGATCAGCGAGATCGTGATCGCCAGGTCGTCGAGCCGCAGGGCGCCGGCGACCAGCGTTTCCGGGTCGCCCCAGCGCCAGATCAGGAGGCCGGCGGTGGCGGCGAGGGTGAGGAGCGTCAGCGCCGGCGCGGTGCGGCGCAGCGGCTTGAAGACCGAGGTCATGAGGACGACGACCAGGCCGACCGTGAGCGCGATCAGCGGCGAGATCCCGGCGTAGTCGATGTGGGGGGCGTGGAAGGCGGCGATCATCGTTCGCTCACCATCTCCTTGTGCGAGTGATCCTGCTGAGACTGGCTCGCCAGGGTCGCGTTCGGCGCCTTGCCGCCGGTCACCCGCGCGACCGTCTGTTCGACCGTCGGCGAGGTGCGGTGGAGGATCAGCTGCGGGTAGAAGGCGAGGGCGACGATGCAGAGCACCAGCGGCGCCAGGACGATCCCGTCGCGCAGCCCGATCTCCCGCGAGGCGCTCTCGCCGGAGCCGAGCGAAGCCCGGTTGTGCATAGTCCGCTGGTAGAGCCGCAGGGCGTAGTAGGCCGACATCGCGACGCCGCTGATGGCGACGATCGCGAACACGATCTTCGCCTGGAAGAGCCCGTTCAGGATGTAGAACTCGCCGATGAAGTTGGCCGAGCCGGGCATCGCCAGGGTCGCCAGGGTGACGACGAGGAAGAGCGCCGCCAGGACCGGCGCCCGCAGCGCCAGGCCGCCCATCTTGGTCAGGTCCTCGGTCCCGCTGCGCTCGACCAGGATCGCGACGATGACGAAGATCGGCGCCACCACGAGCCCGTGGTTCACCATCTGCAGGATCGCCCCGTCGGAGCCGTCGGCGCGCAGGGCGAAGATGCCGGCGGTGATGAAGCCGAGCTGCGCGACCGAGGAGTAGCCGGCGATCAGCCGCACGTTGGTCTGGGTGAAGGCCATCACCGAGCCGTAGAGGATCGAGGCCAGGGCGATCACCAGCACGACCTCCTGGAATTCGATCGTCGCTTCCGGGAAGAGCGGCAGCACCACCCGCAGGAAGCCGTAGGCGCCGACCTTCGCCAGCACCCCGGAGAAGACCGCCAGCACCGGCAGCGGCGCCGCGCGGTAGGCGTCCGGCATCCAGCCGTGGACGAGGAAGGCCGGCATCTTGACCAGGAAGGCGGCGGCGAAGAACCAGAAGATCCAGCGCTGGCTGCCGAGCGGCAGCCCCTGTTCCTGCAGGGCCTGGATCGAGAAGGTGATCGGGTGGCCCTTGGCCGAGATGATCGCGGTGGCGATCGCCGCGACCAGCATCAGCAGCGAGCCGATCAGCGTGTAGACGATCATCTTCAGCGTCGCCGCCGGCGCGCTCGGGCCGCCTTCGGCCCGCCGGTCCTTCCCCCACATCCCGAAGAGGAAATAGAACGGGACCAGCATCAGGTCGAAGAAGAGGACGAAGAGCAGCAGGTCCTGGGAGACGAAGGCGCCGAGGGTCGCGGTCTCGGCCGCCAGCATCAGGAAGAAGAAGAGGCCCGGGCGCTCCTGCGGGCGGAACGCCGCGAAGGCGATGCCGCCGACCCAGAGCACGGTGGTCAGCAGGATCAGGAAGAGGTTGAGGCCGTCGACGCCGAGGCTGTAGTCGACCCCGAGCCCGGAGATCCAGGTGGTGTCGGTCGTGTACTGGAGGCCGGAGTTGCCCGTGTCGAAACCGGCGACCATGCCGATCGCGACGCCGAGCGCGGCGATCGCGCCGAGCGTCGCCCACCAGCCGACCAGGCGGCGCGGCAGGAAGAGGCCGACGGCGCCGACGGCGAGCGGCAGCCAGAGGAGAACGTCGATCATCGCGCGGCCACCGTCATGAGCTCGAGATCAGGAAGTAGAGGGCGAGGCCGGCGAAGCCGACGAGCAGGAGCAGCGCGTAGCTGCGGACGAAGCCGTTCTGGACCGCGCGCACGACCGAGCCCGCCTCCCCCACCGTCTCCCGCGTGCCGGTGATCAGCCCGTCGACGACGAAGCGCTCGAAGGTGCGGTTGGCGAAGCGGCCGATGGCGAGGACCGGCCGCACCACCAGCACGTCGATCAGCTCGTCGAAGTACCACTTGTTGTAAAGGAAGGTGTGGAGCCAGCCGAAGCGCTCGATCAGCCTTCCCGGCACCTCCGGCCGCAGTACGTAGGCGAACCAGGCGATCCCGATCCCGGCCAGCGAGATCGCGGCGCCGATCGCCAGGCCGGTCCAGGCGGCCGCGGTCGAGGGCTCGATTTCGGCCAGCGGCGAGCCGGCGAAGGTCGGCTCGAGGAAGTTGGTGACCATCCGGTCGAGGCCCGGCACCTGGACCAGGCCGGCGAACAGCGCCAGGACCGAGAGCACCGCCATCGCGCCCTTCATCGACGGCGTCTGGTCGGCGATGTGGTGTTCGGCGCCCGGGAAGCCGACCTCGTCCTCCTCGAGTTCGCCGTTGGCCGGGTTGCGCGCCGGCTCGTGGGCGAGGTGGCCGGTGTCGATCAGCTCCTGCGCCTCCTTGCAGGGCCGCCCAGGCAGCACCCGGAAGACGAGCCGGAAGGTGTAGACGGCGGTCAGCAGCGCGCCGACGTAGCCGAGCACGGTGAAGATCAGGTACATGCCGCCGCGGTCGGTCGCGTAGGCGAGGATCTCGTCCTTGGAGAAGAAGCCCGAGGTGCCGGGGAAGGCGGCGAGGGCGAGCGAGCCGCAGAGCATCGCGATCGAGGTGAACCGCATCGCCTTGCCGAAGCCGCGCATGTCGTCGATGTTCTGGTTGTTGGCCATCGCCGAGATGATCGAGCCGGCCGCCATGAAGAGCAGCGCCTTGAAGAAGGCGTGGGTCATCAGGTGGAACATCCCGGCGCTGTAGGCGCCGATCGAGACACCGACCACCATGTAGCCGATCTGGCTCATCGTCGAGTAGGCGATGGCCCGCTTCAGGTCGGTCATCACCAGCGCGATCGTGCCCGCCACCAGGAGCGTCGCGAGGCCGGTGAAGGCGGCGATGTCGGCGGCGGTCGGGGCGAGTTCGAAGAGCACGTGGGTGCGGGCGATCAGGTAGACGCCGGCGGTCACCATCGTCGCCGCGTGGATCAGCGAGGAGACCGGGGTCGGGCCCTCCATCGCGTCCGGCAGCCAGGTGTGGAGCGGCAGCTGCGCCGACTTGGCGAAGGCGCCGACCAGGAGCAGCAGGCAGATCGCGATCACCGTCCACTGGTTGGTGTGGAAGACCTCCGGCGCTTTGGCGAAGACTTCGGTGTAGTCGAAGGTCCCCAGCTGCTGGAAGATCAGGAACGCGGCGAGGACGAGGCCGATGTCGCCGACGACGTTGATCACGAAGGCCTTCATCCCCGCCCTGGTCGCGGTCGTGCGCTGGTACCAGAAGCTGATCAGCGCGTAGGAGGCGAAGCCGACGAAGGCCCAGCCGACGATCAGCAGGACGAAGTTGCCGGCGAGGACCAGCAAGAGCATCGAGAAGACGAAGAAGTTGAGGTAGCTGAAGAAGCGGTGGTAGCCGCGGTCCGAGCGCATGTAGCCGAACGAGTAGAGGTGGATCAGGGTCGAGACGCCGCTGACGATCAGGACCATGAACAGCGACAGCGGGTCGACGTAGATGCCGAGCTTGATGTCGAGGCCGGCGGCGCTGGCGTAGTCGTAGAGCGAGGAGGCGTGGTGGCGCGCCTCGGGCGAGTCGCCGAGCAGGTTGACGAGGGCGGCGACGCCGCAGAGGAAGGCGAGGAAGACCGAGAGGGTGCCGATCACTCCGGCGACGCGGGCGGGCACCAGCTTGAAGCTGAGCGCGCAGACGATCGACCCGACCAGCGGGAAGAGGAGGACGAGCCAGGCCCAGCTGGTGGCGCTCACCCGCGCAGCTCCGAGAGGTCGTCGACGTTCATCGGCAGCTTGCGGCGGAAGATCGCGACCAGCAGGCCGAGGCCGACCACGACCTCGCAGGCGGCGACGACCATCACCACGAGGGCGAAGATCTGGCCCTGCTGGTTGCCGACCTCGCGGCTGAACGCGACCAGCGCCAGGTTGCCGGCGTTCAGCATCAGCTCGAGGCAGAGCAGGATCACGATCGGGCTGCGGCGGACGAGGATGCCGACCGCGCCGATCGCGAAGAGGAGGTTGGAGAGGACGATGTACCAGGTGATGTTCACGGCCGGGCTCCGGGCGTGGCGGTTGGGGCCGGGGCCGCCGGGGTCCCCTCCCCGGGCTGCTTCGCAGGAGTTCCCGGGGAGGGGACCCCGCCGTCCCCGGCCCAAAGGTCGCGCTGCGAAAGGACGGCTGCTCCACCGTCGTCGTTGGTCTTTTGCTTGTTCGCCAGGACGATGGCGCCTACTGCTGCGAGAAGGAGGAGGAGGCTGGTCGCCTCGAAGGGGAGGAGGAACTTTTCGAGCAGGATGTCGCCGATCGCGGCGGGGTTGCCGAAGCCGGCGCCGACGTCGGGGCCGTGGGTTTCGAGCGCCTTCAGGGCCGAGCTGAGGACGGCGACCGAGAGCTCGACGAAGAGGACGACGCCGAGCAGCGGCGCCAGGAAGCGCTGGCCGGGGATCGGCTCCCAGGCCGACTCGCCGCCTTCGCCGACGTAGGCGACGACGAAGACGTAGAGGACCATCACCGCGCCGGCGTAGACGACCACCTGGGCGGCGGCGACGAAGGCCGCGGTCAGGAGCAGGAAGAGGACCGCCAGCGAGAACAGGTGGCAGATCAGCGCCAGCACCGAGTAGAACGGGTTGCGCGAGACGACGACGCCGATCGCGCCCCCGATCGCGCCGATCGCGGCGATGAAGAAGAGCACCGCTTCCATCAGTCGTCCCCTGCTTCGTCGGCCTCGCTTTTCAGCGGCGTCCGTTCGATCGGCTCGGCCAGCAGCATCTCCTTGGTGAAGATCAGGTCGCTGCGGTCGTAGTCGGCCATCTCGTAGTCGTGGCCCATCGTGATCGCGTCGAACGGGCAGGCGAGCTCGCAGTAGCCGCAGAAGATGCAGCGCGAGAGGTTGATCTCGTAGACCGCGGCGTAGCGCTCGCCGGCCGAGACGCGGTCGCCGGGGATGTTCTCGGCGGCGACGACGCGGATGCAATCGGCCGGGCAGGCGGCGGCGCAGAGCGAGCAGCCGACGCATTTCTCCAGGCCGGTGTCCTCGAAGCGGTGCAGTTTGTGGCGGCCGCGGAAGCGCGGGTAGACCGGGGTCTTCTCCTCGGGGTACTGGATCGTCATCGGCCCCTCGATCAGCCGCGACATCGTCGTCTTCAGGCCGCGCAGGGTCTCGCCGAAGGCGCGGTAGGCGCCGCCGACGCCGCCCGGCTCGGGCCCGCGCTGGACCTCGACGACCTCGATCGAGTCGAGATAGGGGGCGGTGCGCGGGTCGTAGACGTCGCCGCTGCGGACCTTGTCGCTCACGTCGTCACCACCAGGACCGCGGTCACCAGCACGTTCAGGGTCGCCAGCGGCAGCAGCACTTTCCAGCCCAGCGTCATCAGCTGGTCGTAGCGCAGCCGCGGCAGCGTCGCCCGCACCCAGATGAACAGCATCACCAGGGTGAGGGTCTTGACCAGCATCCAGATCGGGTCGAGGAAGCTCGGACCCGGGCCCATCCAGCCGCCCAGGAACATCGCCGCGGCGATCCCGGAGACGACCAGGATCTCCATGTATTCGACCAGCAGGAAGGAGCCGAAGCGCATGCCGCCGTACTCGGTCATGAAGCCCTGGACCAGCTCGGCGTCGGCCTCGGGCATGTCGAACGGGGTGCGGTTGGTCTCGGCGAAGCCGGCGAGGAGGAAGATCGCGAAGCCGACGAACTGCGGGATCACGAACCAGATGCCGCCCTGCGAGTGGACCACCGAGACCAGCGAGAGCGAGCCGCTCATCATGATCACGCCGAGCAGCGCCAGCCCCATCGAGACCTCGTAGGAGATCAGCTGCGCGGCCGAGCGCATCGCGCCGAGCAGGCTGTATTTCGAGCCGGAGGACCAGCCGCCGAGCAGCAGGCCGTAGAAGGCGATCGAGCCGACGGCGAAGAAGTAGAGGATCCCGATCGGGACGTCGATGCCGTAGAAGCCGACGCCCATCTGGACGTCGCCCCAGGGGAGGATCGCGAGGGCGAGGACGCCGGAGAGGACCGGCAGCAGCGGGCCGAGGATGAAGAGGGTCGGGATCGCGTTTTCGGGGCGGAAGGACTCCTTGGAGATCAGCTTGCCGACGTCGGCGAGCGGCTGGAGGATGCCGAAGGGGCCGACCCGGTTGGGGCCGTAGCGGTGCTGGAAGCGGCCGATCAGCTTGCGCTCGACGACGGTCAGGATCGGCAGGATGCCGAAGATGACCGCGAAAATGACGATCGACTTGACGATCATGATCCAGGTGGCTTCGACGAACTGGGTGTCGGCGATCGGCAGCATCGGTTTCTAGGCCTCGATGCGCTCGGGCTGGGAGACGGTGACGCGGACGGGGCCGCCGTTGAGGAGGGCGTTGGCGTTCGATCCCTCGATGCCCTCTGACAAGAAGCAGACTCCGTCGGGGATGCGTTCCTTGATCAGGACGAGGGCGTCGACGGCGTTGTCTCCCTGGGTTACTTTCACCTCGTAGCCGGTCTTGAGATGGAGACGCTCTGCGTCGGACTCCGAGATCTCCAGGCGCTGTTTGGGCTGCAGGAAACGGAGAGGCGGGTTCAGTTCGGTGACGGGGCCGGCCCAGATGTCGCGGTAGGTCCCCAATAGGAGCCCGGTCGCCGGGGTGTCCTCCCCGG
>DASXOF010000124.1:0-14785 GCA_036494495.1 Solirubrobacterales bacterium | reverse complement strand
GTTGGCGTTACTGCCGTCAACCTGGAGGGTAAGACCTCTGCGTCCCTCGCCTGAGGCGCGATCATGTACCGACCGAACTTGCCTCCGCCCTTCTACATCGGCTCCGGTGAGACCGCGAGCTTCGCGGTCTTTCACCCCGCTCCCGACCGGGACGATGGCGCTCGGGGCCGCCCGGTCCTGTTCTGCCCGCCATGGGGCTGGGACGACGTCGCCTCCTACCGGGTGCGGCGCGAATGGGCCTCCCGGCTCGCTGCCGGCGGCTCGCCGACGCTGCGCTTCGACCTGCCGGCGACCGGCAACAGCGCCGGCTCGGCCTCCGACCGCAACCTGGTGCAGGGCTGGATCACCTCGGTGGTCGCGGCTGCGACCTGGCTGGCGGAGACCGAGGGGACGGCCGATGTCGCCGCGCTCGGCTTCGGCCTCGGCGGGCTGCTGGCGATGCTGGCGGTCGCCGCCGGGGCGCCGATCGCGGCGCTGGCGATGTGGGGGACGCCGGGCAGCGGCCGCCGCTTCGTGCGCGAGACGAAGGCGTTCTCGCGGATGCAGGCCTGGAACGGCGACGGCGGCGCGGATTTCGACCCCGGGGTGCCGGAGGGCTGGCTCGAGGCCGGTGGCTTCACACTGAGCCCCGAGACCCTGGCCGAACTGAAAGGGCTGGACCCGGCGCTCGAGCCGGGGACGACGCTCCAGCGCGCCCTGCTGTTCGACCGCGACGGCGTCGGCCCCGAAGAGGCCCTGGCCGAAGCGCTCGATCGGGGCGGCGTCGAGGTCGCGGTCGCGCCCGGGCCCGGTTGGGGAGATCTCGTCGCTCATCCCGAGGAAGGGGTGCTGCCGCGCCAGGTCGCGGCGGAGCTCGAGCGCTGGCTGGCGGCTTCGCCGCAGGAGCAGCAGGCCGGGCGCTCCGAGCGGAGCCCGGCAATCGAGGTCGCCCCAACGGTCGACCTGACCGCCGCCGACGGCGAGGTGCGCGAGACGGCGGTCGAGCTGAACCTGCGCTGGGGCAGCACGGTCGGCGTCCTCTCCGAGACGGCGGCCGGCAGCGACAGCGACCTCTGCGCGGTCTTCCTCAACGCCGGCGCGGTCCGCCTCACCGGCCCCAACCGGCTCTGGGTCGACACCGCCCGCCGCTGGGCCGGGCTCGGCGTCCGCTCCCTGCGGCTCGATCTCGAGGGCATCGGCGACGCCGACGGCGACGCCGCCGGCGAGCTGCGCGTCGCCGACTTCTACGCGCCTCGCTACGAGGGGCAGGTGGCCGAAGCCCTCGACTGGCTCGAGAACCGCGGCGCCGGCCGCCGCTTCGTCCTCGTCGGGCTCTGCGCCGGCGGCTACTGGGCCTTCCGCACCGCCGTCGACGACCAGCGCGTCGTCGCCTGCGTGCAGCTCAACGCCGGGGCGCTGCGCTGGCACGACGAGCTGCTGGTCCGCCGCGAAGCCCGCAAGGGCGCCCGCGCCCTCGAGCGCCACTGGTGGCGGAAGCTCCTCGGCGGCGAGATCGAAGCGCGGCGGATCCGCGAGCTGCTGGTCTCGCTGCTGGCGCACGCCCGGCTGACGATCGCGCGGCCGTTCCGCCGCGAGGCGGCGCCGTCGACGCTCCTGGCCGGGATCGAAGGCGATCTCGACCGCCTGCGGGACGCCGGCACCAGCGTCCTGATCGCGCTCTCGGGCGAAGAGCCGCTCGGCGCCGAGGTCGAGCGCGACCGGCTGCGGGAGCGCTCCGAGCGCTGGCCCAACGTCGAGTTCGTCACCCTGCCGGGCTCAGACCACACGCTGCGGCCGCTGGTCGCGCAGAAGGCGACCGCCGAGCTGCTCGCCGACGAGGTCCAGCGGCTGCGCGGCGCCGGCGCCAAGCCCGACCCCGGCGGCATCGAGCCGATCTCGCGCTGACGGACTTGCATTTTTGGTCGGTATGCGACCAAAAACGCAAGCTCGGCCGGGAGGCTCGGGACGCTAAGCCGCCGGTTTGGCTTCCGGCGGTTCGCTCGGCGGCGGGCCGAAGGTCGGCGGCGCGATTTTGGGGCCGAGCAGGCGCGAGTAGATGTTCGGCTTGTAGAGCTTGCTCGCGATCGCCTTCTGGAAGGCCCGTTCGGAGGACTTCGAGCTCTCGATCGGCCACTTCATCCCCTGCGAGCGTTCGTCGAACCAGACCAGGCCGCGGATCTTCGGGAACTTCTCCGGGATCGCCGCGAGGGCGTTCTTGATCCACTTCGCCTTCGAGCCGCCGCGCTCGTCGGAGGCGACCTCGCCCAGCACCATCGGCTTGCTCGGCGCGATCTTCATCACTTCCTTGTAGGTGGAGCTGAAGACGTGGGTGAAGCTCTGCCAGCCGGCCGAGTTCGGGGTGTTGCCCCAGTTGAAGCCGTCGAGGCAGGTCCAGTCGACGTAGCGGGGGCCGGGGTAGAGGTCGCCGAAGTGTTTGAGGCTCGGGATCAGGGCGATGTTCGGGCACCAGACCCAGGTCGCGTTGTTGGCTTTGACTTCGCTGAAGATGTCGTGCACGTGGCGCCAGGCCTTGACGAATTCGCCCGCGTGGTTGCCGTTCACTCCCTCGTTCCAGGGGAACCAGAAGCCGTTCATCTCCCAGTCGTAGCGGAGGAAGTAGGGGTGGCCCCATTCGCGCGAGGCTTCGGCCCATTCGCGGATGTAGGAGTCGTAGCGGCCGTGGATGATCTTGCTGAGCCGGAACTCGGGCTGCTTCTTCGGGTTCTCGGCGGTCGAGGCCGAGCTCCAGCTGAGGAAGGGGATCGCGCCGTAATCGCGGATCTTTTCCATCTGGTCCGTCGGGAAGCCGTTCATCTGGCAGTGCTTGCCGGTCGTGCAGTCGGCGAACGGGGCGTAGAAGGCGAGCAGCGAGAGCCCCTTCTTGGTCCGCTTCTGGAAGGCCTTGAGGGCGTGCATGTCCCAGGGCGGCTGCTGGCCGGTGAACTGGCGGCCGATCTGGGCGCCCCAGTAGATCGGCTTGCCCTTGGCCTGGGCGGCGGGCGTGCCGGCCGCCGCGGGGGCGAGGAGGGCGAGCAGGGCCAAGAGCACCGCGATCAAAGCGGCGCTCCGGCGGGATCGGTGGGCGAGCGGGGTGGGGTGCATCGTTTTCCGTACGTGCATACGAAACACCGTCTGAGGAGGATCAGCGCGGCATCGGGATCGGACTCTCGTCCAGAGCGCCGAATTCGGGGCCCAGGAAGGGATTCCTGCGCAGGCCGGCGCGGAAAGCCGCGGTCGGCGCCTGCTCGTTCTCCACCGGCCAGCGCAAACCGCGGTCGAAGCTGTCGAACCAGACCAGGCCGCCGACCTTCGGGTAGTTGCGGGCCAGCGTCTCGAACATGTCCCGGATCCAGCGCGCCTTCTGGCCGGCCGGCCCGTTGGAGGCGATCTCGCCCAGCAGCACCGGCTTACTCGGGGCGATCTGCTGCGTCAGCTTCATGTAGGTGGGGAAGAAGAGCGAGTCGAAGCTCTGCCAGGGGCGCGGGTTGACCGGGTTCTGGGCGAAGTTGTAGGCGTCCATGCAGGTCCAGTCGACGTAGCGGCCGCCGGGGTAGTAGCGGGGGAACTTGCCGAGCGCGCCGCTGGTGTTGGCGTACGGGCACCAGACCCAGCTGGCGTTGTCGGCGCCGGCGGCGCTGAAGATGTCGTGCACGTGGCGCCAGGCCTTGACGTAGTCGCCCGGCTTGTTGCCGTTCGCCCGCTCCGACCAGGGGAACCAGCTGCCGTTCATCTCCCAGTTGAAGCGGAGGAAGAAGGGGTGGCCCCATTCGGCCGCCTCGCGGGCGAAGTTCTTCAGGTAGCGGTCGTAGCGGTGGTGGTAGATGTCGGCGAGCTGGAAGTCGGGCTGTTCCCCTTCCGCCGGGATCACGCCGGTGCTCCAGCTCAGCACCGGGATCGCCCCGTATTCGCGGATCTTCTGCATCTGGTCCGTCGGGAAGCTGGAGAAGACGCAGGGCGAGGAGCTGCAATCGGCCAGCGGCGTCGAGAACTCGATCAGCGAGAGCCCCTTGCCGACCTTGCGTTCGAACTTGCTCACCGCGGTCATGTCCCAGGGCGGTTCTTCGCCGGTGATCTGGTCGCCGATCCAGGCGCCCCAATAGAGCGGGTGGGGCGCCACCCGCTTGGCGCTTGCCGCGGCGGGGAGCAGGAGCACAAGCGCGCACGCCACCAGGGCGGCCAGCAAGGACTTGTTGGAAGGGCGGCTCCGCATCGGCTCCCCGGGCAGCGGGGAGCGGCTCAGTCTAGGGAACCGTGCTGTCGGGCCGGCGTCGCTGACGATGAGGTTGCCTTTTCAGGCGGTATCCGCCTGAAAAGGCAACCTCATCGGGATAGAGCGTGAAAGCTCCGCGCGGTCGCCGTTCGCGACGCGATGCGGCTATCCCCAGCGGCCGCAGTTGTGCCCGGATAGCGGGGGACAAGTGCAGCACTTTCCAGGCGCGTCATTCAGGTGGGAGCGGTGGCGCGGCTCAGCCTGGGACGGGAACCGTGCCGTCGCCGAGTGAGCCGTAGCTGTTCGACATGTAGGCGGAGCTGCTGATGCCGCTGGCGAAGGCGCTCTCGGCGGAGGCGGAGGTTTCGAGCGGCCAGTCGCCTTCCTCGAACTTGTCGAACCAGATGACGCCGCGGATCTTCTGGAATTCGGTCGGCAGCTGCTGCAGCATTTCGGAGATCCAGGCGGACTTCGAGCCGCCGTTCTCCGAGGAGCCGACCTCGCCGATGATCATCGGCTTGCTGGGGGCGACCTGGTCGGTGATGCGGTGGTAGGTGGGGCCGAAGAGGTCGTTGAAGCTGGTCCAGCGCTTACCGCCCCAGTTGTAGCCGTCGAGGCAGGTCCAGTCGACGTAGGAGTCGCCGGGGTAGAAGGCGCCGACGTCGGTGAATTCGTTCTTCGGGTCGACGTTCGGGCACCAGGTCCAGGTCGCGTTGGTGGCGCCGACCTGGCTGAAGATGTCGTGGACGTGGCGCCAGGCGGCGACGTATTCGCCGGGGTTGTTGCCGTTGACGCCCTCGGCCCAGGGGAACCAGTTGCCGTTCATCTCCCAGTTGAAGCGGAGGAAGAAGGGGTGGCCCCAGGCCTTCGCTTCTTCGGCGAAGCTGCGGATGTAGGAGTCGTAGCGGCCGGAGATCACGTCGCCGAGCTGGAAGTCGGGCTCCGAGAGGCTCGAGGGGGTCGACTGCGAGCTCCAGCTGAAGAAGGGGATCGCGCCGTGTTCGCGGATCGATTCCATCGGCTTGGTCGGGAACGAGTAGAAGGAGCAGGGGTTGCTCGAGCAGTCGGCGAAGGGCGCGGCGAAGTGGATCAGCGAGACCGGCTTGCCGGTCTCGGCTTCGAAGTCGCTGACCGCGCTCATGTCCCAGGGGGCTTCGGTGCCGGTGTGCTGGCTGCCGATCCAGGCGCCCCAGTAGAGCGAGGTGGGGGTGACCGCGGGCGCGGGGGGCTGGCAGGTGGCGGCGCTGGCGCGGGCCCGGTGGCCGACCCTGCTGGCGCGGGCGATCAGGCCCTTCCTGGCGGCGCAGGAGGGGTCTTTCTTGGCGATCTTCCTGGCTCCCAGAGCGCGCCCCTCGGCGATTCCGGCGCGGCCCGAGTGGGATGGCTTGTCAGCCCGGGCGGACGGCGTCAGGAGGGCCCAGAGGAGGCCCAGGGCGGCAATCGCGCCGAGGGTCGCGAGGAGCCGAGGATTTGGCTTTGCAAGCCAATTTGCAAGGGGGAAAGAGGGCACGCAAAGCCATCGGCTCGACGGCCCCGGCTTTCAATCGCCGGCCCGAGACTGGACGTTTGTACTAGACGACCGAGCGATACAAATCGAGCAGGCGTCCAGCGCATTCGTCCCAGGTGAGCACCTCGGGGCGGTGCTCGAGCGGCGGCTGCTCGAGCTCGGCCGCGAGGGCGGTGCCGACGGTATCCGGGTCGGCATCGAGCGGCACCGCTCGCGCCAGCCCGGACTCGGCCAGCTCGCGGGTTCCGCCGATGTCGGCGACCAGGAGCCGGCAGCCGGCGGCGACCGCCTCGATCGCGGCGATCGGGTGGGTCTCGAACTCGCTCAGCAGGGCCAGGACCCAGACCCGGCGCAAGAGCTCGGCCATCGCCTCGGGCTGGTCGGAGGGGACGCTGGTCAACTCGACCGAGTCGCCGAGCCCGAGCCGGCCGACGAGCTCGCGCAGCTCGGCCTCGTACGGGCCGCGGCCGACGATCAAAAGGCGCGCGTCGGGGCGGCGCCGCAGCACCGCGGGGAAGGCTTCGATCGCCCGGTGGTGGCCCTTGTAGCGCTCGAGCCGGCCGACCGAGGCGACGGTCGGCGGCCCCGAGCGGTCCGGCTCGCCGGCCGAGAAGGAGAGGTCGGTGCCGTTCGGGATCAGGACGAAGTGCTCGGCCGGCAGCCGCAGCTCGCTCCCGTACTGCTCGATCTCGAAGCTGGCGACGGCGACCAGCCTGGCGGCCCGCGAGAGCAGCGGGCGCAGCAGCAGCCGCTGGGTGCGGCGGGCGCGGTTGCGCAGGCCGGAGCTGTGGCCGCCGCCGTGGAAGGTGAGGACGTAGGGGGCCCGGAGGGTGAGCGCGCGCAGCATCGCCAGCGGCGGCACCAGGGTGTGGTAGCTCTGGACGTGGACGACGTCGGGGCGGGCTGCCGCGATCGCCCGCCAGAGGCCGGGGGTGAAGAGCCAGTCGCGGCCGCGGGGGTGGGCGGGGAGGGTGCGGACGAGGTAGCCGTCGCGGCGGTCCTCGCGCGGCGCCCTGCCGTCAGGATCGCCGCAGAGGACGACGACCTCGTTGCCGGCGGCGGCGTGGCGCTTGGCTACCGCGGCGACGTGGCGCTCGACCCCGCCCTGCACGAGCGGATCGCGCGGGGTCACGATCAGGATCCGCACGGCGGCAGCTTACGATGGGCGACCGATGAAGGTGCTGATGCTCGCCCAGACCTACGCGCCGGTGGTGGGCGGGGAGGAGCGGCTGGTCGAGGATTTGAGCCGCGAGCTCGCCGCGCGCGGGCACGAGGTCGTCGTCGCCACCCTGCGCCAGCCGCAGGCCGAGCCGCAGGCCGACCAGGGCGGGGTGCGGGTGCGGCTGCTCGGCTCGAGCGTCCACTCGATCCCCGGCCTCCCCACCCACGAGACGACCCGCTACGCGGCGCCGCTGCCCGACCCGCGGACGACGGCGGAGTTGCGCACGGTGCTGCGCGAGGAGCGGCCCGACGTCGTCCACGCCCACAACTGGCTGGTCGACTCCTACCTGCCGCTGGCCCGCCGCGCCCGGGCGCCGCTGGTCCTCTCGCTGCACGACTACGGGCTGCTCTGCCCGACCAAGCGGCTGTTCCTCGGCGGCGCCGTCTGCAGCGGCCCCGGCGCCGCCAAGTGCCTGCGCCACGCGACCGAGTTCTACGGCACCGCCAAAGGTGCGCTGCTCGCCGCCGGCACGCCGATCGCCGATCGCTGGGCGCGCCGCCGGGTCGACCTCTTCGTCTCGGTCAGCTCGGCGGTGGCGGAGCTCTGCCGCGTCGCCGGGCGGCCGAACCACCGCGTCATCCCCAACTTCGTGCGGCCGCTGCCGCCGGCGCCCGACCCCGCCGACCCGCGCCTCGACTTCCTCCCCGACGGCGAGTTCGCGCTCTACTTCGGCGACGTCAGCGAGGACAAGGGCGCCCGCGTCCTGCTCGACGCCCACGCCCGGCTCGGCGCCGGGGCGCCGCCGCTGGTGATGATCGGCCGCCGCAACGTCGACGGGCTCGACGGGGCGCCGGGGGTGATCGCGCCGGGGCCGCTGCCGCACGCGCTGGCGATCGAGGCGGTCCGCCGCAGCGCCTTCACCGTCGCCCCCTCGCTCTGGGCCGAGCCGTTCGGAATCGTCGCGCTCGAGGCCGCCGCTGCGGCCAAGCCGCTGATCGCAGCCGCCAGCGGGGGCTTGCGCGACGTGGTCCTCGACGGCGAGACCGGCTATCTGCTGCCGCCGGGCGACTCCGGCGCGCTGGCCGCCGCGATCGCCCGCCTCGCCGCCGACACCGAGCTGCGCGAGCGGATGGGCGCGGCCGCGCTCACGCGGGTCGGCAGCGTCTTCTCGCCAGAGGCGGTGGTGCCGCGCTTCGAGCAGGCCTACGCCGACGCGATCGACGCTGCGGCCGGCTGAGCCAGCAGCACGTCGGCGATCCGCTCGGCGGCGTGGCCGTCCCAGAGCGGCGGCGGCTCGGGCCGGCGCTCGGGGCGCGACCCGAGCGCGGCGGGGATGCCGGCGATCGCCGCCGGGTCGAGGCCGAGCAGGGTGTTGGTGCCGGCGCTGATCGTCACCGGCCGCTCGGTGTTGTCGCGCAGCGTGAAGCAGGGGATGCCGAGGTAGGTCGTCTCCTCCTGGATCCCGCCGGAGTCGGTGAGGACGGCGGCGGCGTCGGCGAGGAGCGAGAGGAAGTCGAGGTAGCCGAGCGGCTCGGAGAGGTGCAGGCCGGGGGCCTCGGCGCCGGCGCCGGCGGCCTCCATCATCTTCCGCGTCCGCGGGTGGACCGGGAAGACGACCGGCATCTGCTCCGACAGCGCCACCAGCTGGGCGACCGTCTCGGGCAGGAGCGGCCCGTCGACCAGCGCCGGCCGGTGCAGGGTGACGAGCATGTACTCGCCGGGAGTGAGGCCGAGCGCGCCGGCTGAGCCGACCGCCCGGAAGCGGTCTTCGAGCGCGACCAGGGTGTCGATCATCGTGTTGCCGACCATGTGGTAGCGGTCCTCGGGGATCCCTTCGGCGCGCAGGTTGTCGGCCGCCTCCTCGCTATGCATGAAGAGGTAGGCGGCGAAGCGGTCGGCGACGATCCGGTTGACCTCCTCGGGCATCGTCATGTCGAAGGAGCGCAGGCCCGACTCGACGTGGGCGACCGGGATCCCGAGCTTGGCGGCGACCAGCGCCGCCGCCAGGGTCGAGTTGACGTCGCCCGGGACGACCAGCAGGTCGGGCTCCTCGGCCACCATCACCGGCTCCAGCCGCTCCATCGTCCGCGCCGTCTGCACCGCGTGGGTGCCGGAGCCGACCTCGAGCATGTGGTCGGGGGCGGCGACCCCGAGCTCCTCGAAGAAGATCTCCGACATCGCCCGGTCGTAGTGCTGGCCAGTGTGGACGACGACGTGGTGGCCGTCGGGGTGGCGCTCGCGCATCGCGGCGATCACCGGGGCGGTCTTGACGAAGTTCGGTCGGGTGCCGATCACGTAGACGATTCGCATCGGCGGAAAGCTACGCGGTTTCAGGAGCGACGCGCGGTCGGGATCAGCACGTGCATCGATCGCGCCAAGCTGCGCAGCCGGTGGCGGTTCTCGATTCGCTCGGCCAGCTTGCGCGCCTGGGCGTGGGCGGCGACCAGCGCCCAGACCGGCCGCCGGGCCCGCAGCACGATCGAGGTCTGGCTCGGCCGGCTTTCGTCGGTGAAGCGGCTCTTCCACTCCTCGGTCCCGAGCAGGAAGTCGAATTTGGTCGCGCCCTCCTCGATCGCCGAGCGCACGGTCAGCGCGGTCAGCACGAAGCCGACGCTGCGATGCGACCAGGCCGGGTCGAAGCCGCTCTGGTAGTGGACGTAGCAGTTGCCGGCCCGCCAGCCGAGGAAGGAGGCGACCGGCCCGCCGTCGGCTTCGAGGGTGAGCAGTCGCAGCCATCCCTGCTGGTGCGCTTCGCGCGCGAAGCTGCGGACCGAGTGGCGCCCGGCGCCCCGCAGCGAGGAGCCGCCGAGCGGGTCGCGGCGCAGGTCGTGGAGGCGGAACAGCTCGTTCAGGTCGGCGTCGAGCGTCCGCTGGTCGGCGCTGCGAACGGTCATCCCGTGCTCGCGCAGCAGGCGCCGCTCGCTGCGCCCGACCTTCTGCCGGAAGTTCCTGCTGCGGGCGGCCAGGTAGGAGTCCCAGTCGCGCTCGCGCAGGTCGATGTAGTAGGCGCGGGTCTGCTGCTGCTCGACGATCGCCCGCCTGATCGGCGAGTGACTCCGCATCCCCCGCCACCATTCGCCGTCGGAGTCGGCGTGCTCGAGCAGCACCATCGAGCGGTCGAGGCCGGCGCGCTCCAGCGCCGTCATCGTCGCCGCCGCCACGTCGGCCTCGTCCGCCGCCTCGGCGGCGGGGTGGAAGTGGTCGCCGATCGAGGCCCCGGCGAAGCGGATCGCCCGCGGCAGGCTCGAGGTGTCGAGGACCAGCGGCATCACCCCGGCCACCGAGCCGTCGGCGCGGCGGGCGACGGAGATCAGCGGCGAGGAGGACTCGCGGTGGCCCTCCCACCAGCTGCGGAACCACTCGGGAGTGATGAAGCCATTGGAGCGTTTTACGGCGAGCTCCCGCCACCGGTCTTCGACTGGCCCCATCTGGACGAGATCAGTTGTCAGCTCAGCAGTCAGCGTCCCCATACGCTTCGTCCTCAGCACTAGGGGACGTTATCGGCAGTCCCGGGCAGAACCTGAGGAACGTCCGTCCGGTCGGGCTTGGCTTCAGCCGCGCTGCAGGCGCCCGAAGAGGCTGCTCAGCCCCGCCCGCCGGGCGGGGAAGAGGAACCAGGCGGCGAGGTGCCGGGCCAGCGGCCTAGGGGCGAGCGCCATCGCCGCGAACCAGGCGACGAAGGCGGTGAGGAGCAGCGGCGAGGCGTTGTCGCGGCGGCGCGCGGCGCGGACCGAGTCGCGGACCAGGCTCCAGCGGCGGTCCCCGGCGATTGGATGCTGGGCCGGGTCGAGGCGGAGCGAGATCAGCCGCTGGCCGAGGTCGGCGATCGAGAGGATCTCGTCGGGGTGCGGCAGGCCGAGGCGCCGGGCGAGGGCGAGCAGCTCGGCGCTGGTGGCGGCGCCGTAGGCGATCGTCTCGCGGACGTGGTCGAGGTCGAGCTCGGCCGCCTGCGGCTCGTAGTTGTTGGCGCCGTGGATGCGGTAGGAGCAGGACACTTCCTCGACCGTGGCCACCTCGCCGAGCAGGGTCGAGAGGTGGATCAGGTACCAGTCGGCGCCGACCCGGTAATCCCCTGCGGGGATCGGCATGATCGTCGCCAGCTGCTGGCGCCGGAAGGCATTGGCGCTGGTCGGCAGCCAGGCGAGGTCGAAGGGGTAGGCGAGCTCGGCCCGGTGCAGGTCGCCGCTCGGCATCGGCAGCCGGGGTGGCGGCTTCAGCTCGCCGGTCGCCCGCCCGGCGGCGTCGATCACCTCCATCCGCAGTTGCGCCTTGGCCGCCGCCGGCGCCGCGGCGAGGGCGGCGGCGGCACGAGCCGCCGCCTCGGGATCGAGCAGGTCGTCCGCGTCGAGGAAGATCACGACATCGCCGCGGCAGCGCTCGAAGCCGGCGTTCAGCGCCGAGGCCTGGCCGCCGTTCTCCTTCAGCACCACCTCGACCCGGTCCTCGTAGCGGCGCAGGACCTCGCGCGAGTCGTCGCCGGAGCCGTCGTCGACGGCGATCACCCGGGTCGCGGGGTGGGTCTGGGCGAGGGCGCTCTCGATCGCCGCGGCGAGGAAGCGGCCGTAGTTGAAGTTGTCGATGACGACGTCGACGCGCAGCTCGTCGCCGGCTGCGCTCACTGGCCGTCGCCGGCCGCGACCCAGCCGTAGACGTGGCGGTAGACCTGGTCGGGCTGGTCGGCCAGGTAGAGCGTCGCCGAGACGAAGCGCGGCGCCGCGGCGGTCGGCTGCGGCGCCGCCAGGACCCGCACCACCGAGGTCTGTCCCGGCTCGAGCTCGACTTCGCGTTCGATCGGCGCCCCGGAGCCGGCGAAGTGGACAACCAGGCGGTAGGAGGTTTGGCCCTTCTCCTCGCTGCCGACGCCGATCCGCACGCCCGCCCCGGCGTTGCTCTCGAAGGGGCGGAGCCAGAGCGCGGTGAAGCCCTCGGCGTGGGAGGCGGAGAGCGGGGTGAAGGCGAGGATCACCGCGGCGACGGTGGCGAGCAGGCCGGCGAGCGCCAGCGCCGCGTTCAGCGGCCCGACCTCGGGAAGCCGCAACGGCTCACGGCCCCGTGGCGGGGACAGCGGCCGGCTGGCGACCGCGAAGCCGCAGGCGACGAGGGTGACCAGCACCAGCCCCAGCGCCCAGGTGGCGGGGCTGAGGCCGCCGAGGTAGTTGAGCGGCAGCGAGAGCAGCGCCAGCACGGCGAGGCTGATCGCGATGCTGAGCGCCACCCGCTGCGGCCAGGCCGGCGGCCGCTTGACGAAGCAGGCGGCGACGATCGCGTAGCCGGTCAGCCCGAAGGCGAGCGGCGCCAGCAGCAGGAGGCTCAGCCACTCGACCGGGATCGCCAGCGCCGCCGCCGCGAGCACGACCGCCGCGCCGGCAACCGCCGTCAGGTCGCGGTTGTCGCTCACGGCTTGCCTTCCATGTCGTAGACGGCGATCGAGCCGTTGCTGTAGATCCGCGCCGCTCCCGGCACCGAGCCGAACTTGGTCGAGGCGCCGGCCGGCAGCAGCGTGTCGAAGCCGGTGGCGCCGGAGAGCGGGAAGAAGTAGCCGCGCAGCCCGTCGCTGGAGATTTCGCGGCGGTCGGCGACCACGTAGCGGAGGTCGTTTTCGCGCAGGAGCTGGAGCTGCCAGGGCTCGAGCTTCGGTTCGGTGAGGACGTCTTCGATGTTCGGGTTGCTCCCCGCCAGGGCCGTCTTTTCGCCCGGCACCAGCAGCAGGTTGGCGTCGGCGGTCGGCGCCGCGAAGCGGCCTTCGGGCATCTCGTCCCGCGCCCATTCGGCCAGCGCCAGCGGCGGCGAGGAGATCGTGCCGCCCCCGGCCGAGACCCGCAGCGGCTTCGCCAGCTGGGCGTCCCAGGGCCAGCCCGAGATCGCGCCGCCGACGAGGACGACGCCGAAGGCGGCGGTCAGGAGCAGCGGCGCCAGGCGCCGGTTGGGCCAGCCGAAGCGATCGAGGCCGGCGCCGGCGACGACGAAGGCGAGGCCGATGAAGAAGAACTCGCTGGCGCGGTTGCCGGTCTCCCAGGCGGCGGGCGCGAGGCGCAGGCCGAGGGCGAAGAAGAAACCGAGCGAGGCGACCATGAAGAGCAGCGCCAGGGGCTTCTCGCGGTGCCGGCGCCAGGTCGGGCGCAGCCCGAGCAGCCAGCCGATGCCGAGCAGGGCGACCCCGAGCAGGGCCACGATCCGGGCCCCGATCGGCGTCGGGCCGGCGTCGCTCGAGCCCTGGAAGAGGCCGCGCGGCGCCGACTCGCCGCTGATCGTGTTGGCCAGCGCTTCGGCGGCTTCGGAGAGCGGGTTGGAGAGGTAGGAGACGGTCTCGCCGGCGACCACCGCCAGCCAGAAGGCGACCAGCACCGCGGTCAGGAGCGCGAACGGCCACGGGTTCGGCGGCGCGAAGTCGCGGGCGAAGAACCAGAGCAGCGCCGCCAGCGCGACCAGCAGGACGAGCAGGGCGTAGGAGGTGATGTGGTGGGTGATGACGATCGCGGCGATCGCGATCACCAGCGGCGCCGCCCACTGACGCAGCGCCTCGCGCGGGCTCAGTTCGCGTTCGCTGAGGATCAGCAGGACGACGACGAGCAGCGGCAGCGCCAGCGACTCGTAGGAGAACTGGGCGCCCCAGAAGAGGAAGTTGAAGTTCGTCGTGTAGATCGCGGCGGCCAGCCCGGCGGCGCGGGCGGAGCCGCCGACCCGCTCGAAGAGCAGGAAGAGCGAGCCGACCAGCGTCAGCCGGGCGACCCCGACGAGGACGACGCCGGCGGTGAAGCTGGAGACCCCGGTCACCTTTGCGAGGGCCGAGGTCGCTCCCTCGAGGCCCGGGTAGAACGGCGTCACTTCGAGGATCGGGTTGTGGTGGAAGAGGTGGTCGTGGACGCGGATCTGTTCGACGTTGAAGGCGTGGACGAGCTCGTCGGAGAAGGTGAAGGAGGGCGCGTCGTGGACGACCTTGACGAGGTAGAGCGCGACCCCGAGCAGGCAGACCAGCGCCAGCCGCTCGCCGGGCCCGGCGCTCTCGCCCAGCAGCCGCAGGAAGATCGGCAGGCCGATCACCAGCAGGCCGACGAGGTAGACGGTCATCGCCGGTTCCTCGGTCGCCCGTCCCAGCGCGTTGCCGACCGAGCAGAGCAGGACCCCCGCGCCCGCGGCGAACAGAATCAACGCGAACCTGCTGGCTCGAGGCGGGCTCACGGACGGAATCCTAGGGTCGCCGGGGAGACGGATCGCGGCGCAGGCGGCCACGCAGCGAGGCGACCAGAAAGCCGCTGGCGGTCGCCGCGACCCCCGCGAGCAGCGCCAGCGAGCGCGCCGGCCCGTAGCGGTCGCCGCGCAGGAGGTCGGCGAAGCCGAGCGCGAAGCCGCGCGGGATCGTCACGAACAGGTGCCGCCGCTCCGACTCGAGCCCCGAGGCGGCGCCGACCGTCGCCGCCAGCGCCGCCTTGCCCTCGCCCTCCTCGAAGCAGCGGATCAGCAGGTAGTTGAAGGTGGCACGGCCCGCCGCCACTTTGTGGTTGACCCGCGCCGCCGGCTGGTACAGCCAGCGCTTGCCGGGGAAGGCCTGGCTGACGGCGATCCCGAGCCTGGTGTCGTCGAGCGCGTGGCCGCCGGAGAGGACCTTGCCGCCCTGCTTCAGCTCCCGTGGCGCGACGCCGGCGCTGAAGCCGCCGATCGCCTCGAGCGCCTCGCGCCGGACCGCCATGTTGGCGCCGATCGGGTTGCGGATCGGCGCCAGCTCGGTCGGCAGGCCGCGGTAGGAGCAGCCGAAGACCCAGTTCAGCTCAGGCGGGAACCAGCGCGGCTCGGGACCCTGCCAGTCCGGCACCAGCAGGCCGCCGACGCCGATCGTCGTCTCCGTCGCGAAGGCGACCGCGAGCTGCTCGAGCCACTCGGGGTCGGCGGCGGCGTCGTCGTCGGTGAAGGCGACGATCGCGCCGCTGGT
>DASXOF010000123.1:0-19977 GCA_036494495.1 Solirubrobacterales bacterium | reverse complement strand
ACCTCACCGCCGCTGTCGAGCGGGCCCTCGCTTCGCGCCTGGCCGGCGGCGTCCGCGTCGACGCGGTAGCGCCGCTCGGCGGCGGCGCCTCGCGCGAGATCCTCGCGATCGATGCCGTGGTCGACGGCGAGCCGCGGCCGCTGGTGCTGCGCCGCGACCCCGGCGGCCGCAGCGAGAGCTCGCGCGAGAGCGAGTTCGAGCTGCTCCGCGCCGCCCACCGCCACGGGGTGCCGGTCCCCGAGCCGGTCTTCGCGCTGCGGCCCGAGGACGGGCTCGGCTCCGGCTTCGTGATGGAGCGGGTCAGCGGCGAGACCATCGGCCCGCGGATCGTCCGCTCACCCGAGCTGGAGGAGGCGCGGCAGGGGCTGGCGCGGGCCTGCGGCGAGGCGATGGCGCGGATCCACGCGATCCCGCTGGCCGAGGTCGGGTTCCTCGAGGGCGAGAGCGCCGACCCGGCGCTGGCCGAGCTCGACCGCTGGCAGGCGATCCTCGACGAGATCGGCGAGCCGCATCCGGTCCTCGAGCTGGCGCTGCGGCGGCTGCGGGCGGCGCCGCCGCGGGCCGCGGGCGCGACCGTCGTCCATGGCGACTTCCGCAACGGCAACCTCGTCGTCGGGCCGGACGGCCTGCGGGCGGTGCTCGACTGGGAGCTGGCCCACCGCGGCGACCCGATGGAGGACCTGGGCTGGATCTGCACCCGGGCCTGGCGCTTCAAGCGGCCGGAGC
The DNA here is from genome assembly GCA_036494495.1 of Solirubrobacterales bacterium. Taxonomy (GTDB): domain Bacteria; phylum Actinomycetota; class Thermoleophilia; order Solirubrobacterales; family 70-9; genus VAYN01. Next base: position 19,251 of record DASXOF010000123.1, on the reverse strand, counting down.
TGCCAGTCGGCGGCTTCGGCACCCGGGAGCAGCTGTTCGAGGGCTATGCCGCGGTCGCCGGCGCCGCGGTCGACCCCGGGGCGGTCCGCTTCTGGGAGGCCTTCGGGAGCTTGAAGTGGGCGGTGATCTGCCTGATGCAGGCGCGCACCCACCTCAGCGGCAGCCAGCCCTCGATGGAGCTGGCGGCGATCGGCCGCCGCGCCTGCGAGCCGGAGTGGGAGCTGCTCGAGCTGCTGGCGCGGGAGGGGGCCTGATGCAGGACCGGCCGACCGCGGCGGAGGCGGTCGAGGCGGTTGCCGCCTTCCTCGAGGGCGAGCTGATGCCCGAGCTCGAGGGCGCCGCTGGCTTCCAGGTCCGGGTCGCCGCCAACCTGCTGGCGATCGTCGCCCGCGAGCTGCGGCTCGGCCCCGGGCTCGACCGCGAGGAGCGGTCCCGGCTCGAAGCGCTGCTCGGCGGCGAGGGCGAGCTGGCCGAGCTGAACCGGGAGCTGGCGGCGCGGCTCCGCTCGGGCGAGCTCGACGACAGCTCCGAGGCGCTGCTCTCCCACCTCCGCCTCACGGCCAGGGCGCGCCTCGAGGTGGCGAGCCCGGGGCTCCTGAAAGATTCAACCGACTGATAGAGTTCCCAACCCAAGAGTAGAATCGTCCTGGGAAGAGTAGAAGCTGCGATGGCCAAGGCCGAAGAGATCGCCAAGGGGAAGATCCGCGTCGAGCAGATCGAGCTCGAGGAAGAGGGCACGCGGGCGACGCTGGTCACCCTGAACCAGCCCGACGCCCTCAACCCGCTCGACTGGGACGTCTTCCGCGGGCTCGAGGCGGCGCTGCAGGAAGCAGAGGCCGAGCCCGCCGTGCGGACCGTCCTCGTCACCGGCGCCGGGCGTGCCTTCAGCGCCGGCGGCGACCTCAAGGGCTACCTGGAGCTGCAGCGCGACCGCCTCGAATACCCCCGCTTCCTCACCGACGCCCACCGCACCCTGGCCTCGATCCGCAGGATGAAGACCCCGGTGGTCTCGCTGGTCAACGGGGTGACGGTCGCCGGCGGCCTCGAGCTGACCCTCTTCTCCGACTGGGCCTACGCCGCCGAGTCGGCCCGGATCGGCGACTCCCACCTGACCTTCGGGATGCCCGGCGGCGGCGGCGTCCTGACCCTGCTGCCGCGCTCGATCCACCCCGCCAAGGCGCGCGAGCTGGTCCTCACCGGCCGCCTGCTCTCGGCCGAGGAAGCGCGCGAGTGGGGGATCGTCAACCGCGTCCTCCCCGACGACGAGCTGCTCGACGCCGGCCTCGAGCTGGCCAACTCGGTTGCCCGCAAGAGCCCGCTGGCGATCGCCCAGGCCAAGCACGTGATGAACGAGGTGAACGGCGACGGCTCGAGCTTCGACTCGGGCCTCCGCTACGAGAAGTCGATGACGATCCACTACTGCCTGACGTCGGACGACGCCCAGGAGGGGCTGCGGGCGTTCGCCGAGAAGCGGCGGCCGAAGTTCGCGGGCAGGTAGGCGTGGCGGCTCCGGAGTTCCTCGGCGAGGTGGCGATCGCGGGCGTCGGCTACACCGAGTTCTCGAACGAGTCGGGCTGCTCGGTGATGGACCTGGCGACGCGGGCGATCCGCGCCGCGGTCGACGACGCCGGGCTCGGCCTGCAGGAGGTCGACGGGATCGCCAGCTACAGCGTCCACGGCGACTCGGTCAGCAGCCAGGCGATGGCGACCGGGCTCGGCCTGCCGGGCCTCACCTACGTGATGGACTTCCAGCAGGGCGGCCAGTCCCCCTGCTACCTGGCGATGCTGGCGGCGATGGCGATCCACTCCAAGGTCGCCGACAACGTCGTCGTCGTCCGCGCCCTCAACGGCCGCAGCGGGGCGCGAATCGGCCACATCCCCTTCTTCGGCGCCGCCGGCCAGTACCGCTACGCGATCGGCTACACCTCCTTCCTCCAGTACATGGCGATGTGGGCGCGCCGCTACATGATCGAGACCGGTGCCGGCTGCGAGGACCTCGGCGCCGTCGTCATCGCCCAGCGCGAGTGGGCGCGGGACAACGAGCGGGCGATCCTGCGCAAGCCGGTGACCCTCGACGACTACATGGCCTCGCGCCTGGTCGCCGACCCCTACCGGGGGATGGACTGCACCAAGGAGGTCGACGGCGCCTGCGCGCTGGTGATGACCTCGCGCGAGCGGGCCCGCGACCTGCGCCACCCGGCGGTCGTCCTGCGCGGCGCCGGCTACCTCTCCGGCCACCGCGCCGGCCTCGAGATCGGCGACTTCGTCGGCTGGGGCGACTTCGCGACCAACTTCTTCCACCAGCTGGCGCCGCGGGTCTGGGAGTCGGCGGGCCTCGGCCCCGAGGACGTCGACGTGGTCGAGCTCTACGACTGCTTCAGCAGCGTCGTCCTCGACACCCTCGAGGCCTTCGGCTTCTGCGGCCGCGGCGAAGCCGGGGACTTCATCCGCGCCGGCGAAACCGGCCGCGGCGGCTCGCGCCCGACCAACACCCACGGCGGCCTGCTCAGCGAGGGCTACCTGCACGGGATGAACACGCTCGCCGAGGCGGTCCTGCAGCTGCAGGGGCGCGGCGGCTCACGGCAGGTGCCGGGAGCGCGGATCGGCCTCGCCACCTCGGGCGCCAACGTCGACGGCGCCGCCCTGGTCCTGGAGCGCGACGGCTGATGGGCGAGATCGCGCAGCCCCAGCGCGGCATCGTGCCGCCGCCGATCGACGCCGACAGCGCCGACTTCTGGGCCGGCCTGGCCGAGCGGGAGATCCGGCTGCCGAAGTGCGGCAGCTGCGGCACGATCTGGTTCCCGCCGACCCCCGGCTGCGCCGAGTGCGGCTCGACCGCGCGGACCACGGTCACTGTGCGGCCGCACGGCGAGGTCTATTCGTGGGTCGTCGTGTACCGCTCGCTGCAGCCCGAGTTCGCCGAGGAGCTGCCCTACGTGGTGGCGACGGTGGCGCTCGACGAGGGCCCCAGGCTCTTCGCCCGGCTGTTCGAGGTCGAGGTCGACCGGATCGAGCCGGGGATGGGAGTCAGCGCCGTCTTCTACACGGTCGGCGATCAATGGCTGCTCGGCTTCGCCCCCGACGCCGCCGCGAACGACGAGGGAACGGAGGCGACCGATGGCTGAGTCCGAGCACGGGATCGTGCTGGAGGAGATCGAGGGCGCGGCGGTGCTGCGGCTCGACCGGCCCCAGGTGCTGAACGCGATCGACCAGCGCATGCGCGACGAGTGGATCCGGCTGCTGCAGCGGATCGAGGCCGACCGCGAGCGCTACCGCGCGGTCGTCGTCACCGGCACCGGGCGCGCCTTCTGCTCCGGCGGCGACGTCACCGAGCAGGACGACTACATGCGGCCGACCGCGCACCACGGCTGGCACGGCCAGCAGGCCTACCAGGAGATCGCGCGGCTGATGCGGGAGCTCTCGATGCCGGTGATCACCGCGGTCAACGGCATCGCCCTCGGCGGCGGCATGGCGGTGGCGCTGATGGCCGACTTCCTGATCGCCGCCGAGGATGCCGAGTTCGGGGTCGGCCAGGTCGTCCGCGGCTTCATCCCCGACGTCGGCCTCACCTACCTGCTGCCGCGGCTGCTGGGGCCGAGCCGGGCGCTGCAGATGATGCTCTTCTACGAACGGGTCAGCGCCCGGCAGGCGCAGGAGCTCGGCTTCGTCAACTGGGTGGTGCCGAACGGCGAGGTGATGGAGAAAGCCCGCGAGGTGGTCGAGATGATCGCCCGCGCGCCCGCGCCGACCGTCGAGTGGGCCAAGCGGCTCAGCTACGCCAGCCTCGACAACAGCTTCGAGGGCGCCCTGAAGCTCGAGTCGATGGCGCAGGGCATCCTCTCCGACAGCCCAGCCTTCGAGCAGGCGCTCGCCGACTTCCGCGGCGGCGGCCGCGAAGGGGCCCTGGCCAAGCGGGACGGCGATGGCTGAGCTGAGCGCGCCCGCGGAGCTGAGCCTGGCCGAGGTCAACGCGGTGATGGCGGCCTTCGGCGCCGAGCACCGGCGCGCCGTCGCCAGCGAGGGCCGGGCGAACATGACCTCCTCGCTCTTCGACGTCCCGCGCCGCTCCTCGCTCGCCGCCGCGATCTTCTACGAGCAGGGGCCGGCGATGCTGCGGCTGCTGCTCCGCTACACGACGCCGGAGCGGCTCGGCGCGGCGATGAAGCGGCCGGGCTCGCGCCCCTACGGGCTCTCGCTCTGGGTGGTGCTCGGCAGCTACCTGACCGGCCGCCAGCAGGTCCACCTCGACAGCGGCGTCGCCCCCGGCGAGCCGGTTGCCGACCGGCGGCCGGAGGACCTGCGCACCGTGGTCGAGTTCTTCGTCCGCGTCTCCCGCGCCTACCGCGACGACGACGAGCTGTTCCCGACGCCGGCGGTCCCGACCCAGCCGATCCTCGCCGAGGAGGTGCTGGCCCAGGTGCTGGCGGTCGCAGAGGCGCCGACGCCGGAGCGCCTGGCCACGGTGCACCGGACCGGCGCCAACCTCACCCTCCACAGCTTCCTCGTCCACGGCGAGCAGCGCGACGGGCTCTTCGGCCACGGCCCCTATCCCGGCCCGGAGGGCAGCGTCGTCTGGTTCGAGGAGTTCAACGACCTGCGCAACGCGGTCCTCCCCTGGGCCCAGCTCGAGTGCGAGCCGCTGCCGGTCGACAACGTCGTCAACCTCTACGCCGCCGACGGGGTGACGGTCGAGGCCAACATGTTCGGGGCGGTGCGGGTCGACCCGCTCGACTACGAGGGCTCGCTGCGCCTGCTCGGCTCCTTCACCTACGCCGACGGGGCGCCGCGGCGGCTCGGCGACGAGGAGCTGGCGGCGATCGCGGCGCTCGCCGAGCAGCGCTACGCGCGGATCTTCGAACAGGCGGTCGAGTGGAGCGACGACTACCGGATCGCCTACGGGGCGCCGCTCTTCGCCAACCACCTGATCCCCTTCTTCGAGCTCGCCGGCGTCCCCGACGGCGCCGGCTTCGTCCTCGACCGATTCGAGCGCGGCACCGCCGCGGCGCTGGCCGCGCTGCGGTCGGACCCCGAGCCGCCCTCGTTCTGGAGCCACCTTGCCAGCGACGCGAGCAGGCCCCTGTACTCGCCGGCGCTCTGAACCTACCCCCACACACAGGAGACGAGAACGAATGACGAGCACGACGGACAAGACCGAGCTGCTGACCCGGATGATGCGCCCGCGCGGCGTCGCGATCATCGGCGCCAGCGAAAACCTCTACAGCCTGGGGACCCGCTACCTGGGCGGCATGGTGCGCCACGAATACCCCGGCGGCCTCTACCCGGTCAATCCGAAGTACGACGAGGTGATGGGGCTGAAGTGCTATCCGTCGATCCTCGATGTTCCCGACCCCTGTGACACCGCCGTGCTCTCGGTCCGCGAGGAGCTGGTCGAAAAGACGCTGACCGAATGCGCCGAAAAGGGCCTCGCCGGCGTCGTCGTCTTCGCCGCCGGCTACCGCGAGGCCGGCGAGGAGGGGGCGGAGAAAGAGCGCAGGCTCGCCGCCCTCGCGAAGGAGCTCGGGATCCGCTTCGTCGGCCCCAACAGCCCCGGCTTCATCAACTTCGTCGACCGCGCTCCGGTCACCGCGACCTCGGTCCAGTTCCGTGAGGTGCTGGCCGAGGCCGGCCGCCTCGGCGTCGTCGCGCAGAGCGGCGGCGTCGCCGGGATCATCGCCGAGCGGGCGATGGACCGCGGCATCGGCCTCTCCTACATGCTCTGCTCCGGCAACGAGGCCGACTTCGCCACCCCGGAGGCGATCGAATACCTGGTCGACGACGACCACACCGACGCGATCGCCGTCTACGCCGAGGGCGTCAACGACGCCGAGGGCCTGGCGAAGGCCTGGCAGAAGGCCTCCGACGCCGGCAAGCCGGTGGTCATGTACCGGCCCGGCTCGAGCAAGGCGAGCGTCCGCGCCGCCGCCGCCCACACCGGCTCCCTGGCCGACGACGACCAGGTCTTCGACGGCTTCGCCAAGCAGTACGGGGTGATCCGCGCCTACGACCTCGACGAGATGCTGGAAATCGCGACGGCGCTGCCGAAACTGCCCGAGCGCGACTACGAGAACATCCTCATCCTCACCACCTCCGGCGGCGGCTCGGTGCTGGCCGCCGACGCGATCGGGCGGCTCGGCATGGACCTGCCGGAGCTCGACCAGGAGATCCAGGAGTCGCTGGCCGAGCGGTTCGGCAGCTACGCGGTCTTCCACAACCCGGTCGACATGACCTCGGACTTCGTCGCCAACCCGGCGCTGTTCAAACAGAGCATCGAGCTGACCTGCGCCTCGGCCGACCACGACGTCGTCGTCCTGATCCTGACCGTGCAGCGGCCGGACTTCGCCAAAGAGCTCTCGGACATGATCCTCGACACCCCCGAGGCGCACGAAGGCAAGCTGATCGTCATGTGGTACGCGGGCGAGATGAGCGACGAGGCCCGCTTCTACCTGCGCTCCGAGGGCGTCACCGTGCTCGAGCACCCGCGCACGCTGGCCGCCGCGCTCGACGCCGGCCGCGTCTGGTACTCGCGCCGCAAGGACCTGCCGGTCGCCGCCTCGCCGGAGCCGAAGCAGGTGCCGGAGCCGGCCAACGCCGGCGAGCTGTTCGCGACCCTGGCCGGGCACGGCGTCCCGGTCGCGCCGAACCAGCTGATCGCCGAGGCGGGCGACCTCGAGGCCGCCAGCGAGTCGGTGCCGGCGCCCTGGGTGCTGAAGACCGCCTCGACCACGCTCGGCCGCAAGTCCGACAGCGGCGCCGTCCGCCTCGGGCTGACCGAGCTCGGCGAGCTGGAGGAGTCCTACGAGGCGATCCGCGCGGCGCTGGCCGGCACCGAGGCGGCGGACGAGCCGCTGCTGCTGCAGTCGATGGTGCCGATCGGCTTCGAGCTGCTCGCCTCGGTCAGCTGCGACCGCCAGTACGGGCCGGCGGTGGTGCTCGGCGTCGGCGGCCGGATGGTCGAGCTGCACCGCCGCGCCTCGGTGCGGCGCCCGCCGCTCGAGGCCAGCGACGCCAAGGCGGTCCTCGGCGAAGTCGGGCTCGAGCCGCTGCTCGAGGGCTTCCGCGACATCCCGGCGCTCGACCCGGCCGACCTGGCGGCGCTCGGCAACGCGCTCGCCGCAGCGGCCGAGGAGCTGCTGGCTCCCGGCGACATCCTCGAGTGCAACCCGGTCGCGATCCGCTCCGACGGCGGCGGCCTCTGCGCCGTCGACGCGCGGATCGAACGAGGCAGCGAGTGATGGGGGAGGGCGCCGCCAGCGGCGTGCCGCCGCTCTACTTCTCGATGAGCCTCTCGATGCGCAGCGGCGACTTCGCCGCTGCGGCGAAGATGATCGAAGAAGTCGGGTTCGACGCGATCAGCGCCGGCGAGCACGTCGCCTTCCACAACCCGACGCCGAGCGCGTTCATCAACCTCGCCCACGTCGCCGGCATCGCGCCGAAGCTGCGGCTGCTGAGCGGGATCACGCTGGTGCCGCTCTATCCGGCGGCGCTGCTCGCCAAGCAGGCGGCGATGCTCGACTACGTCAGCGGCGGGCGCTTCGACTTCGGCGTCGGCGTCGGCGGCGAGTACCCGCCCGAGTTCGAAGCCGTCGGCGTCCCGCACAAGGAGCGCGGCGCCCGCACCAACGAGGCGCTCGAAGTGCTGATCGAGCTCTGGTCCGGCGAGGAGGTCGAGTTCGAGGGCAGGTTCACGCGGCTGCCCGGCGTCAAGGTGGCGCCGGCGCCGATCCAGCGCCCGCACCCGCCGATCTGGGTGGCGGGCCGCAGCGGCGCGGCGATGCGCCGCGCCGGCCGCTTCGGCAACTTCTGGATGCCCTACATGTACACGCCGGAGCTGCTCGCCGAGAGCATCGTCAAGGTGCGCGAGGCGGCCGCCGAGGCCGGCCGCGACCCCGAGGCGATCCGCTCGGTGATCAACTGCTTCATCGCCGTCGGCAAGGACGGCGACAAGGCTCGCCGCACGGCCGCCGAGACGGTCTCGAAGGTCTACAAGCAGGACTTCACCGGCCACCGCGCCCGCTACCTCATCGCCGGCACCCCGGAGCAGTGCGCCGAGCAGCTCGGCGAGCACATCGAAGCCGGTGCCAGCGGCGCCGTGATCTCGCTCGGCTGCGGCCCCGACGAGGCGGAGGGCGTCGTCCGGATGACCGGCGAAGAGGTGCTGCCGCTGGTCCGGGAGCGCTTCGGGGCGGTCGTGTGAGCGAGATGGCGAGCGCCGATTTCGAGGTCCTGCACGGCCTCCGCATCAAGGGCATGGCCGGCGAGCGGGAGCTCGGCACGGTGACCGGGGCGAGCGAGGAGGACGTCGCCGCGGCGCTCCGCCAGCTGGCCGCCGCCGAGCTGGTCCAGCAGGCGCCGATGGAGGAGCCGGCCTGGCTCCTGACCCCCGCCGGTCTCGAGGCCCACGGCGAGCGGATCGCCGCGCGGCGGGGGGAGGGGAGCGACGGCGTCGCCGCCGCCTATGACTCCTTCCTCGAGCTGAACGACCCGGCGAAGCGCCTCGTCAGCCGCAGCCAGCAGGCCGCGATCGAGGAGGCGGAGCTGCTGATGGAGCTGGAGGAGATCGCCGAACGGGTCGGCGAGGCGCTCGCCTACGCCGCTCGCACCGAGCCCCGCTTCGGCGTCTACGGCGTCCGCTTCGACACGGCGCTGGCGAAGATCGGCGAGGGCGACGCGCGCTACGTCGGCGACCCCTCCCTCGACTCCTTCCACACCGTCTGGTTCGAGTGCCATGAGGACTTCCTCCTCACCCTCGGGCTGAGCCGTGAGGAGTAGCGGCGTGGACAGCGTGCCGAGCCGGGTGGTCGCGCTCGCCGACGCCGACCCGCGGGACCGCTCGCGGATCGGCGGCAAGGGGGCGAGCCTGGCGACGATGGCCGGCCTCGGCCTGCCGGTGCCGCCGGCCTTCATCGCCACCACCGACCTCTGCCGCGAGTTCCTCGCCAGCTCGGCGCTGCCGGAGGAGACCTGGGCCGAGATCGAGGCAGCGGTCGCCGGCCTCGGCGCGGGCACCGGCCGCAGCTTCGGCGATGCCGAGGGGCCGCTGCTGGTCTCGGTCCGCTCCGGCGCCCCGGTCTCGATGCCGGGGATGATGGACACGATCCTGAACGTCGGCCTGACCGAGCGGACGCTGCCCGGCCTGGTCGCGCTGACCGGCGACGAGGCCTTCGCCTGGGACTCCTACTGCCGGCTCCTGAAGATGTTCGGCGAGACCGTGCGCGGCCTGCCCTCGCCGCTCCTCGCCGCCAGCCGCCGCGAGGCGGAAGCGGGCCTCGCGCCGGAGGCGCCGCGGGCCGAGCGGGCGCGGGCCGTGGCGGCCGCGCTGGGCGCGGCGATCGAGGCGGAGTCGGGGCGGCCCTTCCCGCACTCGCCGCTCGAGCAGCTGCGCGAGTCGGTGCTCGCCGTCCTCTCCTCCTGGGAAGCGCCGCGGGCCAAGCGCTACCGCCGCCACGCCGGGATCGACGACGACCTCGGCACCGCGGTGATCGTCCAGGCGATGGTCTTCGGCAACCTCGACCAGCGCTCCGGCTCCGGCGTCGCCTTCACCCGCGACCCGACCAGCGGCGAGCGCACCCTCTACGGCGACTTCCTCGCCGGCGCCCAGGGCGAGGACGTGGTCAGCGGCGAGTTCGACGTCGGCTCGCTGGCCGATTTCCGCGCCGCCGCGCCCGACGCCTGCGCCGGCCTCGAGCGCGCCGGCGCCGAGCTCGAGCGCGCCTACGGCGACATGTGCGACATCGAGTTCACGGTCGAGCGCGGCCACCTCTGGGTCCTGCAGGCGCGGGCCGGGCAGCGGACCGGGATCGCCGAGGTGCGGATCGCCGCCGAGATGCTCGAGGAGGGGGCGATCGACGCCGACACCGCCCTCGACCGGATCTCGCCCTCCGGCCTGATCCGCCTCGCCGCTCCGGTCTTCGACCCCGAGGCGCCGCGCCGAGTGCTCGGCCGCGGCATCGCCGCCTCGCCGGGGGCGGCGGTCGGCGTCCTCGCGACCAGCGCCCGCCGGGCCGAGGAGCTGGCGGCCGAGGGCACCGCGGTGATCCTCGCCCGCCCGGAGACGAGCCCCGACGACATCGCCGGCTTCATCGCCGCCGAGGGGGTGATGACCGCCCGCGGCGGTCGCGCCAGCCACGCCGCCGTCGTCGCCCGCGGCCTCAACCTGCCGGCCGTCTGCGGCGTCGCCGGGCTCGAGGTCGGCGAGGAGGAGATCCGGCTCGGAGACGTGACGGTCCGCGAGGGCGAGGCGATCTCGCTCGACGGCGCCGGCGGCGAGGTGCTCGCCGGCTCGGTGCCGCTGGTCGCGCCCCGCCTCGACCAGCGGGTGGAGGCGCTCTTGGCCGAGTTCGAGCGGCGGCCGCGCCTGCCGCTGCTGGCCGAGGGCGGCGCCGAGTGGGCCAACCGCGCGCTCGACCCCGAGGGTTTGACGATCTGCGCCAGCGCCGCCGAGGTGGAGAGCGCCGCCGCGGCCGGCAGCCCCCGCGTCCTCGTCGACCTCGCCTCCGGCAACGACCCGCAGGCGACGCTGAAGCGCGCCGCCGAGATCGACCCCGGGCGGGTCGAGGTGCTGGTCAAGGTCACCACGGAGTGGCCGGCCGCCGTCCGCCGCCTGCCGGCCGGGCCCTGGGCCGGGATCGTCGCCGAGCCGGGCAGCGTCCTCGCCGCCCGGCTGCTCGCAACTTCCAGTCAACCCACGTCGAAAGAGGGAGAGAAGGCTGATGGAGCCGAAGAAGAAGGTGCTTGAGGGCCTGGTCGCGGAGGACGACTTCCTGCTCCACCAGCTGCCGGAGTCGTTCGCCGTCTCGCACTCGGACAACCCCCGCGTCTTCGAGCGCCTCTACTTCAACCTCCACGACAAAGCCGGCGAGCGCCTCCTCGTTGCCGGCTTCGGCGTCTTCCCCAACGCCAGCGTCGCCGACGCCTACGTCGTCCTCCGCGACGCCAAGGCCCAGCGCAACGTGCGGCTCGCCCGCGAGCTCGGCGGCCGCCGCCTCGACACCTCGGTCGGCCCCCTCCGCCTCAGCGTCCTCGAGCCGATGCAGCGCTGGCGCCTCGAGCTGGAGGAGACCGAGGGCGTCTCCTTCGACGTCACCTTCGAGGCCCGCAGCGTCGCCTACTCGGTCGGGATCATCCGCTTCCCGCCCGAAACTGCCTTCAGCCACTACAACCAGGCCGGCACCTACAGCGGCCGCCTCACCGTCGACGGCGAGACCTTCGAGGACGGCGACTGGATCGGCCAGCGCGACCACTCCTGGGGCCTCCGCCGGCCCACCGAGGGCAACGGCCTCCACGTCTGGATGATCGCCCACTTCGACGATCGCACCTTCATGGTCTCCTACAACGAGACCCGCCAGCACGAGGTGATCTTCTGCGAGGGCGCCGTCCTCTTCGCCGACGACCGTACCCCGATCCCCGTCACCGACCTCCGCCACGAGCTCCAACTCGCCGACAACCGCCTCCAAGCCGAACGCGGCCGGATGCGCCTGATCTGCGAGGACGGCAGCGAGCACGAGCTCACCTTCGAGCCCCGCCTCGGCGACCTCTACATGTCAGGAGCCGGATACGGCGGCTGGCAAGGCCAACACCGCGGCGACCTCCACGTCGAGCACGAGCGCTGGCCCGACGACGCAATGCCCGTCCTCCGCGAACAGCCCCTGACCACCGTCGACCAGCTCTCCGCCTTCACCTGGAACGGCCAACAGGGCATCGGCGTCTTCGAGTACGGCATCTCCCGCAGCAGCTCCTACACCTACGCCCCGCGCTGGTAGGGGAGAGGCGGGCGTCAGTCGAGCGACGCCCTTCGATCTACGAGTTCGGCACCGAGTCGTCGCTAGGCGGGTCGCAGAGAGAATCGACTTTCCAGGGCAACGCCTGGGGCAACGCGATGCACAGGCCAGCGGTGAAGCGAGCGAGGATCGGCAGGGCGACCTCTTGAAGTGCGAACATATGTTCGTGATTGTCTCTGCAAAGTGCGGTTTAGGATGCTCGAATGCAGGAACGCCTCCGCGCAAAACCGTCGGTCGCTGCAGCTTCATCTGTTTGGGGCCAGTCGTGGACCTGACTCGGCTGTTCGGCTACGAAATTGAGCCCCAGCGCACGGTTGAGGAGGATCTCTTCAACCCGCCGCTGGGCGGCGAGCTTGCGATCGGCGAATCGCTGCGCGTAGCTCTCGACAATTCGCTGCGAGTCGCACAGAAATCGAACAAGATGACCGAGGTGGTCCTAAGGGTCGACGAAGACCCCGACCGCGAGCGCACTTGTCCGGTACGGGATGCCGTGCTTGAGGTGGCGTTCGGTGACGAGTCTGCCGCCGCTGCCGGCGCCGACTGGCTCGCTGCCCAACTCAGCCGCGCAATGGATGAACGCTCCAAAGATTGCCTGTTGCTGATCGCCGCTTACGGAGAGGACGGGAAGAAAACGAGGCGTGTCGCCGCCTGGATCTTTCCCCAGGACGAGGCTTTCCGGTTCACCGCCGGAAAAGAGGGCAATGACATCGAGCTGCTGACCGAAATTTTCAGCCGCACCTCTGCGTTGAGAAAGATGGCGGTCTTCGAGGGCAAGAGGCTGGCGACCAACTTCATCACCGCCGACGTCCTCGACTTCCAGTTTGGCCGCGCGGACGATGTCGCCGACTTCTGGATCACTCAGTTTCTCGAAGCGCGCTTGTCGATTACCTCCGCTGCTGGGACCAAGGTTCTCGCCGATGCGCTGAAGCGAGCGAGCGAAGCTGACATCAGCCCCGCGGAAAACGAGCAGGTGCATAACGCCGCCATCGCGATTCGCACCATGCCTCAGTCCCATTGGAGCCTCGAAGAAGTTGCCAACACCTTCCTCTCCGGCAACGCGCGAGAGGTATTTCTTGCGGCCGCCCCCAACGACATCGCCCGTACCTCCTCATTCAAAATGGATCGCCCGGCACTGGAGCGCGGCCTCAGCTTCCGGAACTTCAAACTCACGAAGAACGTCTACGTCTCGGCGCCGATCGAGGAGGTCGGCGAGGACAAAATCGTGCGCGTCGAACGGGCCGAGGGAGCCGCTGACGACGGGACGGGTGAGAAGGTCCACATCGACGCCGAGATCGTGCAAGACCGGCTGGGCAGCCGCCATGTCTGACCTACGCGACCGGTACTTGGCGCGAGTAGATCTGCTCGACGAAGTCGCTTGCCGGCTTGAGGCAGACCTACGGGAGCACTTCGACGGTCGCGCACATATCGACCGGATCTCCGTGCGCAGAAAGGATGTCGATAGCTTCGTAGAGAAGGCCAGCGGCGAGCGACACGGAGCCCCCTATGAGGAGCCTTTGGTGGAAGTGGAGGATCAGGTTGCTGGCCGGATCTTGGTCCTTTACACGTCCGACCTTGACCCGACGGCGGCGCATCTGGGCGAGCTTCTGAATCGGGTCGAGGTCGAGCACAAGAGACCGACCGAGTGGAACGCCTTTGACTACGAGAGCATGCATGGGGTGTTCGCCATCCCATCGATATACCTCCCCGCGGGATGGCAGGAGCAGGAGGACATGCCCGAGACTCTCGAGATGCAGATCCGAACGCTCTTTCAGCATGCCTACGCGGAGCCGCAGCACGATCTTGGATACAAGCCCGGCGCCCCGCTGACTCGTGAAGTGAGCCGAGAATTGGCCTGGGTCGCGGCGAGCAGCTGGGGCGCCGACCACGCGCTGGAGCGCGCTCGAAAGTCGCTCGCAACCTCTGACTGACTGCTGCCTTCCGCAGGGGCGAGACGGCTGGCGATCCTCAGCTACTCGGCGGCACCTTATTTGCTGGTGCCCGAGGGCCGCAATCGGGTCAATCAGCCCCGAGAATGGATCATCGATTCCAAGACCAAGAATTTCCAGAGCACGCCTAGGGCAACGCGACGTAACAACCATGCGGCGGAACGATGGGTAGGGGATCGTCGGCGCTGCCTTGCTTGCTCCTGCGGAGCACGATCTCGGCCGCCTCCGTGGCTGAGAGGTCTGGGGAGACCGCGGCGAACAGAGCCAAGCCGCAAGCTGCACGACGACGGACGCGGGCACCGAGGCCGGGGCGCTTTCCGGCGAAGGTGTCGGAGAAGTCGCCGGGCGAGCTCGGCGGCGGACCCCCGAGCCGGTCACCCTCGCCGCGACGAAGGCCAATCCCAGGAACTCGGCGAGGAACCGCCGGGGCGCACGCACTCCCTCCGACCGGTTGAGTTCAATCTAGCGGTGCCTTACTGCTTCCGCATTCGATTTGAGTTCAGTCCACGTACGAGGATCAAGTCCGACGAGACTGAGATTCGGATACCCGACAAAGCCGAAGGGAAGGAGATTCTTCTCAAGGCAGGGCAGGACAAGTCAACCCTCTCGGAGGCAAAATCCTTGGTGCTGCGCGGCCGGTACTTTGATACCGAAGCTGATGCTGAGAGAGCAGCAGAACACTGGATGATTGTCCTAAAGAAGTCATTTGCGCGGACTTATATCGGCGCCGACTTCGGAACTCAGCCGCCTAGAAGTGGGGTGACTGATTACGGTCTTGCCCTTCTTAGCCAAGAGGCTGGGGGCGGCCGATTCCTTGACGATATTCACGGTATCTCGTCGTTTGAGTGTGAGCCGCCCCCTACGTTCGTGCGAGTCGGACAGAGCCAGATCATCATTGGTCCTGACGTTGCTCATCTTTTGGCCGCAATTGACGAGGCAGCTGAGCTTGGTGTCGACATGTCAGCGAGAGAACGACTGGCATACGACCTCTACTCGGCGTCCTTCTCTGAGCCGTCCGAAGATGCGCGTTTCATGATGTTGATGATGGCCGTCGAGACGTTAATCGAGCCTTCTCCGCGCCCCGATGCCGTAAGAGTTCATGTGGAGGGCCTGATCGACGGCACGCGCGCGAGCGATCTGCCCCAGGATCAGATTAAGTCCATTGTCAGCAGCCTTGAATGGCTACGAAACGAATCGATCGGCCAGGCTGGACGCAAACTGGCGGAACGGCTCGGCGACCGCACCTACATGGACGATCCAGAAAGCGCGGTCCAATTCTTCAGTAAGTGCTACACGCTCCGAAGCGCATTGGCCCACGGTGCCGATCCGCGCCCACCTTGGGATGCGGTTGGGATTCGAGCGGCATCGCTCGAGCATTTCGTCGCCGACCTGCTCACCCTGGAGTTCGGCAGCCGATCGTAGCCCGCTCGACGTGCAGCCGGACGAGGCCGTCACGACCACCCGGCTTACGAGCCTCGGTTGCACGAACCGTGCTGAATTGTGTAGCTTCTCCTCGATGGCAGCGTCGGCGAAGCGGATCAACGTGACCCTCGATGACGAGCACGCGGCCAAGCTCGCGAGGCTCGCAGAGCGCACGCATGTGCAGGAGGGAACCCTGGCCCGATCCCTTCTCTCCACTGCACTCGACGACGCCGACCCCGATGCCGCCCGCATCATCGAGGTTCTCGACGCGATCCCCGGCGCTTGGCAACGCACTCAGGAGGGTCTGGCGCAGGCTGCCCGCGGCGAAGGAACACCGCTGGACGAGCTCGCCTGAGTGGCGCAGGTCATCTTCACCCCTCAGGCGCGGCGTGACGTGGACCGGGCCATCTCAGCGCTTCACCTGCCGGACGACACCTGGGCTCGCATCGCCCGCTCGCTCCGGCCCCTGGAGATGTTCCCGCTTGCCGGACCCAAGCTGGGAGGCCGGTGGGCGCCGACCCGGTTCGTGCTCGGCCCCTGGTCCTGGATGATCCTGCTCTACCGCTACGAGCAATCGTCGGACCGGGTCTACGTCGTTGCGATGCACGACGGCCGATCCGCGACCTCGGCGACGGCGGCAAAACGGTAGTCGGCATGGCGACTCCGGGCGGGCGCGGGCCGCTCGCTCAGAGCCCGAGCGAGCGGCCGACGATCTCCAGCATCACCTCGTTGGTGCCGCCGTAGATCCGCTGCACGCGGGCGTCGCGCCAGAGGCGGGAGATCTCGTACTCGTCCATATAGCCGTAGCCGCCGTGCAACTGGAGGCAGCGGTCGAGGACCTCGAACTGGAGCTCGGTGGTCCAGGCCTTGGCGCCGGCCGCCTCGGCGTCGGAGAGCTCGCCGGCGTTGACGGCGGCGATGCAGTGGTCGACGTAGACCCGCGCCGCGCGCACCCGGTTGGTGAGGTCGGCGAGGGCGAAGCGGTTGGCCTGGAAGGAGCCGACCGGCCGGCCGAAGGCGCGGCGCTCGCCGACGTACTCGAGCGTCAGCTCCAGTGCCCGCTCCGAGGCGGCGACGGCCGAGATCGCGATCGAGAGGCGCTCGCGGGGGAGGTTCCGCATCAGCATGTGGAGGCCCTCGCCCTCGCCGCCGATCAGGTTCTCGGCCGGCACCTCGGCGTCGCGGAAGAAGAGCTCGGCGGTGTCCTGGGCCTTGCGGCCGACCTTCGAGAGCTTGCGGCCGCGCTCGAAGCCGGGGGTGCCGGCCTCGACCGCGAAGAGGCTGTAGGCGTGGCCGTCGCCGCTGGCGGTGCGGGCGACGACGATCACCAGGTCGGCCTGGATGCCGCTGGTGACGAAGGTCTTTGAGCCGTCGAGCTTCCAGCCGCCGTCGGTCGGCGTCGCGGTGGTCGCGATCGCCCGCAGGTCGGAGCCGGCGCCGGGCTCGCTCATCGCCACCGCGCCGATCAGCTCGCCGGCGGTGAAGGCCGGCAGCCAGCGCGCCTTCTGCTCGTCGGTCGTCAGCTCGACCAGATAGGGGGCGACGATGTCGTTCTGCAGGGCGAAGTTGTCGCCGGGGATCGCGCCGTACTCGATCTCCTCGTCGAGGATCGCGTTGAAGCGGAAGTCCTCGAGGTCGAGGCCGCCGAGCTCGGCGGGCGCCTGGAAGCCGACGAAGCCGGCCGCCCCGGCCTTGCGCCAGAACTCGCGGTCGACCATCCCCTCCTGCTCCCAGCGCTCGGCGTGGGGGGCGGCCTCGCGGCGGAGGAAGGTGCGGACCGACTCGCGGAAGGCCTCGTGCTCGTCCTCGAAGATCGCGCGGCGCGGCATCGGCTGAAATCTACAGGTAATTGACCCTGAGATCGGTTTTCCGACTTTGAAGTCGATAGAGTGACGGACCGATGGCCGCCTCTCCGATAGACCGCTTCCGGCTCGACGGCAAGGTCGCGATCGTGACCGGCGCCTCCTCCGGCCTCGGCGTCGCCTTCGCCACCGGCCTCGCCGCGGCCGGCTGCGACCTGGCGCTCGGCGCGCGGCGGGTGGAGCGCCTGGACGAGACCCGGGAGCGGGTCGAGGCGCTCGGCCGGGCCTGCATCGCCGTCCCCACCGATGTCGCCTCGCCGCAGGACTGCCAGACCCTCGTGGAGGAATGCGTCGAGCGCTTCGGCCGGGTCGACGTGCTGGTCAACAACGCCGGCGTCGGCAGCGCCGGGCCGGCGACGCGCGAGGCCCCCGAGGACTTCCGCCGCGTCCTCGAGGTCAACCTCTTCGGCGCCTACTGGATGGCGCAGGCCTGCGGCCGGGCGATGGAGCCCGGCTCGGCGATCGTCAACGTCGGCTCGATCGTCGGCGAGCGCAACCTCGGCGTGCCGCAGGCGGCCTACGCCTCGAGCAAGGCGGCGATCGTCGCCCTCACCCGCGACCTCGCCGCGCAGTGGACCGGTCGCCGCGGGATCCGGGTCAACGCGCTCGCCCCCGGAGTCTTCTCCTCCGAGATGACCGACCAGCTCTCGGCCGAGACCGTCAAGGGGCTGGAGGCGAGGATCCCGATCGGCCGGCTGGGTGGGCCCGAGGAGCTGGTCTCGGCGCTGCTCTTCCTCGCCGCCGACGCCTCCTCCTACGTCTCGGGCACGGTGCTGACCGTCGACGGCGGCCTGCTCGCCGCCTGAGCGGTGCCGGCCGCCGAGCAAGCCGAGAGTCGCGGCCCGCTGAGCGGCGTCCGCGTGGTCGAGCTCGCCGGCATCGGGCCGGCGCAGCTGGGGACGCTGATGCTCTCCGACCTCGGCGCCGACGTGGTCCGGATCGACCGCCCCGCCGGCGCCCTCGACCTCGGCGGCGAGGCCGGCCGCGAAGTGCTCGGCCGCGGCCGCCGCTCGATCGGGCTCGACCTGCGCCAGCCCGAGGACCTCGCCACCGCCTGGAAGCTGATCGAGCGCGCCGACGTCCTCGTCGACCCCTACCGGCCCGGCGTCGCCGAGCGGCTCGGGGTCGGGCCCGAGGAGGCTCTCGAACGCAACCCGGGGCTGGTCTACGCGCGGATGACGGGGTGGGGGCAGGACGGCCCGCTCGCCGCCGCCGCCGGCCACGACATCAACTACATCGCCCTGGCCGGGGCCCTCGGGCAGATCGGCGACGCCGACCGGCCGCCGGCGGTGCCGCTCAACCTGGTCGCCGACTTCGGCGGCGGCGGGATGCTGATGGCGGTCGGCGTCCTCGCCGCCCTGCACGAGCGCCGCGACTCGGGCCGCGGCCAGATGGTCGACGCGGCGATGGTCGACGGCGTCGCCTCGCTGCTCGGCAGCGTCCTGCAGCTGCGGGCGATGGGCCTCTGGCAGGAGGGCCGCGGCGCCAACTGGCTGCAGGGCGCGGCCCCCTGGTACCGCGCCTACGAGACCGCCGACGGCCGCTACGTCAGCGTCGGCGCGCTCGAGCCCAAGTTCTACGCCGAGCTGCTGCAGCGCCTCGACCTCGACCCGGCCGCCTGGCCCCAGCACGACGAGGAGCGCTGGCCGGCGCTGGCGGCGGCGATGGCCGAGCGCTTCGCCAGCCGCAGCCTCGAGGAATGGCAGGGCGAGCTGGAGGGCACCGACGCCTGCTTCGCGCCGGTGCTCGAGCTGGAGGAGGCGGCCCGCCACCCGCACCTGGCCGCCCGCGGCACCTTCGTCGAGCGCGACGGGATGCTGCAGCCCGGGGTGGCGCCGAAGCTCTCGCGGACGCCGGGCGCGATCGCCGGCCCGCCGCCGCTGCCCGACCAGCACGGCGCCGAGCTGCGCGCCGAGCTCGCCGAGTGATTCGACTTTGGATTCGAAAAATCTACGATACGATCGAAAAATGACGAACGGGAGGCGAGCGTGAGCGATAACTCAGGCAGCGACGAAGGCCTGGTGATCGACCGGCCGGCGAAGTACGTGCTGCGGTTGCGGATGAACCGGCCGCGGGTGCTGAACGCGCTCAGCGTCGAAGTCAGGGAGGGGCTGCTGCGCGTCCTGCGCGAGATCGAAGACGACCCCAGCGAGACCAAGGTGGTGATCTTCACCGGCAGCGGCGACTACTTCTGCTCGGGCGGCGACGTCAACGAGTTCAAGGGCTTCCTCGGGCCGCGCCCGG
>DASXOF010000122.1:0-14360 GCA_036494495.1 Solirubrobacterales bacterium | reverse complement strand
GCTCGAGGAGGCGATGGCGCCCTGGAGCGAGGGGCGCTACCGCAGCTTCTGCATGCACGCGACCGAGGCCGAGAACGCCTTCGCACCGGAGGCCTGCGAGCGCCTGCGCGCGGTCAAGGCCCAGTACGACCCGGAGAACCTCTTCCGCTCGAACCAGCCGGTGGGCGGGTAAAGCCGGCGGCCGGCGGCGCTACTCGGCGGCGTCGGCCGCGGGCGGCACTGCCGCACCCACAGCGTGGACGCCGCCGTCCACGTGCACGATCTCGCCGGTGACTCCGCGGGCGAGGTCGGAGAGCAGGAAGAGCGCGGCGTCGGCGACCGGGCCCGGGTCGCGCGAGTCCCAGCCGAGCGGCGCCGCGTCCCCCCACAGCGCCTCGAGCTGGCCGAAGCCGGAGATGCCCGAGGCCGCGGCGGTGTGGACCGGGCCGGCGGAGAGCAGGTTGGCGCGGATCTTCTCGCCGCCGAGGTCCCGGGCGAGGTAGCGGTTGACCGACTCGAGCGCCGCCTTCGCCACCCCCATCCAGTCGTAGGAGGGCCAGGCGACGCTGGCGTCGAAGTCGAGCCCGAGCAGCGCGCCGCCGTCGCCCATCAGCGGCGCCACCACCTCGGCCAGCGCCTTGTAGGAGTAGGCGCTGGTCTCGAAGGCGACCTTGGCGCTCTCGCGCGGGGTCTGCATGAACTGGCCGCCGATCGCGTCGCCGGGGGCGAAGGCGATTGCGTGCAGGGCCCCGTCGACCCGCCCCCAGCGGCTCTCGAGCTCCGCCCGCAGCGCCGCGATGTCGCCGTCGTCGTTGACGTCGAGGTCGAGCACCTCGGGCTGCGGGTCGAGCCGCGCGGCCGAGCGCTCGGTCATCCGCTTGACCCGGCCGAAGCTGGTCAGGATCACCTCGGCGCCCTCCTGCTGGGCGCGCTCGGCGACCGCGTAGGCGATCGAGTGGCGGTTGACCACCCCGGTGACGAGGATCTTCTTTCCGGCGAGGATCACGCCGGTACCTCTACCAGCGCGCGCCGCCAGACGACGCGCGGCCTGGCCCGAGCGACCAGCTCATCGCGCTGGTTCAGCAGCTTCCACTCGAAGTCGACGAGGCCGGTGGCGCCGTCGAGCTCCTTCTTCTCGGCCACCGCGCCCTCGAGCCGGATCGTGTCGCCGATCCGCACCGGCCGCTTGAAGGCGACCTTCTCGAAGCCGCGCAGCGCCAGCACGAACTCGGGGTCGAACGGGGCCAGGCCGACGCAGTAGGAGAGCAGCAGCATGCCGTGCGCGATCCGCTCGCCGAACTCGCTCCCGGCCGCCCACTCGGAGTCGATGTGGAGGGGGTGGAAGTCGCCGGTGAGGCCGGCGAAGCCGACCAGGTCGGCCTCGGTGATCGTCCGGCCGCGGCTGGTGAAGCGGGCGTCCGCGGGCAGCGCGTCGAAATCGAGCGAGAGGTCGGCCATGCTCGAGGTCAGTTCCCGACCTGGAGCTCGGTCGAGCCGATCTCGATCCCGAACGCCTCCTGCAGGTAGCGGCCGGTTTCACGCGCGATCAGCTCGTGGCCGAGCTGCGAGGCGTGGAGGCCGTCGGCGGCGTAGTTGGCCGGGTCTTCCAGCGCCGGGTGGCCGGCGACCGGCAGGCACAGCACCTTGTCGTGCTCGGCGGCGATCCGCCGCGTCGCTTCGTTCAGCGCTTCGGTCGCGTCGGCGAGCCGCTTGCGGGTGCGCGGCCGCAGGTCCATGAAGTGCCAGCTCTCCGGCGCCGTCCCGGTCACGATCGCCGCTTCCGGCAGCTCGGCCCGGAGCACGGCGAGGATCCGACTGAAGCGCTCTTCGTAGCCCTCGACGTCCGGGCGCACGGTCAGCAGGACGTCGTTGGCGCCGCAGATCACCGTCACCAGGTCGGGCTCCAGCGCGGTCGCGACCGACACCTGCTCGAGCACTTCGGCCGAGTCGGCGCCGTCGACCGCGAGGTTCTCGTAGACCAGCTCCGGGTTGACCCGGCGCAGGCCGGTGGCGAGGCGGTCGGCCCAGCGCTCGCCGATCACCGATTCGCGGCCGGCGGTGAAGCTGTCGCCGAGTGCCGCGTAGGTCTCGATCCTCACCGCCCCCCCAGCGAGCGCAGCGCCCAGGAGAGCCGGTCCCGGCTCCAGGTCGGGTCGATCACCTCGTCGACCCAACCACTGGCGGCTGCCGCGGAGGCGGTCAGGTGCTCGGCGGCGTAGAGATCGGTGAGCTCGTCGCGGGAGGGGCCGTCGCCGGCGGCGAGGGCGCGCCCGTGGACGATCCCGACCGCCTGCCGCGCGGCCATGATCCCGATCTGGGCACCGGGCCAGGAGAAGACGACATCGGCGCCGAGGTCTTTGGAGTTCATCGTGATCGCGGCGCCGCCGAAGGCCTTGCGCAGGACCAGCGTCACCTTCGGCACCGTGGCGCCGGCGAAGGCGCGCAGCAGCGAGGCGCCGTGGCGGATCACCCCGGCGTCCTCCTGGGCCTTGCCCGGCAGGAAGCCGGGGGTGTCGACGAAGACCAGCAGCGGCAGCCCGAAGCGGTTGCAGTCGTTGACGAAGAGCGCCGCCTTCTCCGAGGCGGCGGCGTCGATCACGCCGCCGAGCGCCTTCGGCTGGTTGGCGATCAGGCCGACCGGGCGGCCTTCGAGCCGGGCGATCCCGGTGACCATGTTGGGCGCCCAGCGCGGCGAGACCTCGAGGAAGGTGCCGGAGTCGAGGATCGCCGCGGCGACCTCGCGCACGTCATAGACCTTGCGCTGCTCGTCGGGGACGACCAGGCCGGGATCTGAGCCATCGGGCCCGACCGGCTCGTGGAAGGGCAGCTCGCCGCCGATCCGCTGCGGCAGCAGCGCCAGCAGGTGGCGGGTCTGGGCGATCGCGCTGTCGGTGTCGGAGGCGACCAGTCGGGCGACGCCGTTCTTGCCGTGGACGCGGGGGCCGCCGAGGTCCTCCATCGAGATCTCTTCGCCCATCGCCTCGGCGACCACCTTCGGGCCGGTGAGGAACATCCGCGAGTCCTGGGTCATGACGACGAAATCGGTCAGCGCCGGCGAGTAGGCGCCGCCGCCGGCTGAGATGCCGTTCAGGATCGAGACCTGCGGCACCTTGCGCGAGAGCTGGACCGAGGCGCGGAAGATGCGGCCGTAGCCGGCCAGCGCCGCGTGGCCCTCCTGCAGGCGGGCGCCGCCGGAGCGGACGAAGCCGACCACTGGGGCGCCGGCGTCGCCGGCCATCTGAAGCGTCCGCACGATGGTGTCGGCGTGGACCTCGCCGAGGCTGCCGCCGAGGAACTTCGGGTCCTGGGCGTAGCAGAAGACCGGCCGCCCCTCGACCTCGCCGGCGCCGGCGACGACGCCGTCGCCCGGCGCCGCCCGCTCGCCCAGCCGCAGCGAGCTGACGGCGCTGCGCAGGGGCCGGAAGCTGCCCGGGTCGCAGAGCTGCTCGAGCTGCTCGAGCGGCGTCTCGCCGGGAGACGGGATCGCGGGGGGCTTGCCGACGACGGTAGCCATGGCTCAGGCCTCCAATACGAGAACAGCGTTGTGGCCGCCGAAGCCGAACGAGTTGGAGATCCCGACCAGGGGCCCGTCGCCGTTGACGATCGGCTTCGAGGAGCCCGGCACGTAGTCGAGGTCGAGGCCCTCCTCGGCCTCTTCCCAGTTGACGGTCGGCGGCGCCTCGCGGCGGCGCAGCGCCTCCAGCGTCGCGATCCCCTCGACCGCGCCGGCGGCGCCGAGCAGGTGGCCGATCGAGGACTTGGTCGAGCTGACCGGGATGTCGGCGGCGCGCTCGCCCAGAGCGGCCTTGATCGCCTTCGTCTCGGCGGCGTCGTTCAGCGGGGTCGAGGTGCCGTGGGCGTTGACGTAGTCGACGTCGACGGCGCTGCGGCCGGCGTCGGAGATCGCCAGGCTGATCGCCTTCGCCGCCGCCTCGCCCTCGGGCTGCGGCGCGGTCAGGTGGTGAGCGTCGCCGGTGGCGCCGTAGCCGATCAGCTCGCCCAGGATCTCGGCCCCGCGCGCCTCGGCCGCCTCCTTCTCCTCGAGCACGAGGACGCCCGAGCCCTCGCCCATCACGAAGCCGTCGCGGCGGGCGTCGAAGGGGCGCGAGATGCCGCTCGCCGAGGTTGCTTCCATCGAGCCGAAGGCGGCGGTGGCGACGCCGGTGATGCAGGCCTCGGCGCCGCCGGCGACGACCGCGTCGGCAGCACCGGCGCGGATCATCCGGGCGGCGTCGCCGAGCCCGTTCGTGCCCGCGGCGCAGGCCGAGGCGACCGCATAGCACTCGCCCTGCAGGCCGTGGCGCATCGAGACCGCGGCGGTGGCGGCGTTGGCCATCATCAGCGGCACCGCCAGCGGCGAGACCGCTTTCGGGCCCGATTCGATCAGCTTGCGCTGCTGCTCCTCGAGCGAGACGAGGCCGCCGATCCCGGTCGCGATCACGCAGCCGACCCGGTAGGGGTCGAACGGCAGCTCGCCGTCCTCGCCCCAGGCCTGCGCCACCGCCTCGCCGGCGGCGGCGATCGCCATCTGCGCGAAGCGGTCGGCGCGCCGCGCCTCCTTCTTCGAGAGGAAGTCGAGCGGCTCGAAGTCGCGGCAGCGGCCGAAGCCGTCCTCGATCCCGGACTCGCCGGCGCTCCAGCGCTCGATCAGCGTCTGCGCGCCGACCCCGAGCGGGGTGACGGCGCCGACGCCGGTGATGACGACCCGACGCGTCACGAGGCCTTCGCCACCACCAGGTCGATTACCTCGCCGACGGTCTTCACGTCCTTGACGTCGTCGCCTTTGAGCTCGACGCCGTACTCGTCCTCGACGATCTGCGCCAGCTCGACCAGGTCGAGCGAGTCGACGTCGAGGTCCTCCAGCGAAGCGTCGCGGGCCAGCTGGTCGCGCTCGGTGCCGAGCTCGACGAGGCCGTCGTAGATCGTCTTCTCGACGTTCTCGGTGCTTACTTGGGTGGGCATTCTGTTCGTTCTCCTTGTCTTTCTTGCGTCTTCGGTGGCTCTCAGGCGGTGAGTCCGCCGTCGACGGTCAGCGTAGTTCCGGTCACGTAGGAGGCATCGTCCGAAGCAAGGAAGCGAATGCAGGCCGCGACCTCCTCGGCGCTGCCGATCCGGCGCGCGGGGATCGCCTTCGCCAAGTCCCCCTCCAAGACCTCCTCGGCGAGGTCGGTTGCGATCAATCCGGGGACGACCGCATTGACGGTGACGCCGCGCCGCGCGACCTCCGCGGCGACCGTCTTGGTGAAGCCGATCACCCCCGCCTTGGAGGCCGCGTAGTTGGCCTGGCCGGGGTTGGCGTGGAGGCCGACCACCGAGGAGACGTTGACGACGCGGCCGAAGCGGGCCCGCAGCATGTGGGGCAGCGCCGCCCGGGTGGCCCGGAAGGTGCCGGTCAGGTTGACGTCGATCACCTGCTGCCACTGCTCGTCCTCGATCTGCGGCGAGAGCCCGTCGCGGCGCAGGCCGGCGTTGTTGACGAGGACCAGCACCGGGCCGTCCTCGCCGGGCTCGAGCAGCGAGGCGACCTGCTCGGCCTCGCCGACGTCGCCCTGGACGACGGTCGCCCTGCCGCCGGCGGTGCCGATTTCCTCGGCCACCCGGCGGGCTCCCTCCTCGTCGGCGCGGTAGTTGATCCGCACCGGCCAGCCGTCGGCGGCGAGCAGCTTGGCGGTCGCGGCGCCGATCCCGCGCGAGGAGCCGGTGACGAGGGCGCAGCCCTGGGGGCGCTGGCGCTCGCTCATGCCTCGGTCCCCCACTCGACCACGGTCGCGCCCCAGGTGAGGCCGGCGCCGAAGGCTGCGATCAGGACGCGGGCGCCGCAGGGGAGGCCGCCGGCCAGCCGCGCCTCCTCGAGCGCCACCGGGATCGAGGCGGCCGAGGTGTTGCCGAACTTGCCGATGCAGTCGAGGACGCGGGCCGGGTCGAGGCCGAGCCGTTCGCCGACCGAGCGCAGGATCCGCGCGTTGGCCTGGTGGTAGACGAAGACGTCGACGTCGGCGAGCGCGAGGCCGGAGGCGTCGAGCGCCTGCAGCGTCACCTCCGACATCCGGTCGACCGCGTGCTTGAAGGTCTCGTGCCCCTGCATCTCGGTGACGCCGGTCTCTCGCGGGGTGCGGAGCAGGTCGGCGTTGGCGCCGTCGGCGCCGAGCACGACCGGGCCGATGCGGCCGGCGGCGGCGCCCCGCATCACCACGGCGCCGGCGCCGTCGGCGAAGAGGCAGGAGGTGTTGCGGTCGGCGGGGTCGGTGATCCGGCTCATCAGGTCGGCGCCGACGACGAGGACGTATTCGGCCCGGCCCGACTCGATCTGGCCGCAGGCGACCGAGAGCGCCGAGACGAAGCCGGTGCAGGCGGCGTTGACGTCGACGGCGCCGGCGCGGGAGGCGCCGATCGCGGCGGCGACCCGCGGCGAGGCGCCGGGCATCAGCTCGTCGTTGCTGGTGGTGGCGACGACCACCAGGTCGATCTCCTCGGCGCTGAGCCCGGCCGCAGCGAGCGCCCGTTCGGCGGCGGCGGCACCGAGCTCGAAGAGCCGTTCGCCGGGGGCGGCGATCCGCCGCTCCTCGATCCCGGTCCGCTTCGAGATCCACTCGGCGTCGATCCCGAGCCGCGCGGCGAGCGACGCGTTGGTGACGACGTGCTCGGGCAGGGCGATGCCGAGGCCGGCGATCTCGGCCCCCGCGCGCCGCGGGGAGGCGGCCGGCGCGACCGGCGTCGGCGCCTCGACCGGGGCGAAGCCGGCGACCCCGGCAAGGCCGGTGGAGGCGAGCGGCAGCTCAGGCATCGACGGCCTCCAGCTCGGCCAGCGAGCGTGCCTCGGCGCTCTCGACGGTGCGGCGGGCGAGGCCGGTGAGGACGTCGCCGGGACCGGTCTCGAGGAAGGTCTCGGCGCCGTCGGCGTGCATCGCCCGCAGCGTCTTGGTCCAGACGATCGGCTCGGTCAGGGCGGCCAGGAGGTCCGCGCGCGGGTCGGAGTCGAAGGGGGCGGCGGTGACGCCGGAGTAGACCGGGACCCGCGGCGGCGCGAACTCGGTGGCGGCGAGCGCCTCGCGATAGCCCTCGACCGCGGGCTCCATCAGCGGCGAGTGGAAGGCGCCGGAGACCGGCAGCCGGATCGCTTTCGACTCGGCCTCGGCGCGGACCCGCTTGCGCGCTTCGCCGATCGGCTCGGCGTCGCCGGAGAGGACCAGCTGCCCGGGGGCGTTCTCGTTGCCGATCGCGAGGCCGAGCTCGGCGGCGATCTCGCGCACCTTCGCTTCGTCGCCGCCGAGGACGGCGAGCATCCCTCCCGGCCGGCCCTCGGAGGCCTCCTCCATCAGCCGGCCGCGGGTGACCGCCAGCCGCAGGCCGTCGCCGTCGGCGAGCGCGCCGGCCGCGACCAGCGCCGCCAGCTCGCCGAGCGAGTGGCCGCTGACCATCTGTCCCTCGGGGCTGCCGGCCTGCTTGTAGTGGGCGAGGCTGGCGCAGTAGAGAGCCGGCTGGGCGGTGTGGGTGCCGTCGGCAACGTGCTCGAAGGGGTCGAGGCCGAGCTCGCCGCGGGCCTGCTCCAAGAGGTCGGGGCGCTGGGCGGCCGCGACGGCTGCCATGGTCGAGGTCTGGCTACCTTGCCCCGGGAAGGTGATGGCGATCTTCGAGCGCGTGACTGGCACCTTATGGATAGTGGTCCGGTCCCCGGCGTAGGTGACGCCAAGAACCGATATGACCCGACGATCGGGGTATGTTAGGCGACGGGTGGGGGGCGGTTTGTGCGGCTTGTTATCAAGGTTTGCAGGGGCGATCGCCGGCAGGACCCCCTCTCTCGCCCTGTCGTCGTCGGGAAGGATGCGGCTGACGCCCCGGTAGAACGCCCCTCCTCAGGCGCAAAACGTTCGGGGGTCCTACCGACACTCGCCCAACGAATCCGAAGCAAAGGTCCCACCCCCTTCCTTTTTGAGCTGACAAGGGACGGACGCTCGCCGGCCACTCCTCATCGCCAGCCGCCAACGGTCCGTCCCTAATCAGCTTCAAGCAAGAGGGGGGCGTGGCCTCTCCGTCTCGTGGAGGGGTGTCGGGGTCCCCTCCCAAAACACTCAAGCGGAGCCGAAGGCGGAGCGTTTTGGGAGGGGACCCCGGCGACCCTCCCCCGCCAACCGTTTGCGCCCTCGCCGTCCGCCGCTAAACCAAGATCTTCAACCGCTGCGCCTGCCGCGTCGCCTCCGCCCGGTTCCTAACACCAAGCTTCCGATAAATCGCGCTCGTGTGCTCCTTCACCGTATGCGGCGACAAATGCAGATGCTCGGCGATCTCTTTGTTCGTCTCCCCCGTCGCGATCAACGAAAGCACCTCCTGCTCGCGCTCCGACAGCGGCGAGTCGAGCGGGGCGGCGTCGGCGAAGACCTCGGTGCCGAGGGAGACCATGCGGACGGCCTTGACGACGTCGACCGCCGACCAGTCCTTGGAGATGAAGCCGGAGGCGCCGGCGGAGCGGGCGACGGAGGGCGAGATGACGCCGGCGCCGGAGATCAGCAGCACCCGGGTGCGGGGGCTGACGGCGCGGATCTCCTCGCAGACCTCGGCTCCGGACTCGCCGCCGAGCAGCATGTCGACGAGGGCGACCTCGGGCTGCAGTTTGCGGCAGACCGCCACCGCCTCCTCGCCGTTGGATGCGGCGAGGCAGCGCTCGACCCAGCTCTGACGCTCGAGCAGCAGGCGGAAGCCCCACTGGACGACGTCGTGGTCGTCGACGACGAGGACGCGCAGGCCGCGCGGCTCGGCGGCCATCAGTCCGCCACCGGGACGACGAGGCGGACCCGCCAGCGGCCGCCGGGCGCGGGGCCGAACTCGACCAGGCCCTCGTAGCGGAGCGCTTCGAGCGCCGCGAGGCGCAGGCCGAGACCGCTGCCGCGGGTCGATTTGCCGTCGCCGGTGCCGTCGTTCTCGATCGCCAGCGAGAAGGTCTGGGCATCGGAGGCGACGCGGACGTCGATCATGCTCGGCTGGCTGTGGCGGTCGGCGTTGCGCAGCGCCTCGGTCAGGACCGAGACGGCGAGCGGCTCGAGGTGGTCGGGGACCTCGACCCCCGCCTCCCAGTGGATGCGCAGGTCGGAGCGACGGTCGGAGAGGCGGGCGAGCATCTTGTCGAGGCCGGGGCTGGGTCGGCTCGGCCCGACCGGGCCGACCGGCCGGGTCAGCGCTGTGCGCAGGTCGCCGACCACCGAGCGCAGCTCTTCCTGGCAGCGGCGTCGCTCCTCCTCGGTCAGGCCGCGCTCGGAGCCGATCGCCAGCGCCACCCCGAACAGCCGCTGGATCGCGTTCTCGTGCAGCTCGCGGGTCAGCTCGACCCGTTCGGCCAGCCGCCGCTCGCTTTCGCGCTGCTCGGTCGAGTGCTCGACGCTGGCGGTCAGCGCCGCCAGCCGGCCCAGCGTCTCGAGCGTCTCCCGCTCGCCCTCGGCGAGCTGGAACGCCTCGCCGCCGCGGTCGGCGAAGATCACCCCGAGCCAGCGGCGGGCGGCGGAGATCGGCGTGCAGGTCAGGGTCTCGGTCCCGGCCAGCTCGGCGTAGCGCGGCGGCACCTGATCGGCGAGGTTGCCGGTCACCTCGACCACCCGGTCCTCTTCGAAGGCCCGCTGCGCGATCGGGGTCTCGTCGAGCGTCCCCTCGATCACCTTCAGCAGCTCCGGGTCGAGCCCGTAGGAGCCCACCGGGATGACCGCCCGGTAGGCGTCGTCGTGCAGCAGCAGCGCCGCCCGTTCCATCGTCGTCAGCGTGCAGACGGCGCGGCAGACCCGGTCGTAGAAGACGCCCGATTCGGTCGCCTCGTCCAGTTCCGCCAGCAAGCCGACGAGCACGTCGACGGTGCCGGCCCGGGCCACCGGGGGGGCAGTGGCTATACCCGAGTTTCCCATTCGCCGACCAGCTTACGCTCAGGGCGGGCTGTCGGTGCTGATCTGAGCCAGGCGCTTGAACGCCGGATCCTCCTGGCCAACCAGGTCGGCAAGCGTCCGTGCCGCGATCTCGACGTCCTCGGGGGTCGCGACCACGACCGCGTGGATGTCGGCCCAGTCCTTGGGGCGATCGAAGAGCGACTTGAAGATCACCAGCGAAGCGCAATCGAGGACCGGGATCTGTCGCCCTTCCAGGGGCACCCAGACGACACCTTCAGCGGCGGCCTCGTGCAGCGGCAGGTTGTTGAGGAAGACGTCCACGGGGACACCGTCCCACCAGAGCCGCGTCTGGCCGTCGCGCTCGACCGTGGCGACGTCCTTCGCATCCACCCGAACCCCATCCGGCAGCTGCGCCAGGACGCGATCTGCTTCACCGGCGGGGACGAAGATGTTGACGTCGAGGTCGCGGGTGCCGCGGGGCTCCTCGACGCAATAGGCGAGGGCAATCGCGCCACCGAAGGCGTGCGGGATCGAGGCGGCGCGAAGGGCATCGTCGATCGCGAACAGCTTCTCGATCAGCTCGGTCACGCCGGCCTCTCCGCCAACCTGCGGAAGAGCGGCGGGGTCTCCATCTCGGCGCGCGGCCGGTACGGCAGCGCCGCGGCCAGGTCGAGCACCTGGACCAGGATCTCCCCCGCCCGCTCGGCGTCGACCGGTGGCCGGCGCGGGACGAGCGAGAGATCGAACCCGGCGGCGGCGGCGAGCTTCGCCAGGGCGTCCGTGCCCGGCACGCGCCCCCCGCGCAGATAGGCGTTGAGGACCGAGCGCGGGATTCCGGCGCGCCGCGCGAGCTCGGCCTGAGTCAAACCGCTGCAGCGCAGCATCTCGGCGGCCAGGCTGCCGCCGCGCGTTGTGTGGTGGCGAGGGTCTGCCATTGGGTAGATGTTAGCGAATTAGCGAACAAGTTATCTGATCCGCTAACAGCGTCCGCCAGCGGTCGAGTAGGACCGCCGCGGCTAAGCGCCGGGCGCTGCGGCGCGGTCGGCCACCACGATCATCGAGTCGTTCTTGACCCGGCCGGCGGGCTCGGATTCGTCGCCGGCGAGGAGCTTTGCCAGCGGGTCGCGCTTCTCCTCGCCGGTGACCAGCCAGAGGACCTGGCGGGCGGCTTCGATCGTCGGGTAGGTGATCGTCATCCGGCGGTGGCCCTGGTAGGTGGTCTCGGTGACGGCGACGCCGCGGTCGCGGACCTCGAGGACCGGGTCGTTCGGGACCAGCGAGGCGGTGTGGCCGTCGGGGCCGAGGCCGAGGTGGACCAGGTCGAGGGGCTCGGGCAGCGAGGTCTCGTATTCATGGGCGGCGCCGTCGAGGTCGCGCTGGGTCACCGGCATCGGCCGCAGCGATGGCTGGTGCGCCATCGAGAGGGCGAGGATGATGTGGGTGAGGTTGCGGTCCTGGTCGCCGGGGGCGGCGATCCGCTCGTCGACCTGGAACAGCTCGGTCTCGGCCCAGGGCATCTGCTCGCTCTCGTCGAGCAGGGCCAGCATCGCCCAGGGCGAGCGGCCGCCGCTCATCGCGAAGCCGAAGATGCCGCGCTCGGCGACCGCCGCCGCGCCGGCCTCGGCGATCAGCTCGGAGGCGCGGCGGGCCGCCGCGCGGTCGTCATCGAGGACCTCGAGGTCGATCGCCATCGCCGCTCCCTCAGCCTTTCTTTTCGTCGTGGCCGCCGAACTCTTTGCGCATCGCCGAGAGCACCTTGTCGCCGAAGTCGCCGAGGCCCCGCGAGTAGAAGCGCTCCTGCAGGGCAGTGGTCAGGACCGGCGTCGGCACTCCCTCGTCGATCGCCGCGATCGCCGTCCAGCGACCCTCGCCGGAGTCGGAGACGCGGCCGGCGAACTCCGCCAGTTCGGGCGAGTCGTGCATCGCCGCCGCGGTCAGGTCGAGCAGCCAGGAGCCGATCACGCTGCCCCGCCGCCAGACCTCGGCGACCTCGGGCAGGTCGATGTCGTATTCGTAGAACTCGGGGTTCTCGAGCGGGGCCGTCTCGGCGTCCGCCTCGCGCTGGACCTTGCCGGCGTTGGCGTTCTTGATCACGTTCAGGCCCTCGGCGTAGGCGGCCATGATCCCGTACTCGATCCCGTTGTGGACCATCTTCACGAAGTGGCCTGCGCCGTTCGGCCCGCAGTGCAGGTAGCCCTGCTCGGAGGGGCTCGGGTCGCCGCTGCGGCCCGGGGTGCGCGGCGCCGAGTCGACCCCCGGCGCGAGGCTGGCGAAGATCGGCTCGAGCCGGTCGACCGCGCGGTCGGGGCCGCCGATCATCAGGCAGTAGCCGCGGTCGAGGCCGAAGACGCCGCCGCTGGTGCCGCAGTCGACGTAGTCGATCCCCTTCTCGCCGACCTTGGCGGCGCGGCGGATGTCGTCGCGGTAGTAGGAGTTGCCGCCGTCGACGATCGCGTCGCCCTCCTCGAGCACCGCCATCACCCCGTCGACGGTCTGCTCGGTGATCTCGCCGGCCGGCACCATCATCCAGACCGCCCGCGGCGCGCTCAGCTTCGAGGCCATCTCCTCGAGCGAGCCGGCGCCGGTCGCCCCCTCCCCTTCCAGCCCTTTGACCGAGTCGGGGTTGACGTCGTAGGCGACGATCGTGTGGCCGTCGCGCATCAGCCGCCGCGCCATGTTGGCCCCCATCCGGCCGAGGCCGACGATTCCGAGTTCCATCCGTACCTCCGAGGTGAGCGCTGCTTGGATCAGGACCGCGGCTGCGGGGCCGCGGGCGCATCGTACTTACCACGCGTCTGCGATTTGCCGGGATATAGGCGGTTGATCGCAGACTCGACGGAAGGGGGATGGAGGCGGGCTGGCTCGGGTAGCCTGCGCGTCCGATGGCAAAGGTCGCTGGCCACACCCACACCGACCGGGCCGCCGACGTCCTCGCGATCTTCGGGATCAGCGGCGACCTGGCGCGCAAAATGACCTTCCGGGCGCTCTACCGGATGGAGCGGGCGGGGCGGCTGCCCTGCGACGTGATCGGCGTCGCGATCGACGAGTGGGACGACGAAGCGCTCCGCAAGCACGCCCGCGAAGCGTGCGAGGCGACGATCAACCACTTCGACGAGGAGGTCTTCGGTCGCCTCGCCAGGCGGCTCTCCTACGTCCAGGGGGACTACGCCGACCCCGGCACCTTCGAGAAGGTGAAGGCGGCGCTGGGCGAGCAGGAGGCGCCGGTCTTCTACCTCGAGATCCCGCCCTCGCTGTTCGCCACCGTGGTCAAGGGGCTGGGCGCGGCGGGGCTGACCGAGGGCGCCCACGTGGTGATCGAGAAGCCCTTCGGGCACGACCTCGAATCGGCGCGGGCGCTGCAGGCCGAACTCTGCCAGGTGCTCGAAGAGGACCAGATCCTCCGCATCGACCACTACCTCGGCAAGGAGCCGGTGATGGACATCACCTACCTCCGCTTCGCCAACTCGATCCTCGAGCCGGTCTGGAGCCGCGACCACGTCTCCCACTTCCAGATGACGATCGCCGAGGACTTCGGGGTCGACGACCGCGGCCGCTTCTACGACGCGGTCGGGGCGATGCGCGACGTGATCCAGAACCACGCCCTGCAGGTGCTCGGGCTGATCGCGATGGAGCCGCCGACCGGCAACAGCCCGGACTCGATCCGCGACAAGAAGCTCGACCTCTTCAAGGCAGTGCGGGCGGCCGACCCGAAGCGCTACGTGCGCGGTCAGTACGACGGCTACCTGAAGGTCAAGGACGTCGACCCGAAATCGACCACCGAGACCTTCGCCGCGGTCGAGCTCGAGATCGACAACTGGCGCTGGAGCGGCGTCCCCTTCTTCATCCGCGCCGGCAAGAACCTGCCGGTCAAGTCGAGCGAGGTGACCGCGGTCTTCCGGCGGCCGCCGCAGACCGGGATCGGCCACGGCAAGACGCCCGAACCGAACAAGCTGACCTTCCGGATCGAGCCGGTGCCGGGCTCGCGGATGCGGATGTACCAGAAAAAATCGCAGACCGAAGGCTTCGAGCCGGCCGACCTCGAGGTGCTGTTCGAACACGAACCGGGCGCCGACCCCGAGCCCTACGAGCGGCTGCTGGAGAACGCGCTGATCGGCGACCACACCCTCTTCACCCGCCAGGACGCGATCGAGGAGACCTGGCGCGTCGTGCAGCCGCTGCTCGACGAACCGGGCCCGGTGCTCCCCTACGAGCCGGGCAGCTGGGGACCGAAGGAGGCCGACGACCTGCTGCGCGGCGTCGCCACCTGGTCCGAGCCCTGGATGCCCTAACTCCTAGTGTCTTGCTAGGTTTTAGGAGCCCCTAATTAGGGGCTCCTAACCGAACCAAGATGATTCCAACCTTCGTAATCACCCTGCGGGAGGGCGTCGAGGCCTCGCTGATCGTCGGCATCATCGCCGCCTTCCTGGTCAAGGAGGGCCGCCGCGACGCCCTGCGGCAGATGTGGATCGGCGTCGCGATCGCGGTCGCGCTGTGCGCCGCCGTCGCCGTGATCCTGCG
>DASXOF010000121.1:0-8467 GCA_036494495.1 Solirubrobacterales bacterium | reverse complement strand
CGTCGACGGGGGGATCGGGCCGACCGCGGAGGCCGTGATCGGCCTCAAAGACGATGGCCTCTACCGTGGCGACGGGGCCTTCGAGGTGATCCGCCTCTACGACGGCCGCCCCTTCGCCCTCGCCGACCACTACGACCGGATGCAGCGCTCGGCCGACGCGATCGAGCTGCCGCTCGATCGCCCGGCGCTCGAAGCCGAGGTCGAGGCGCTGCTCGCAGCGGCAGGCGGCGCCGACTCGCAACTGCGGCTGATCGTCACCCGCGGCGGTCGCCGCATCGCCGCCACCGAGCCGGTGCCCGTGCACGCCCCGTCGGTCGCGGTCGCCTCGGTCGTCTACCAGCCGACGGTGATCCTCAACGGGGTCAAGTCGCTCTCCTACGGCGCCAACATGCACGCCACCCGCCTGGCCCGCGGCCGCGGCGCCGACGAGGCGGTGCTGGTCCGCCCCGACGGCACCGTGCTGGAGCCGCCGACCTCCTCGATCTTCTGGGTCTCCGAGGGCGAGCTGCGGACCACCGCGCTGGAGGCCGGCGTGCTCGCCTCGATCACCCGCGACCGGCTGCTGGCGACGCTCGCGGTCAGCGAGGGCGAATGGCCGATCGCCGACCTGCTCGGCGCCAGCGAGGCCTTCCTCGCCTCGACCACCCGCGACGTCCAACCGGTCCACTCGGTCGACGGCACCGAGCTCGGCACCGTCCCGGGCCCGCGCACCCTCGAAGCCCAGGACGCCTTCGCCGCGACCGTCGCCCGCGAGCTCGGCGACTGAGCGTTCGCTCTTCCTCCCGCCTGGCGGGAAAGGCGACGAACGCGCCGCCTACTCGGCGGCGAGTTCCATCATCAGTTCGTCGACGTAGCACCAGCTCCAGGTCTCGCCCGGCTCGGCCGAGCGGATGATCGGGTGCCCCGTCTCCTGGTTGTGGGCCGTCGCGTGCTTGCCCGGCGAGTTGTCGCAGCAGCCGATGTGGCCGCAGCTCTGGCACATCCGCAGGTGGACCCAGCGGCCGCCGGTCTTCAGGCACTCCTCACAGCCGTCGACCGGATCCGGCAGATCCAGCAGCTGGACCTGATCGAGGTGGCTGCACTCGGCCGCCATCAGGAGCCCGTGGCTATCTCGGCCGGCTCGCCACCCGGGAACCAGTGCGCCTCGACCGGCGGCGGCGAGTCGCGCAGGAAGCGCTCGGCATCGAGCGCGCCCATGCAGCCGGTGCCGGCGGCGGTGACCGCCTGGCGGTAGGTGTGGTCGACGACGTCGCCGACCGCGAAGACCCCGGCGAGGTTGGTCCGGGTCGAGCCCGGCTCGGTGCGGATGTAGCCGTCCTCGTCGGTGTCGACCTGGCCCTTGACGACCTCCGAGCGCGGGATGTGGCCGATCGCGACGAAGGCGCCGGTCGCGTCGATCTCCTCCTGCTCGCCGCTGTCGGCGTGGCGGAGGCGGATCTTCCCGAGTTTGCCGTCCTCGCCGGCGACGAACTCCTCCGGGATGAACGGCGTCTTCAGGTCGATGTTCTCCTTTTCGCGGGCGCGGTCGAGCATGATCTTCGAGGCGCGGAACTCGTCGCGCCGGTTGACGATCGTCAGCTCGTCGGCGAACTTGGAGATGAAGATCGCGTCCTCCATCGCCGAGTCGCCACCGCCGACGACGATCACCCGGTGGCCCTTGAAGAAGGCTCCGTCGCAGACGCCGCAGGTGGAGACGCCGCGGCCGCCGAGCTCCATCTCGCCCGGGATCCCGAGCCGGCGCGGCTCCGCGCCCATCGCCAGGATCACGGTCTTGGCGCGGTGCTCCTCGTCACCGAGGAAGACCTTCTGGATGCCGCCGTCGGAGAGCTCGACGCGGTCGACGTCGTCGGTCACGAAGCGGGTCCCGAAGCGCTCGGCCTGGGCGCGGAACTGGACCATCATCTCCGGGCCCATGATCCCGTCGGGGTAGCCCGGGTAGTTCTCGACGTCGGTCGTGTTCTGCAGCTGCCCGCCCCACTGGAAGCCCTCGAAGACAAGCGGCGAGAGGTTGGCGCGCGCGGTGTAGAGCGCAGCCGTATAGCCGGCGGGGCCACCACCGACGATGATCACGTTCTCGACCTGCTTGCTCTCCGTATCGGTCATCTAAAAAGGCCTCCTAAGCCTACTCTCAGTCCTTTACTTTACTTTTTATAGTACTCCCCCAGGCGCTCGTCGACAAGCGGCCCGACGGCCGGCTCGAGCTCCGAGGTGGCGCCGCCGCCGCGTTCGATCGGCAGCCCCTCTTCTTCCCAGAGGCGGACCCGGTGGCGGAGCTGGAAGAAGGCCACGACCCCGGGCGGGATCGGCATCCAGAAGGAGATCAGGCGGAAGACGAGGATCGCCGGGAAGACCGTCTCCTCGGGGATCCCGAAGAGGACGAAGGCGCCGATCATGCCGGCGTCGACCGCGCCGACCCCGGCCGGCGCCAGCGGGAAGAGGTTGGCGACCATGCCGAGGAAGTAGCCCTGGACGACGACCGCGAGCGGCACCTTGACGCCGAGCGCGTGGAATGAGGCCCAGAGCACGCCGATGCTGAAGGCCCAGAAGCCGGCGGCGCCGAGCAGCGCCAGGCCACCGCGCGAGGGGTGGGTGAAGAGGCTGAGCGCGAAGCGGAAGCCCTCGCCGATCGTCGCCGGCACTTTGGCCACGCTGCGGACGAAGGAGCGCGCTTTCTCGCCGCTCGCGTAGGGCGCCAACCGCCGTTCGAGGTCGGAGGGGATCAGCGCGATCAGGATCCCGATCAGGATCAGGAGCCCGGCGACCGCCGCCGGCACGATCGTCAGCTCGACCGAGTCCTCGCCGTTGACGACACCGGTTCGCAGCAGGAGCCCGCAGACGATCAGCGCCAGCGGATAGAAGGCGTAGTGGAGGCTGACGAAGGCGACCATCCGGCGGCCGACGTCGCGGCGCGCCATCCCCGCTTTGCGCAGCGCCCAGTAGGTGAGCGCGACGCCGCCGGCGCCGCCGGCCGAGAACAGCAGCGTCGCCGCCACCCCGGCCATGTTGATCTCGTAGGTCTCGGTCCAGCTCAGCTTCAGCGCATCGCCGCCGACCACCGCCTTGAAGAGGGCGATGTAGGTCGCGTAGGCGAGGACGTTGAAGCCGATCGCGACGCCGATCCAGATCGGGTTGGCGTCTTCGAGCTTGCCGAGCGCGTCGCCGAAGCCGGCGAGCTTCGGGAACAGGAAGTAGATCCCGACGAGGAGAACGGCGATCAGGACCAGCGTCTGGACGATCCGTTTCGTCGTCAGCAGCGGCAGGCCGGCATCGCCCTCGCCGTTTGCCGTCTGATTTCCAGGCACCGGGCGAAAAGTTACTTGTTGGCGATCCTCTCCAAACCCTGCAGCCCCCCGTTAATAGCCTGGACGAGGGGTTCGGCGAGCGGCTCGCCGCGCCGGACCAGGGCCACCAGCAGCGCTCCGGCGATCAGATCGGTGACGTAGTGCTCGCCGAGGTAGACGAGGCCGAAGCCGAGCGTGCCGGCGTATGTCCAGCCGAGGGCGCCCTCGGCGCGGCCGGTTTCCGAGAGCGAGATCGCCCCCATCACCGAGGTCGCGAAGTGGAGCGAGGGCATCGCCGCCCAGGGGTTGCCGCCGAGCGCCTTGTACATCGTCTCCCAGGCGCGGCCCCAGGTCGGTTCGCCGACCTCGACCATGATCCGCCGCACTTTTTCATCGCCGGCGTGGCCGTTCTCGACGCTCCACCAGGGCGGCGCGGTCGGGACCAGGAAGTAGACGGCGCAGCCGAGGTCGAAGACCGCGGCCATCTGCCGCCCGGCCCGCGGGAAGCGACGGTGGTCGCGAAGCAGGACCACCAGCAGCGCCAGGTAGGGCTCGAAGAACCAGAGCCAGTGGGCCCAGGTGAGGACGCGGTCGACGGCGCGCACCATCGGCAGCCGGGCAAGCGCCCGCTGCAGGCGGCCGTTGGGGAGCTTGCCGAAGCCGATCAGGCGGTCGCTGACGATCGGGTAGGAGGTGCGGAGGCGCCGCCGCAGCTTCTCCGGGTCGTCGTAGGGCAGCTCGTGGACGACCGCGAAGGCCCACATCTGCAGGGCGAAGAGGGCGATGTCGCGCGAGCGGGTGCGCGGTTTCAGCACCGCGAGGGCGAGCGGCCCGGCGGCGGTGGCGGCGATCGTCACCGGGGCCGGGATCCGCAGCCGCTTGCGGACCAGCGGCACCACGAACGCGGCCGCGAGACAAGCGCCGGCGCCGACCCGCACGGCAGGGCCCAGCCTGCTCGGTCCGCGGCGGCGCTTCATGCGCGGCGAGTATATGGAGACGCCCGAGGACCACCGCCGGGCGCGACGACAGCCGGGAGCCGCGGCGCCGGTCTCCCTGAATAGAATGGCCGCGCCTTGTCCCCGCACTCTCCTGGCACGGACCAGATCGACGCCCTGATGTGGGTCGGCCTCATCGCCGCGGTTCTCGTGGTGGCGGTCGTCCTCTTCGCCCTGCTCGGGGTCGTGCGCCGCAACCGCGCCGCCCGCGGCACCGAGCCGCGCCAGCTGACCGGCCCGCGCCGGGTGCAGCTGCCGGTCGCCGCCGTCCTCACCGCCTTCGCGCTGGTCCTCTTCGTGATCAGCATCGTCCTCACCGACGAAGCCCGCGACACGCCCGGCACCGGCAGCGACGGCCTCGTCTCCGCCAAGGGCGAGCCGCTGAAGAAGCCGCTGGAAATCGAAGTCACCGGCCAGCAGTGGATTTGGCGCTACGACTACCCGAACGGCGCCTTCTCCTACTACCGCCTGGTGGTCCCGGTCGACACCGCGGTGAAGCTGAAGCTGGTCTCGACCGACGTCGTCCACACCTGGGACGTCGGCGACCTCACCGGCAAGGCCGACGCGGTCCCGGGCAAGATCCACAACATCGTCTTCCGCGCCGACGACGAAGGCAACTTCTACGGCCAGTCGGCCACCCTCTCGGGCCAGGCCTACGCGCAGATGCGGAGCGAGGTCGAAGTCGTCTCGCCCGAGGAATACCAAGCCTTCGTCAAGCAGCAGAAAGAAGAGATCGATTCGGCTCAGGAACGGGTCGAGGGACTGATCGAAAACGGAGAAGTGCCATGAGCGACCGCGCCGCCCCAGAGCTCGTCATCGACGGCTTCCCGCGCAAGCGGCCGGGCTGGATCGAGATCGCGACCAGCGCCAACCACAAGAACCTCGGCAGCATCCTGCTGACCGGGGCCGGCGGCTTCCTCTTCATCGCGGTGATCGAGTTCGTGCTGATGCGGCTGCAGCTGGTGATCCCGGAAAACACCTTCCTGACGCCGGTCGCCTTCAATCGCATGCTCTCCTACTACGGGGCGACGGCGATCTTCTTCTTCGCCCTGCCGTTCATCTTCGGCCTCTTCCAGTACGTCGCGCCGCTGCAGGTCGGGGCGCGGGGCACGGCTCTGCCGCGGCTGAGCCAGATCGGCGTCGCCCTCTGGGTCGCGGGCGCGGTGGTCTTCTACATCGCCTTCTTCTGGACCCCCTCGGAGGCCGGGATCAACCCGCTGCCGCCGCTGAGCGAGACCGCCTTCCTCGAAAACAACGGCGTCGACGTCTGGATCACCGCGGTCGGCTTCGCCACCCTCGGCCTCGTCTTCATCGCGGTCGACCTGGGGACGACGCTGCGACGGATGCGGGCGCCGGGGATGGCCTGGCGCCGGGCGCCCGTCTTCGCCTTCGCCGCCAACGTCTGCTGCTGGCTGATGACCGTGATCGGCCCGATCTTCCTGGCGGCGCTGACGATGCTCGAGATCGACCGCCACTACGAAGGCATCTTCTTCTCCGACAGCACCGGCGGATCGCCGATCCTCTGGCAGCACCTGAGCTGGATCTTCTTCACCGGCGCCTACATGACGATCTTGATCTTCGCCTTCGGCGCGATCGCCGAAATCGTCACCACCTTCTCGCGCAAACCGCTGTTCAACCGGCGCGCGGTGATGGGCTCGCTGGCGGCGATCGCGGTGATCGGGACCCTGGCCTGGATGCAGAACATGCTGACCGCGCCGATCGGGATCGGCTGGCAGTACTTCGCGATGCTGATGTCGCTGGCGCTGATCGTGCCCTTCGGGCTCGTCCTCTACAACCTGATCGCGACGATGATCGGCGGCACGCTGCGGATGCGCTCGCCGCTGCTCTACGCGATCGGGGCGCTGGCCTGCATCACCGTCGGCCTCGCCGCCGAGCTGCAGCAGTCGCTGGTCGCCTCGGCCTGGCAGCTGCACAACACCGTCGACGCGACCGCGGCGACCCACTTCGCGCTGATCGGCGGCGCCGTCTTCGGCGGCTTCGCGGCGCTCCACTACTGGTACCCGAAGATCACCGGCCGGACGATGGGCGAGTACCTCGGCCGGATCTCCTTCTGGACCCTGGTCCTCGGCGTCGTCCTCACCTTCGTGCCGCTCTTCTTCGCCGGCCAGGTCTCGGGCCAGGTGGTCGACGCCTACAAGTACTTCGGCGGCACCGGCGTCAGCTTCTGGAACTTCCTCTCGACCGTCGGCTCCTTCGTGATCTTCATCGGCGTCGTGCTCGAGCTCTCGAACGCGATCGCGAGCCGCCACGGCGGCGCCGAGGCGGGGCACGACCCCTGGGGCGGCGACACGCTCGAGTGGTTCACGCTCTCGCCCCCGGAGCCGCACAACTTCGACGTCCTCCCGGACGTCCGCAGCGACCGCCCGATGCGCGACATCCGCGAGGCGATCGCCCGCCGCACCGCCCGCCGCGAGGCCGCGGCACGCGAGCGTCAGCCGGTAGCCTGACGGGCATGAGCAGCCCCGGCGCCGGCGCGACCCCCGCGCCCAACCCGACGGCGGTCGAGCGCTCCACCGTCCCGACAGTCGTCCGCGACTACCTGACGCTGACCAAGCCGACGGTGCAGTCGCTGCTGCTGTTCACGACGGTGACGACGATGTACACGGCGGGGAGCCCCTCGGTCGGGCTGGTGCTGCTGACCTGCCTCGGCGGCGCTCTCTCGGCCGGCGGCGCCGGCGCGATCAACCACGCCGTCGACCGCGACATCGACCAGATGATGGCCCGCACCGCCGACCGCCCGGTCGCCTCGGGGCGGGTCTCCCCCGCCGCCGCGATCGCCTTCGGCGCCGCCCTCGGCACCGCTTCCTTCCTGCTGCTGGCGCTGACCGTCAACCCGCTGGCGGCGGCGCTCTCGCTCTCCGGCCTGTTCGGCTACGTCTTCGTCTACACGCTCTGGCTGAAGCGCTCGACGCCGCAGAACATCGTCATCGGCGGCGCCGCCGGCGCGGTGCCGCCGCTGGTCGCCTGGGCGGCGACGACCGGCAGCCTCAGCGGCATGGCGTTCTACCTCTTCGCGATCGTCTTCTTCTGGACGCCGCCGCACTTCTGGGCGCTCTCGCTGCTGATGAAGGACGACTATGCGCGGGCGGGGGTGCCGATGCTGCCGGTGGTCCGCGGCGAGGACGAGACGCGGCACCAGATCCTCCTCTACACGGTGCTGCTCTACGCGGTCACCCAGCTGCCCTTCTGCGCCGGCGGCCTCGGCATCGTCTACCTGGTGCCCTCGATGCTGCTCGGCGGCGCCTTCGTCTACTTCTCGGTGCGGCTGCTGCGGGCCGCCGACCGCAAGTGGGCGCTGCGGACCTACCTCTTCTCGCTCGCCTACCTGGCGCTGCTCTTCCTCGCGATCGCGATCGCCGCCAACGTCTAGGGGCGCTCGGCGCCCGCCCGTTCCGGGCGAGTTGATAGAAATCCGGGCGTGGATCGCGAGACCGCACGCAAGAACATGCTCGCCGGCCTCCTCACCGGAGGCCTCGCGGCCGGCGTCTTCGCGCTCTGCTTCGTCGTCGCCGCCCTCTACCTCGCCACCCAATGAGCTCCGAGCACCGTCACGTGTCCGAGCCGGGCGAGCTGATCTACACGCCGAAGGCGTCCTGGGCGCCGGCCTTCTTCGCGCTCGGCGGCATCGGCCTCGTCTGCGGCATCTACGCCGCCGGCTTCATCTTCTCGCCCTACATCTACTCGATCGCCGGCGCCATCATCATCCTCTTCGCCTTCCGCAGCTTGGTGCGAGGCGGGATTCGTTCGTACTTCGGCCTGCAGAGGCGCCAGAAGGTGCATAGCGCGGCTCTGCCGATCGAACAGATCACGCTGGACGATTAAGCGCGTTAGCGCGGCTTAGGACGCGCTAGAGAAGGTTTGCCGTAAGGGGCGCTTGCGTACCCCTCCCAAAAACGCTCCGCCTTCGGCTCCGCTTGAGTGTTTTTGGGAGGGGCACCCAATCGCCCCCGCCACAGGCTCGGCAGGACGCCCAGAACCAAGGTAAATAAGCTCAAAGCCCCGGG
Organism: Solirubrobacterales bacterium; assembly: GCA_036494495.1. Lineage (GTDB taxonomy): Bacteria > Actinomycetota > Thermoleophilia > Solirubrobacterales > 70-9 > VAYN01. The sequence goes on along the minus strand of DASXOF010000121.1, from coordinate 166 downwards.
GGTTGGGGAGCTTCCCAGGGACGGTCCCGTCCCGTGGCTTCCCGTTGATTGCGGTTGACGGTGGCGTTGCCTGGGCGAATTCGGTGGGCGGGGCGGGGTGTCCCTCCCGAAAACACTCAAGCGGAGCCGAAGGCGGAGCGTTTTCGGGAGGGATACGCCGACCCGC
>DASXOF010000120.1:0-5982 GCA_036494495.1 Solirubrobacterales bacterium | reverse complement strand
TCGCGAGGGCTCCATCGCCACCGCCCACCTCATGGACGTCACCCTCGCCTGCGATCACCGCATCCTCTACGGCGCCGACGCGGCCGAGTTCCTGGCGCGGATTCGCACTCTGCTGGAGGAGCCGCTCGGCTTGGCGCTCTAGCCTTCGGCCATGGCCAAGCCAAGAGCCGAGGCGGCGATCCGCGCCCGCGTCCGGGGCGCGGTCCAGGGAGTGGGGTTCAGGGAAACGGCGCGGCGGCGCGCCGAAGGCCTTGGCGTCCTCGGCTGGGTGCGGAACGAGGACGACGGCACGGTGCTGGTCCACGCCGAGGGCTCGCGCGCGGCCGTCGACTCCTTGCTCGAGTTCCTCGGCAAGGGGCCGCGGGGCGCTGCGGTCGACGGGATGGAAGTCGAGGAGGTGAAGCCGGAGGGGCACGAGCAGTTCGGTATCCGCGGCGTCGCTGCGGGCGTCTTCGTCGTCCAGGAGCACGCGGCCACGGCCCACCACTGGGACCTGCGGCTGGAGGTGGGCGGGGTGATGAAGTCCTGGGCGGTGCCAAAGGGGCCGTCGATGGACCCGGCGGTGAAGCGGATGGCGATCGAGGTCGAGGACCACCAGCTCTCCCACAACGATTTCGAGGGACGGACCGATGGCGGCGGCGTCATCGTCTGGGACCGCGGTCTTTATGAGCAGGGCGGCCGGGTCGCCTGGCCGGAGGCGCTGGAGCGCGGCCACGCGGTCTTCGTCCTCCACGGCGAGAAGCTGCGGGGCGGCTTCGCGCTGCAGCGGACCAACCGCGGCGACAAGCCGCAGTGGCTGCTGATCAAGCGCAAGGACGACGCCGCCGCGCCCGGCTCCGACGTCGCCGCCGAGCGCCCCGAGTCGGTCCTCAGCGGCAGCTCGCTCGAGCAGCTGTTGGCCGCTGACTAGGATCGGCGCCGTGATCGCCTCCGAGCTTCGCGAGCTGATCGAGACCGGGCCGCTGGCCCACCTCTCGACGATCAACGCCGACGGCAGCCCGCAGGTGACCGTGATCTGGATCGGCGTCGACGGCGAGGAGCTGGTCAGCGGCCACATGTCGCGCCACCTCAAGGTGCGGAACCTCGAACGGGACCCGCGCGCGGTCCTCTCCTTCCTCGCACCCCGGGACAGGGAGGCGGTCCTCAACCCCTACGCGATCCTGCACGCCAAAGCCGAGGTCACCGCCGGCGGCGCCTGGGACCTGCTGAACCGCCTGACCAAGGTCTACATGGGGTCCGAGGTCGAGTTCCCGGCCCCCAGGAGCGACGGCGGCTACGTGATCCGCTACTCGATCGAGCGGGTCGGCGGAGTCGGGCCCTGGGCTTCATCGGGCGCGTAAGATCGAAGCCATGGGAGTCCTCCCGATCGTGCTCGTCATCGTGGCGATGAAGCTGCCGATTCTCGGCATGCTGTGGTTCGTCTTCTGGGCGGGCCGAATGCCGGAGACCGAGCCGCCGGCCGAGGAGAAGGTCCGCGGCCACCGCCCGCGCCGGCCCGATCCGCCGCTGCGCCGCGGCCCGCGCCGTCGCGGCCCCCATGGCGGCGGCGCTGCCCGACCGCTGCCGGCCGGCCACGGCGGCCGCACCCATGCGCTGGCGACGGCGCGTCGCCTCGCCCCGGCTCTGCGCCATTAGCTGGGCGTCCCGCCGCGCCTTCCGGTTCGCCATTACTCTCCCCGCCAGGGGAAGCGAGCGAGGAGGGACCGTGAGCCAGGCCGATTTGGCGATTCCGGACGTCGACGTGACGAGCTTCGTGCTCGAGCAGGCCGCCGAGCGCGGCGAGAAGCCGGCGCTGATCGACGGCCCCAGCGGCCGTACCCTCACCTACGCCGAGCTCGGCGAGCAGATCGCGGCGATGCGCGGCGGCCTCGCGGCGCGCGGCTTCGGCCGCGGCGACGCGCTCGCGATCTACCTCCCGAACACGCCCGAGTACGCGGTCGCCTTCCACGCCGCCGCCTCGGCCGGCGGCCGCGCCACCACCGCCAACCCGCTCTACACCGCCCGCGAGCTCGGCCACCAGCTGCACGACTCCGGCGCCCGCTTCCTGCTGACCGCGCCGGCGCTGCTCGACACCGCCCTGGCCGCCGCCGAGGAGGCCGGGGTCGAGGAGGTGTTCGTCGCCGGCGAGGATCCAGATCAGGCGACGCCGCTGGCCGAGCTGCTCGCCGCCGAGCCGGTGCCGGTGGCCGAGATCGACGCCGCCGCCGACCTCGCCGTCCTGCCCTACTCGAGCGGCACCACCGGTCTGCCGAAGGGGGTGATGCTCTCGCACCGCAACCTCGTCGCCAACCTGATCCAGGCCGGCGAGCCACTGGCGCTCACCGAGGACGACGCCCTGGTCGGCTGCCTGCCCTTCTTCCACATCTACGGGATGACGGTGATCATGAACCTCGGCCTGCGCCACGGGGCGACGATCGTGACGATGCCGCGCTTCGACCTGGCCGAGTTCCTGGCGCTGATCGAGCGCCACCGGGTCACGGTCGGCTTCGTCGTGCCGCCGATCGCGCTTGCCCTCGCCAAGCACCCGGCGATCGACGACGCCGACCTCTCCTCGCTCCGCTTCCTGATGTCCGGGGCGGCGCCGCTCGGCCCGGAGCTGGTCGAAGCGGTCGAAGCGCGACTCGAGTGCATGGTCGCCCAGGGCTACGGGATGACCGAGACCAGCCCCGTCACCCACACGATCCCGATGGACCCCGAGCGCAACCGGATCGGCACCGTCGGCCCGCCGCTGCGCGGCACCGAATGCCGCCTGGTCGATCCCGAGAGCGGCGAGGGCGTCGGGCCCGGCGAGCGCGGCGAGGTGTGGATCCGCGGCCCGCAGGTGATGCAGGGCTACCTCAACAACGAGGAGGCGACGGCGGCGACGATCGACGCCGACGGCTGGCTCCACACCGGCGACATCGGGATCGCCGACGAGGACGAATACTGCGCGATCGTCGACCGCCTCAAGGAGCTGATCAAGTACAAGGGCTTCCAGGTGCCGCCGGCCGAGCTCGAGGCGCTGCTGCTGGGCTACCCGGCGGTCGCCGACGCCGCCGTCGTCGGAGTGCCGGACGAAGAGGCGGGCGAACTGCCGAAGGCGTTCGTGGTCGTCGCCCCGGGCGAGGAGCTCGACCACGAGGAGCTGATCGCCTGGGTCGCCGAGCGGGTGGCGCCGCAGAAGAAGATCCGCCTGATCGAGGAGATCGAGGCGGTGCCGAAGTCTGCCTCGGGCAAGATCCTCCGCCGCGAGCTGACCGCCCGCGAGCACTCGCCCGGCTGAGGCCTAGCTGCGGACCGGCTCGAGGTTCGCTTCGAGCCAGTCGAAGACGCGTTCGTTGCGGAGCTGCGGCGCCATCGGCTCGCAGTGGTACTCGGCGCCCTCGGCGACGGTGAACGCGATCACCTCGCTCTTCGTCGTCGCCTTCGTCCAGCGGTGCATCGTCTGCGCCTGGCCGGGGAAGAACTGCTCGAGCTGGGGCGAGAGGATCGCCATCGGCGCCGAGATCCGGCTCGCGTCGGCCGGGCTGAGCTTGAACCGCTGGGCGAGCTTCAGCTGTTCGTAGCCACCGCCCTGGCCGTAGATCTCGATTCGCTTCTCGATCCCGAAGCGTTTGAATTCGCCCGTCTGGCGCAGGTAGCCGCTCCACTCGCGGTTGAACTCGTCGCGCTGGCCCGAGTTCAGCAGCGGCAGCAGCGGGCCGAGACCCTCCTGCCAGCTGACGAACGCGTCGACGACGCCGGGGTCCGGCACCAACCCGGCAAGGCGGTGCTCGTAGGCGGCGGCGCGCGCCGTCAGGTAGCCGCCGAAGCTCTGGCCGATCAGGCAGATCCGGCGCTTGTCGACCTCGGGGCGCCCCCGGAGGAAGTCGACCACCGGGGTGATCACCGTCTCCCAGTCGGGGACGAAGGCGATGTTGTGGAGGAAGAGGTTGGCGCCCTGGCCGGGGCCTTCGAAGATCAGCGCGTTCCAGCCGCGTTCGAGCGCGGCGGCCCCGCCGTAGACGTACATGTCGATGTTCTGCGCGTCCGAGCCGGTGTTGAGGATCGCCGTCGGCCGATTGCCGGTGCCGCCGGGGGAGAGGAACCAGCCCGGCAGGCTGCCGCCGCGGTAGGGGATCCGGACCGGCTCGAAGGCCGGCTCGAAGAGGGCGGCGGCGCTTGCCCAGGCGGACTCCATCTCGCGGTAGGCCCGCCCCTCGTGGCGGCGCGTCGGCTGCGACGAGGCGAGCGTGAAGAAGAGCGCCTGGTCGAGGTACATCGCCGCCCGCAGGTAGCTGTTGCGGGCGCTCTGGCGGCGGCCGGCCCTGCGCTCGCTGTCGGCCCGGGTTCGGGTGCGGCGGCCGAGCCGCAGGAACTCCTCGAAGACGACGTCCAGCTTGTCGCCCTTGCCATGGATCCGGTCGAAGGTCGCCAGCACCTCACCGACCTCGGAGGCGCCGTAGCCGGCGGCGCCGATCGCGAACAGCATCTGGAAGTTGAGGCCGGGTTCGTGGAAGAAGGTCGCCGCCGGCCGCTTCACGGTCTTCGCCGCGTTGCCGGGCTCGGTCGCGAAGGCGCTCGGCGCTCCGGCCAGCGCGGCTCCGGCACCGGCCGCGAGCGCTCCGGCCACCAGGTGGCGGCGGTTCAGGGTCGGCGTCGGCTCGGCGGCATCCATCGGGTCCGGCATCATGATCCGTCCCCCGGATGGAGAGGGCACCGCACCGATCGCGGCCTTGCCGGGTTTTCGCCACCGTGAATCTCGAAACCGCCCCCCGACGCGCCACCGCCGCCTGGGCGGCGCTGCTGGCGCTCGCCACCGTCGTGCTCGCGAGCGCTGCGCTCGCCGCCCCGGCGGGCGCTCGCGTGCCCTCCAACTTCTGGGGCGCGGTGCCGCAGAGCTCGCTCTCACTGCCCCAGCTCGAACGGCTGCGGCGCGGCGGCGTCGACAGCCTCCGCTTCGTGATCGATTGGACCTCGATGCAGCCCTCGCCGCGCTCGGAGATCGACTGGGGCGCCGTCGACGGCACCGTCGAGAACTTCGCCAAAGCCCACATCGAAGCGCTGCCCTTGCTCTACGGGGCGCCGCGCTGGGCGGTCCCGGTGCGGGCGGTGCCCGGCACCGGCGGCGGCGCCAAGGCGCCGGTCCACCTGCCCGTCAACGGCCGCGCCGGCAGCGGCTGGTCGGCCTTCGCCCGCCAGGCGGTCGAACGCTACGGCCCCCGCGGCACCTTCTGGAGCGAAAACCCGCAGCTCCCCCGCGACCCGATCCACACCTGGCAGATCTGGAACGAGCCCAACTTCAAGTACTTCGTCGTGCGCCCGAACCCGGGCGAATACGGGCGTCTCGTGAAGCGCTCGGCGCGCGCTATCCACGCCGCCGACCTCGGCGCCGACGTCCTCCTCGGCGGCCTCTTCGCCCGCCCCGGCGAAGCCCGCGAGTTCAAGCCGCCGCGCGCCTTCACCGCGGTCGAATTCCTCGAACTGATGTTCAACCGGGCGCCCGGCGTCAAGGCCAGCTTCGACGGCGTCGCCCTGCACCCGTACACGACCTCCTACCTGACGATCCCCGCCGAGATCGAAGAAGTGCGGTCGCTGCTGCGCCGCCGCGGCGCCGGCAGCAAGGGCCTCTGGCTGACCGAGCTCGGCTGGAGCTCCGAACCGCCCTCGCGCCGCGACGCCTTCGCCAAAGGGCTGCACGGTCAGGCGGCGCAGCTGAGCGGGGCGTTCCGGTTGCTGCGCAATAACGCGGCGCGGTGGCGGTTGCGGCAGGTTTTCTGGTTCTCGGTGGACGATTTGCCGAACGCGTGCAACTTTTGCGGGGGGACTGGGCTGTTCAAGAAGGGCTTTCGGGCGAAGCCGGCTTGGCGGAATTTCGTGCACTTCGCCGGGGGGCGCGCTAGCTGAGCAGGTGCGGTAGGAGGGGATCTGGGGTCCTCCAGGCGAGTTGAGTCGCTCGCCCTTCGGGCTTGCTCCGGATGATGCTGCGCCCCTATGGGGCGCAGGAGTCGGATTGCATTTCCG
>DASXOF010000119.1:0-21580 GCA_036494495.1 Solirubrobacterales bacterium | reverse complement strand
CGCCGCCGGCTTCGCCCGGGGCCGGCGGCTCGGCCTCGGAGCCGGCGACGTCCTGGAGCACGCCGCCGGCTTCGGTGACGTCGATCTCCGGCGCCGGGCTTTCGGCTTCCGGGCCGCCGATCCAGCGCGCGACTTCGCCGTCGCTGTAGGTCTGCAGGACCTTGAACGTCAGCGTTTCGCCCGGCTTGCCGGGGATCTGGGTCGAGATCGGGAAGTTCTTGAACTGACCGGGCGGGATCCCCTTCGAGCCCGCGCTCGGCGTCCATTCGATCTCCTTCACCGCTTCGGTGATCGGCCCGTCGTCGCTCTGGATCGGCTTCGCGAGCTTCGTCTTCGTCACCTTCACGTCCCATTCCGGCAGCGCTTCCGGCGAGACGTCGACGAAGCCCGGCGGCACCTCGACCTGGACCTTGACCGTGTTGGCGGTGTCGCTCTCGCTCGGCACCCGGATGCCGAGGGTGGCGAACGCTTCCGCCGGTACCTCGTTCGGGTGCAGGCTGACGTGGGCCAGCGCCGAGGCCGGCGCCAGCAGCGCCCAGGCGACACCCAGCGCGATCGTGATTCGTCGCATCTTCTTGCTCCTTGGTTCGAAATCGGTTTCGACGGGAGCCGCGCCCGCGGCAGCGGGGCACGGCTGGGGCGACGAGGGCGGTGCCCGGCCGGCGAGGGCGGCGCCGAGCAGGGCGCCGCCGCGCGGCAGGCGTCGGCGGTCGGAGCCGAGGCGGGACGAAGGCCGGTGGGTGGCGGCGCGGGCCGGCGGCCGGCGCCGCGCGGCGGCCGCGAGCAGCAGCCGCTCGCCCGGGTAGTGGCCGAGCAGCAGCGTGGCCAGCAGGAGCAGCGCCGGCAGCAGGTAGAAGAGGGCGCTCACCCGATCCCCACTTCCAGCGACTTTTCGAGCTGGTCGAATTCGGAGATCCGCAGCGTCAGGTCGATCCTCCAGGTTCCCGGCGCGTTCAGCAGGGCGCCGGAGACGATGTAGTGACCGGGGCCGGCCGGCTGCACTTCGAGCGGCAGCGGCCCGATTTCCTTCTCGGGCAGGGTCGCGGTCACCGTCAGTTCCTTGCCCTTCGTGTACTGCGCGCCGGTCTTCGAGTCAAAGAGGAAGATGTGGATCTGGTTCTCGCCGACCCGGGCCGGGTCGACGCTCATCTCCAGCTGGGTCGGGCCGAACGTGGTCGTGGTGTTGAACGGGCCTCCCTGGGCGGAGACCGGCGGCGCGTAGCTGGCCAGCGCCGCGGTGACGCCGATCACGACCAGGAGCAGCGCCACCTCGGCCCGCAGCGCCCGCCGCAGCATCACCCCGGCCCGGCCGGGGGTCTCACCCGAGGCGGCGATCCGCTTCAGCGCCGGCACCGAGCGGCGGCGGTTGTAGGCGGCGAACCCGATCACGACCAGGACCAGGAGGAACTTGGCGAGCACGGCGCGGCCGTAGCCGGTCGAGAGCAGATCGCCCGGGTGGCGGACGTAGACGTAGGCCTGGATCACGCCGGTGAGGAGGATCGCCGAGACCGCGATCAGCGCCAGCTGCGAGAAGCGGCCGAGCGCGGCGGCGAGCAGGCGGCTGCGCGCCGGCGGCTCGAGCGCCCGGGTCGCCGCCGGGACCGCGACGAGCAGCGTCGCCAGACCGCCGAGCCAGACCGCCATCGCGCTGACGTGGACGACGTTGACCGGGAAGTTGAGGCCGACCGGCGACTGGGTCGAGGCGTGGCCGCCGAGCGCCGGCGCCAGCACCAGGTAGGCGAGCGGGACCGCCAGCGTCAGCCGGGCGCGGCGGCGGCCGAGCAGCAGCGGCAGCGCTGCCGCGAACAGGACCCAGGCGAGGAATGCGAGGCCCCAGACCGTGCCGAAGCGCGTTTCGAGCGTCTCTTCGACGATCGTCGCCTTCAGCGCCGAGAAGCCGGAGACCCCGGCCGCCTCGGCGCCCTCGAGGACGATGCTGCCGGCGGCACCGAGGATGCCGAGCGCCGCGGCGCCCCACAGCAGCAGCCGCAGCCGCCGCAGGAACCGCCGCTCCGCCTCGCCGTCGCCGCCGAGCCCGGCCAGCGCCGGCGTCCAGACCAGCAGGAGGAAAACGAAGCCGCCGACCCCGAGCGCGATCGCCAGGTACTCGATGCCGCGGGCGAGCCCGAAGGCGGTCTCGGTGGTGGGGCCGCTGCCCTGGCCGCCGAGCAGCTCGGCGACGGTCTCGGTCGGCGCCCTCCCCGCCTTGCCGATCGAGAAGACGTAGCCGCTGGAGACGATGTGGCCGTCGGCGGAGACGACCCGGTAGGTGGCGGTGTAGCTGCCGTCGGGCAGGCCGGGCTTCAGGTGGACTCCGAGCTTCGGCCCTTCGCCGTTGGGATGGAAGGCGTCGCCTTCGTCGACCCTCTCGCCCTTCGAGTCGTAGACGCGGACGGCGCCGAAGTTCCCCTCGACCGGCTCGTCGAAGCTGAAGACGACGGCCGCCGGCTCCTGCTTCACCGTCGCCCCCTGCGGCGGGCTGGTCCCTTCGAGGCGGGCGTGCGCCAGCGCGCCGGCGGGGGCCAGCAGGGCCAGGAGGAAACCCAGCGCGAGCGCGAGCGGAAGGCGCTTCAAGCCGCTACCAGGCCTCGCCCGCCGGCTTCGTGGTGGTCGTCTCGGGCGTCCCGTCCGGGCGTGGCTCGGGCTCGCCGCCCTCACCCTCGTCGTCGCCTTCGCCGCGCCGGCGCCGCCGCACGAACAGCACCAGCAGCCCGCCGATCAGGACGATCGCGATCCCGGCGACGATGAACGGCGTGCTCGAGGTGTTGGCCGCGCCGACCCACCAGAGGGTGCCGCTGATATTGCCGTTGGTGCCGTCGACCGAGATCGGGATTTCGTAGTCGAAGACCTTGGTCTTCCTGCCCTTGTCCTTGACCTGGGGCGGCAGCGACTGCGACATGTAGTGCATCCGGTGGTCGTGCCAGATGAAGGTCCCGGAGTCGTCGACCGTTTTCCACTGCGGCTTCGCCTTGGCGTTCGCGATCGGAGGCACGGTGACTTCGGCGAAGCGGCTGTCGTTGAGGTAGGTGGCGGGCGAGCGCTGGTTCACCTCGACGGTGCCGTTTTTGAGGATCCGCGCGTAGGGCTCGCCGGAGTAGCCGTAGATCACGACTTCCTTGCCGTGCTGGTCGCGCAGCTGCATGTAGCTGTCGTAGTCGAGGACTTCGAATTCGACACCGGGCATCCGCGGCGAGACGCCGGTGATCACCGATCGGTAATTGGGGTTGCCACCGTGCGCGGAGGCGACGGCGGCGGGCGCCAGCAGCGCGAACGCCGCCAGCAGCGCCACCAGTCTGGCGCGGCTCATCTGTGTCTCCTTGTCGTAAGCGCCCTCGCGGCGCCCCGCGGCCGCCCGTGCGCGGGCGGCCTTACGGCGTCGGAGGACTAGCGGTTCAGGGCCGGGAGGCCGAGTGGCGGCGCCCGGCCTGCGGCGGCAAGCGCCAGCGGCGCCGGGGCCGGCATGAAGACCGGGGCGGGACGGAGCGGGCGGCGAGCGCGGATGCGGGCGGGCGGCTCGTCGCGCTCAGCCAAGCCGGCCGCCCAGCGCTTGGCGGCATCGGCGGCGCGGAGCGCCAGCGCGACGACGGCGCCGAAGGCGAGCGAGAGCGGCAGCGCCCAGATCCCGCCGTCGCCGAAGACCCCGTGCAGGCCGCCGGGGTGGCCGGCGGCGAGCATCCCCTCGGCCAGCTCCTGGGCGGCGTAGATCCCGACCAGGGCGGCGGCCGCGAGCAGCCAGACAGCGACGAAGGGGCGGCCCCTCTCCCCCGCCTCGCCCTCGCGGCGGGCGCGGGCGAGGCCGGCGAGGAAGACCCCGGCGCCGATCGCGACGAGCATCGCCGCCAGCGGCGCCACCGTCCCCAGGTAGGCATGGCCCTGCGAGGCGAGCTTGGCGTCGGTGTGGCCGCCGAAGGCGAGCTGGTAGCGCAGCTGGTGGACGGTCAGGACCGCGGCCGGCATCAGCGCGGCGGCGCGGATTCGCGCTGGCAGGATGGTCTCTAGCCTGCTTCGCACACCGGAGACTCTAGAGGGAGGAACGAATGGAGATCAGCAAGCTCGACTTCGTCGGCGTCCCGTCCACCGACGCCGACCGCACCCGCGCCTTCTACGTCGAGACCCTCGGCCTGCGCCCGGACCCGAAGGCCGAATACGAGTTCTGGGTCGGCGAGACCTGCTTCGGGATCTGGGAGCCCGCCCGTCTCGGCATGGAGTTCCAGCCCTCGAAGAACGCCCACCCGGCGCTCCACGTCGACGACGTCGCGGCCGCCCGCCAGGAGCTCGAAGCCAAGGGCGTCGCGTTCGCCGGCGAGACCCTCGACACCGGCGTCTGCCACATGGCGCTCTTCACCGACCCCGACGGCAACGACCTGATGCTGCACCACCGCTACGCGGAGCGCTGACCGCGGGCCGCGAGCTCTTCGCGGATCTCCTTCGGCAGCATGAAGCGCACGTCCTCGTGGACGGTGCGGAGCTCGGAGACCTCCTCGGCGCCGCGGTCGCGGAAGAAGCCGACGAGGCGCTCGACCAGCTCCTCGGGGGCGCTGGCGCCGGAGGTGATGCCGACCGTCTCGACGCCCTCGAGCCAGGCCTCGTCGACCTGGGTGTGGTTGTCGATCAGGTGCGAGGCGGCGCCGTGTTCGCGGGCGACCTCGACCAGGCGGTTGGAGTTGGAGGAGTTGGTCGAGCCGATCACCAGCACCAGCTCGCACTCGCGGGCCAGCTGCTTGACCGCGATCTGGCGGTTGGTGGTCGCGTAGCAGATGTCATCGGACTTGCTGGAGACGATCGCCGGGAACTTGGCGCGCAGGGCGGCGATCACCTCGGCGGTCTCGTCGACCGAGAGCGTCGTCTGGGTGATGAAGGCGACCTTGTCGCGGTCGGGAACCTCGAGCGCGGCGACCTCGTCGGCGGTTTCGATCAGGACGATCGAGTCGGGTGCCTCGCCGGTCGTCCCTTCGACCTCCTCGTGCCCCTCGTGGCCGATCATGATGATCGTGTAGCCGTCGGCGGCGAAGCGGCGGGCGGAGACGTGGACCTTGGTCACCAGCGGGCAGGTGGCGTCGATCGTCCGCAGGCCGCGATCGGCGGCGTTGGCGTGCACACTCGGCGCCACCCCGTGGGCGGAGAAGACGACGATCGCCCCCTCCGGCACCTCGGTCTCCTGGTCGACGAAGATCGCGCCGCGCTTGGCCAGCTCCTCGACCACGTGCTTGTTGTGGACGATCTCCTTGCGCACGTAGACCGGGGCGCCGTGGGCCTCGAGCGCGCGCTCGACGGTCTGCACGGCGCGGTCGACGCCGGCGCAATAGCCGCGCGGGGCGGCAAGCAGAACTCGTTTCGGGGCGGCGGTGGCGGTTGCTGCCATACCCGCAGGGTAGCTAGCCTTGCGCTATGACCGTCGCCGAGGAAGGACGATGAGCGCCACCGAGGGCCGGCACCTGGACCGGCTGACCGCGGTCGACGCCTCGTTCCTGACGAACGAGAAATCGAACGCCCACATGCACGTCGGCGCGCTGCTGATCTTCGAGGGGCCGCCGCCCAAGTACACCGACCTGGTCGAGCACGTGCGCAGTCGCCTGGCGCTGGTGCCGCGCTTCCGCCAGAAGCTGGTGGTGCCGCCGCTGGAGATGGGCCGGCCGCTGTGGGCCGACGACGTCAACTTCAACCTCACCTACCACATCCGCCACACCGCGCTGCCGAGCCCGGGCGGCGAAGCGCAGCTGAAACGGCTGACGGCGCGGATCTTCTCGCAGCAGCTCGACCGCTCGAAGCCGCTCTGGGAGCTGTGGCTGGCGCAGGGCCTCGAGCGCGACCGCTTCGCGATCCTGACCAAGACCCACCACGCGATGGTCGACGGCATCTCCGGGGTCGACATCGGCACCGTCCTCTTCGACTTCGAGCCGGTGCCCGAGCCGACCGAAATCGAAGACGACTGGGTGCCGCAGCCCTCGCCTGGGACGGCGGAGCTGGTCGCCCGCGGAGTCAGCGACGCGCTGGCGACGCCGGTCGGGCTGGCGCGGCGCGCGGTCGGCGCGGTCCGCCATCCGGAGACGACGGCGCGCAGGGCGGCCGAGGCGATCGAGGGGCTGAGCGAGATCGCCAGCGCCTTCGCCGACCCGGCCCCGGACGTGCCGCTGAACCAGCCGATCGGGCCGCACCGGCGCTACGTCTGGGAGAGCTCGGAGCTGGAGACCTTCAAGCGGATCAAGGACAGCCTCGGCGGCACCGTCAACGACGTCGTGCTGGCCGCGGTGACCGGCTCGCTGCGCAACTGGCTGCACCGGCGCGGGGCGCGGACCGAGGGACTCGAGCTGCGGGCGCTGGTCCCGGTCTCGATCCGCACCGAGGACGAGCGCGGCAACCTCGGCAACCGGATCGCGCTGATGCGCGGGCCGCTGCCGGTCTACGTCGCCGACCCGGTCAGGCGGCTGCGGGTGATCAGCGAAGAGATGGCCGGACTGAAGCGCTCCAAACAGGCGCTCGGCGCCGAAGTGATCTCGCGCTTCAACGACTTCGCGCCGCCGACGCTGCTCGCCCAGGCCTCGCGGATCAACTTCTCGACCCGGCTCTTCAACACGATCGTCACCAACGTGCCGGGCCCGCAGATCCCGCTCTACGTGCTCGGGCGCGAACTCGAGGACGTCTACCCGGTCGCCTTCCTGCCCGAGAACCATGCCCTGGCGATCGCGATCATGAGCTACAACGGCAAGGTCGGCTTCGGCCTGCTCGCCGACTACGACTCGATGGAGGACGTGGAATCGATCGGCGACGGGATCAGCGAAGCGCTGGCCGAGCTCGAGACGGCGGCCGGGACCGCCGCGGCGGCCGCCTAGCCGGGAGCCCGGCGGGGCTACGCTTGGACGATGTGGTTCCTCGTTCTGCTCTTCATCGTCCTGCCGATCGCCGAGATCTACGTGATCATCCAGGTCGGCCAGCTGATCGGCGTCTGGCCGACGGTGGCGCTGCTGGTGCTCGACGCGGTCGGCGGCTCGATGCTGCTGAAGCACCAGGGCCGGGGCGCCTGGCGGCGCTTCAACGAAGCGCTGGCGCAGCGCCGCTTCCCGGGCCGCGAGGTGGTCGACGGGGTGCTGATCGTGATCGGCGGCACCCTGCTGGTGACCCCCGGCTTCATCACCGACGTCTTCGGGATCTTCTTCCTGCTGCCGCCGACCCGGGCGCTGGCCCGGGCGGTGCTGCGACGCTTCACGGTCGGCCGGATCGCGGTGGTCGGATCGGCTGGGAGCGGCGGCTTCGGCTGGGGCGGCCCGGGCGGCAGCGGGCCTGGCGGCGGCCCGCGACCGGGCACCGACGGCCGGCCGCTGCGCGACTACGACTACGACGCGACCGCTGAGGAGATGCCGACCAACGGCAACGGCTCGCACGAGCTGCCGCGCCACGAGGAGAGCTGAGGCCTCAGACCGGCTCGGGCAGGAGGTCGCCGTGCATGACGCTGCCGGCGAGCTTGACTTTGCGGGCGACGGGGACCGTCTCGACCGAGCTGACGGCCGGCAGGGCGCCGACCTCGCGGGTGATGAACTCGTACAGCGCCGCGGTGTCGCGGCAGACGAGCGAGACGTAGAGGTTCTGGGCGCCGCTGACCGCGGCGACGAACGCCGACTCGGGAGCAGAGGCCATCCGCTCGGCCGACTCGACCAGGTGGGCCGGGGCGATCGCCAGCCAGAGGATCGCCGCGACGTCGAGGCCGAGCGGCCCGGTGGCGACCTCGATGTCGACATATAGGGAGCCGGTGCCGAGCAGCAGGTCGAGCCGGCGGCGGACGCGGCCCGGCGAGTCGCCGCCGGCGGCGGCGAGCGCGGCGATGCTGGCGCGGCCGTCCTCGTGCAGCGCCGCCGCCAGCGCTTCGTCGCCGGGCTCGAGCGGCGCCGGCTGCGGCTGCGGGTTCGAGACGACGCCATCGGGGCGCGGGCCCCGCTCGGCCTCGAGCGCCCGCACCTGGGCCGGCTCGAGCGGATCGTCGAAGGCGCTCCACTCTTTGGCTCCCGACCCGGCGTAGCGGTGGAGGATCGCGTGGGCGCTCAGGGCCGTCACCTGCGAGGCGCCCGGCAGCCGCTCCAGCAGCAGCGCGTCGCGCTGCTCGGCGCTCCGCGGCCGGGTCGAGCAGACGACCTCGGCACCGCCGGCGGCGATCACCACCCAGGAGACGTCCTCGCGCGCGGCCAGCGCCCCGGCGACGGGGCCGGCGCTTCCGGCGCGAACCTGCGCCCGGACCATCCAGTCCTGGACTCCCGCCACCGGCCCCCGCAGGCCGCGGACGCGGACCACCCGCGCCTCGACCAGCCGCCGGTAGCGCCGCGCGACGGTCTGCTCGGAGCTGCCGAGGACGTCGGCGAGATGACTGAAGGCGGCCCTCGGTGAGACCAGGAGGGCGTGGATTATCTGGCGATCTAGGCGGTCGAGCTCGATGATTTCCGATGATTTCGCGGAGGCCATGGAGGAATCCTACGAAATCTGCCCCTTCTCTAGGGATCGGCTTCCACCGCTGCAAGCCTGCTTCGCATGACTGAATCGAAGCTCAGAAACCACAAGTGGCTCCCACTACTCACCGTCTGCCTCGGCACCTTCATGCTGCTGGTCGACGTCACCGTCGTCAACGTCGCCCTGCCCGATATGGCGGTCGACCTCGGCGCCTCCTTCACCGCCCTGCAGTGGGTGATCGACGTCTACGCGATCGTCCTCGCGGCGCTGCTGCTCGGCGCCGGCGCCCTCGCCGACCGCCACGGGCACCGGGTCGTGTACGTCGGCGGCCTGCTCCTCTTCGCCCTCTCCTCGCTCTGCTCGGGGTTGGCGCCCGGGACGACCGAGCTGATCGTCGCCCGCGGCTTCCAGGGCGCCGGCGCGGCAGCGATGTTCGCGACCACGATCTCGCTGATCAACGCCAGCTACAGCGGCCGCGACCGGGGGATCGCCTTCGGGGTCTGGGGCGGGGTCAACGGCGCCGCCGCGGCCGCCGGCCCGATCGTCGGCGGAATCCTCACCGAGGCGATCTCCTGGCGCTGGATCTTCTTCATCAACCTCCCGGTCAGCGTCGCCGCCGTGGCCCTGGCCTTCGCGGTGCTTCCGCGGGCGCCGGGCCGCAGCGGCGGCCGCATCGACCTGCCCGGAATCGCCGCCTTCACCGTCTCGGCCGGGGCGCTCACCTATGCCCTCACCCGCGCCCCGGCGGTCGGCTGGACCGCGGCCTCGACGCTCGGCCTGCTCGGCCTGGCGCTGTTCGCCGCCCTCGCCTTCGTCGTCGTCCAGCTGCGCGGCGCCAACCCGATCATCGAGCTCGGCCTGCTGCGGCGCCCGGCCTTCTCGGGCACGATGATCGGCGCCCTGCTGCTCGCGGTCGCGGCGTTCGGGGCGATGCCGTTCCTCTCGCTCTGGCTGCAGTCGGTGCGGGGCATGAGCCCGATCGAAGCCGGCCTGGCGCTGGCCCCGCTCAGCCTCGCCGCCTTCGTCACCGCGCTGGCCCTGGGACGCGTGCTGCACCGGGTCAGGCCGCAGCTGCCGATCGCGATCGGCCTGGCGCTGGTCGGCTCCGGTGCCCTGCTTCAGGCCCACCTCGGCACTGGCTCGGACTGGACCTCCCTGGCCCCGGGCCTGGCCGTGGCCGGGATCGGGGTGGGGCTGGTCAGCCCGACCCTCGCCTCGGCGGCGCTCGCCTCGGTCCCGCTCGAGCGCAGCGGGATGGCGGCGGGCGCCGTCAACACGATGCGTCAGCTCGGCTTCGCGCTCGGGATCGCCGTCCTCGGCGCGATCGCCCAGGCGCAGATCGGCGCCGAGCTGGGAAGCGAAGGCGCGGCCGCCTCGGGCGACCTCGCCGAAAAGCTGATCGGCGGCCAGTCGCAGGCGGTGCTGGCGAGCGCCGGCAGCGGCCGCGCCGCGCTCGACCAGGCGATCCACGCCTCCTTCGCCTCCGGCCTCAACGCGGCGCTGCTCGTCGCGGGCGCGATCGGGCTCGGCGGCGCCGCGCTGACCGCAGTGCTGCTGCGGCCGAGGACCGCGCGGGTGGACGACGAGCGTCCCGAGCTCGCCGCCGACCCCGCGACCTGAGCGCCAGGGTTGGGGCGCCTTTTGCACCTCATGGGTGCAAAAGGCGCCCCGTCCGCGGGCTGCCCCGTACAGCCACGCGATCGGGCACCGGACTCAGCGCAGGCGCCGTGGCGCCCCGATCACCTTGCTCTGCCAACCACCCAGGGTCGAGTCCCAGTAGCGCATCCGGGTTGCGTCATCGGGGTCGAAGTACCAGCCGGGGGGACGGTCGGCGTCGGGGTGGTCTGCGGAATCCCAGGTGTCGGGAGGCGGAGGCAGGACGGGCGCCGTCTTTGGTGGGAAGACGTAGCGGCGGGTTGGGGCGCCAGGAGCAAGGCCAGGGAGATCAGCTGCGTCAGGAGGCGATGCCATGGGTTGGCGTCGACGATTCCGATGACGAGTCCCACCGCCGCCGCCCAAGGTCAGAAACCACCAGATGACCCGGAAGCCCTTCAGCAAGAGGAAATCGATCCCGAAGGTGAAGGCCGCCAAGATGATCAGATACACCCAGTAGAGGCTCCTCCCGCTTCCCGTTGCCAGCCCAACCACGACGAGGACGATGTTGAGCGCGACGAGCACCCAGAGCGTCCAGGGGGTATCCCCGAATGCTCGGCGTAGTTCTCGCTATGGGTCTCGACGAGACTTTTGGTACGCTTTAGGTATCCGGCGAGCAGGGAGGGTCGCGAGGTGGGAACGTTGGGGAACCGGTTTGCTGTCGCCTTGGCCGTTGCTGCCGTGCTCGCGCTCGGCGTCTCTTCCGGTAACGCCCGCGCCTCAACCGGGGCGATAACGCGGGCGCAGGCCAACAGCGACTGGACGCTGGTCAACGTCGCCGGCACCGTCACGTGGTCCGGATGCGTCCATGCGGAAGCAGTGCTGACGGAACCTTCCCCGCAGCCCGAAACGGAACCGCCGACGCGGCCGCGCCCCGCGATCCACTGCTCGTGGATGCCTTACACGACTGCCGCATCGACGTCCGTCTCGCCCGACTGCTCCTCCCCGACCCGCCAATGGCCGAATTTCGGCGCCGGAGTCTCACTTGTGTGGTCGGGCGGGGAACGGACCGCCCAGGAAACCGTTGCGTTCGACGTCAACGGGCTGATCGACGGCACGCCCGGGCAGCTCGTCTGCCTCTCAGTGATCGAAACTGCGAGCAGGCGGGTGCCCTGCGCTCAGCCTGGAGGGCTTCTTCCGCCGGGCGAGCAATGCCCTTACCGGGACTTTTCCTATCTCGACGTGCTCGCCTCGGCGCAGCTTGCGGCTCCCGGCGGTGCCCCTGAGGACAGCGCCGGTTCAGAGCCTTCGAGCGCCGGCCCGACTGGTCCGAAACTGCCCGCCGCGTCGACGCCCGATACGACGATCGTCAAGCACGTGCTGAAGGGCCGCCCACCGGTCTTCGCCTTCGACCTGCGCTCGAGCGAGCCCGACTCGACCTTCCGCTGCAAGCTCGACAGCCGCCCGTTCGCGCCGTGCGCGTCCTCGCTGCGCTTCGGCCACCTCGCCCCGGGCAAGCACACGCTCACCGCCGTCGCGGTCGACAGCGCCGGGAGCGAGGACCCGACCCCGGCCGTGGCGCACTTCAGGGTTCGAGCGGCTCAGAAGCCGAGGGCGAACTTGGCGTCGTCGGTCATCATCTCCGGGCTCCAGGCCGGGTCGAAGACCATCTTCGGGTGCACGGCGGAGACGCCCGGGAGGTCGCCGACGAACTCCTTCATCTGCTCGGAGACCTGGGGGCCGATCGGGCAGGCGGGGGTCGTCAGGGTGAAGGTGACGTAGACCTCTTCCTTCTCGATCTCGACGTCGTAGACGAGGCCGAGCGAGACGAAGTCGAGCCCGAGCTCGGGGTCGATTACCTCCTCGAGCGCCTCGTAGACGTCTTCCTCGGTCGGCGTTTCCGAGTGCGACTCGGGGGGCGCCGGCTCGGCGGCCGGGGTCGGCTCGGATGGGTTCTGGGTGGCCGCCTCGGGGGCGGTGCTCTGCTCGTCTGGCATCGTCAAATGGTAGCCGGACGAGGTGCTCAGCCCGGCGGCAGGGGCTCGGCGGGCGGCCCGGCGGGCGCGGGCGCCAGCTGCAGCTGCCACCAGCCGACGTCCTGCCAGCCGCCCTCCTTCCAGCCGATCTCGCGATAGACCCCGATCGGCTCGAAGCCGAGGCTCTCGTGCAGGCGGACGCTGGCCGCGTTCGGCAGCGTGATCCCGGCGCAGGCCATGCGGAAGCCCTGCCCGCGCAGCCGCGCGAACAGCTCCTCGTAGAGGGCGCGGCCGCGGCCCTGGCCGCGCTCGGCGGCGGCGACGTAGACGGAGACGGTGGCGCTCCAGCGGTAGGCCGGCCGCGGGTTGAACTCGCAGGCGTAGGCGTAGCCCACCACCTCTCCCCCGCGCTCGGCGACCAGCCAGGGGTGGCTGCGCTGGTAGCCGCGCATCCGCTCGGCGATCTCCTCCGGGCCCGGCGCCCGCAGCTCGAACGAGGTGACGCCGCCCTCGACCGAGGGCGCGTAGATCGCCGCGCAGGCGGCGGCGTCGCGTGCCGGATCGGCGTCGCGGATCGTGACCTCGGGGGCTGCGGGGCCGCTCATCCTGGGCGAGGACAATAGGCTGCGCGGGCGATGGCCACGAGCGAGGAGCGGGCGACGATAGTGCGGCGGTCGATCGGGATCGTCTTCGCCGACGGCGGCCTGCTGGCGCTGACTTCGACCCTCCCCGGCGGCCGCGGCGAGCACGGCGACGAGCAGATCGCCGCCGTCCTCTGCGACCCCGATGCCGCCCCGGTCGAGTTCGAGGAGGCGCTGCTCTCGACCGAGTACGGCGAAGACGAGGTGCAGCGGCGGGTGACGCTCGAGCTCTGGAGCCATCCCGAGGACGGGCGGCCGCTGCGCGGCGCCGGCACGCTGATCAGCTCGGTCCGGGTCGAGCGCGAGGGGCTCGACGCGACGATCGCCTTCTTCCGCTGGTCGGTCGAGGGCCGCGAGGGCCTCGGCCACTACGAGGTCGCGCGGACCGGTGCCTGAGCAGACCGGCTCCCGGAGCGGCGATGGCGGTGACGCGATCGAGGCGGTCGTCTGCGACTTCGGCGGCGTCCTGACCACGCCCCTGTTCGAGGCCTTCGCGAAGATCCAGGAGGAGTTCGGGATCGAGGGCGAGGACCTCGCCGCGGCGATGCGGATGCTTACCGAGCGGAGCGGCGAGAACCCGCTGTTCCCGCTCGAGCGCGGCGAAGTCAGCGAAGACGCCTTCCTCGCCAAGCTCGGCGCCGCCCTGGAAGAGCTGCTCGGCCGCGAGACCCACGTCCACCGCTTCCGCGAAGCGCTGTTCGAGGGGCTCGACCCGAACCCGCCGATGATCGAACTGATGCGCGAGCTGCGCGGCCGCGGCCTGCGGATGGCGATGCTGACCAACAACGTCCGCGAGTGGGAGCCGCTGTGGCGCTCGATGCTGCCCGTCGACGAGATCTTCGAAGAGGTGGTCGACTCGGGGTTCGTCGGCTACCGCAAGCCGGAAGCGCGGATCTACGAGATCACGGTCGGGCGGATCGGCGTGCCGTACGAGCGCTGCCTGTTCGTCGACGACCTCGAGCCGAACATCGCGGCGGCGGAGGGGCTGGGAATGCGCACCGTCCACTTCCGCGACAACGAGCAGGCGATCCCGGCGATCCGCGCGGCGCTCGGCTGAGCTACCTGCGCCCGGCGCCGTCGACCACGTGCTCGCGCCAACGCCGCGCGAACGGCAGCCGCCAGCTGTTCGGCGCGATCAGGGCGCCGATCTCGGCCGGGCCCCAGGAGCCGGGCGGGTAGGGCCGCACCGGCGGCGGGTTCTCCAGCATCGGCATCGAGATCTCCCAGAGGCGCTCGATGTCGCGGGCGGTGGTGAAGAGGGTGCGGTCGCCGGCCATCGCGTCGCGCAGCAGCCGCTCGTAGGCCTCCAGGGTCTCGCCCCGGTAATCGGTTTCGTCGAGCGAGAACTGCATGCTCGCCTTGTCGAGGACCATCCCCATCCCCGGCCGCTTGCCGTAGAAGGAGAGCGAGACGCGAGAGGACTCGTCGAGGTCGAAGGTGAGGTGGTCGGGGCCGTAGCGGCCGACCCGCGAGTGGGCGGGGAACATGCTCTGCGGCGGCTCGCGGAAGGCGATCGAGATGATCCGCGCCCCTTCGCCCATCCGCTTGCCGGTGCGGAGGTAGAACTTGACGCCGCTCCAGCGCCAGTTGTCGATCTCGTTGCGCAGGGCGACGAAGGTCTCGGTGCTCGAGCGCTCGCACCCGACCTCGGCCGGGTAGCCCTCGTACTGGCCGCGCACCACCCAGTCGGGGTCGAGCGGCCGCAGGCTGCGGAAGACCTTGTTCTTCTCCTCGGTGATCGGGTCCGGCGCCAGCGCCGTCGGCGGCTCCATCGCGACGAAGGCGAGGATCTGGAAGAGGTGGGTGACGACCATGTCGCGGTAGGCGCCGGTCTGGTCGTAGAAGGCCGCCCGCGACCCCACCCCGATCGCCTCCGGCACGTCGATCTGGATGTGGTCGATGTGGTCACGGTTCCAGATCGGCTCGAAGAGGCCGTTGGCGAAGCGCAGGGCGAGGATGTTGAGCGCCGCCTCCTTGCCGAGGAAGTGGTCGATCCGGAACACCTGCTCCTCGCGGAAGACGCAGTGGACCATCTCGTTCAGCTGCTGCGCCGAGGCTAGATCGGTCCCGAACGGCTTCTCCATCACCACCCGCGCCTGCTCGTTGAGGCCGGTCTCGCCGAGCAGCTCGATCACGTCGCCGGCCGCCTTCGGCGGCACGCTCAGGTAGTGGAGGAGCCAGGTCCCCTCGCCGAGCTCCTCGCGCGCCGCTTCGACCATCCCCTTCAGCGCCTTCGGCGCCTCGGCGACCGAGACGTAGGAGAGCCGCTCCGAGAACTCGCTCCATTCCGCCTGGTCGAAGGCGTGGTGGCCGAATTCCCGGCAGGCCTCGGCCGCGAGGTCGCGGAACTCGGCGCCGGAGATCTCCTCGATCGAGATCCCGACCACCCGGAATTCCGGCATCAAGCCCGCTTGGAAGAGGTGGAGCAGCCCCGGCAGCAGCTTGCGCCGCGCCAGGTCGCCGGTGGCGCCGAAGATGCAGAGCACGTGCGGAGCGAGCGGGGGCACCGCCGACCCGGTGCGCTCGGTCGGCTCGACGCCCGGATAGGCGACCGCCGGCGCTCCCATCTGCGTGTCCGAAGCCACGTCCCGAGAGTAGCTACCCGCTCCGGCGGTCTTTGGGCGGATTTGTGAAGCGTCCCGGAGTCGCGCGGCGCGGACTTGCGTTTTTGGTCGGATAGCGACTAAAAGTGCAAATCCGAGGGACTAGACCCCGGGCGCTTGCCCGGCGACGGCTAGTTGTCGCTGCCGGCGCGGTCCCAGACGTACAGCTCTACGGCCTCGACGGCGAGCTGCATCAGGCGGGGTGGGCTCAGGAGGCCCAACACCAACTCCAGGGCGTCCTCCTCGGTGACGCCGGAGTCGACGGCCTCCTCGCCGCGGAAGCCGGCGGCGAGCTTTAGGGCCTCGCGGCGATTCTCGCCGAGGGAGCCGAAGGCGCCCATCAGGAAGTCGCGGTTGGGGATCGGGGTGCCGACCTCGAGCGAGCCGTGCCAGGCGGCGAGCATCGAGAGGTCGTGCTCGTCGAGCTCGGAGATCGCCTTCGCGTAGTGGACCTCCAGCTCGGTGTCCGGGATCTCGTCGACCCAGGCGCGGACGGCCTCGCCGAGGAGCTGGCGGCGGGCCTCGCGGCCGATCGAGTCGGCGATGGCGCGGATCGCATCAGCTGGGTCGACGAAGCAGAGGGACATGGGGTGAGGCACAAGGTAGAGGGGGTGGTAGACGGCAAAAGTGGGGCGGCAGGGCCGCAGTTTGCGGCTCCCCCGGGGCGCGCCGCGGACATGCATAAGGTGGGTCGGTGCCGCTGAAGCTGATCCACGGCCCGCCGAACGCGGGCAAGCGGGGGGTGATCCTGCGGGAGCTCGCCGCTGCGCTCGATCGCGAGCCCGTCCTGGTGCTGCCGAACGCCGACGATGTCTTCTCCTTCGAGCGCGAGCTGAGCGCCGGCGGCGCCGTCCTCGGCGCCTCGGCGATGACCTTCGGCGCCCTCTTCCGCACCGTCGCCACCGCCGCCGGCTCGCCGCCCGGGGCCGAGCTGACCGCCGCCCAGCGGCTGCGGGTGGTCGAGGCGGCGACGGCGGAGCGGCTGCCTCGCCTCGGGCCGCTGCGGCGCTCGGCCGAACGGCCCGGCTTCGGCGCCGCCTGCGAGCGGCTGCTGGGCGAGCTGCAGGCGGCAGGGATCGAGCCGCGGACGGTCGAGGCGAGCGCCGCCACCCTCGAGGGCTCCGCCTACCTGGCCGACGTCTCCACCATCTACAGCGCCTACGCGGCGGCCCGCGACCGGCTCGGCAGGGTCGACTCGCACGCGATCGCGCGGGCGGCGATCGCGGCGCTGCGCGAGGACGCCGCGTTCTGGGAGCGGCCGGTCTTCCTATATGGGCTCGACGACCTGACCCCCAACCAGTTCGACCTCGTCGTCGCCCTCGCCGCCGCCACCGAGGTGACGATCGCGGTCCCTTATGAGGAGGGGATGCCGGTCCTCGGCGGCGCCCGGGCGGGGCTGATCGAGCAGCTCCGCGCCGCCGCTCCGGATCTCAGCGAGGAAGCCTGCAAGCCGGACCCGGCCAACACCGAGTCGCACCTGCTCTACGCGCTGGCCCGCGGCTTCGGGCTGCCCGGCGCCCCCACCACCGCGCCCGAGGAGAGCCTCACCCTGCTGCGCTCGGCCGGGGTCCGCGGCGAGGCGGAGGCGATCGCGGCGGCGGTCTCGCGCCTGCTCCACGGCGGCGGCGCCGATCCATCCGAGATCGCGGTCGCCCTCCGCGACCCCACCCGCCGCGGCCGCGCCGTCCAGACGGCCCTCGAGGCGAACGGGATCGCGACTGCGCTCGAGGCCGAGCTGGCGGTCGCCGGCACGGCCGTCGGCGGCGCCCTCGTCGCCCTGCTCCAGGCCGAGCTCGGCAGCCGCCGCGCCGCCGACCTGCTGCGCTACCTGCGCGGCCCCTCCGGCTTCAGCGCCGGCCGCGTCGACTGGCTCGAGCGGCGGCTGCGGCGGCGCCGGGTCGAAGGGGTCGAGGAGGCCCTGGTCCTCTGGCAGGGGGAGGAGGGCGAGCCGCCCCGGGACCTGCTGCGCCTGCGCGAGGCGGCGGCGCGATCGCCGGCCGAGCTGGCGGCGACGGTCGGGCGGCTGGCGGCGACGATGGCCTCGCGGCCGCTGCGCGGCGAGGGCGACGGCCCGAGCCTCGGCCCCGGCGACGGGGTCGAGCTGCGCGCGGCCGGCGCGATCGCCGCGGCGCTCGCCGAGCTGGCCGAGCTCGGGCCGCTGGCGCCGCGCCCCGAGGAGCTGGCGGCGACCGTCGCCGGCCTCCGCTTCCGCGCCTGGAGCGGCCCGGTCGAGGGACGGGTGCGGATCGCCAGCCCCTACCGGCTGCGGGCCGGCCGCTTCGACCACGTCCTCGTCGGCTCGCTGCAGGACGGCGAGTTCCCGCGCCGCGACCGCGGCGCCGACCCCTTCCTCTCCGAGAGCCAGCGCGAGTCGCTCGGCCTCGACCCGCGCCGCGACCGCGAAGCCGAGGAGCGCTACCTGTTCCAGGCCTGCCTGGCGCTGCCGCGGCGCAGCCTCCACCTCTCCTACCGCGACAGCGACGAGAACGGCGCCGCCGAGGCGCGCTCGCCCTATCTCGACTCGGTGCGGGCGCTGCTGGCGCCGCCGCCCGACGGGGCCGAGCCGGACCCGGTCGAGGAGGCGATCACGCTCGGGCGCGACCTCGCCCGGGTGGTCGAGCCGCTCGCCGAGGCGCCCTCCGAGGGGGCGCTGGCCCGCGCGCTCGCCGCCCACGGGCCGAGCGCCGACGCCGCCGAGCTGCTCGGCGCCGCCGGGGTCGGCGGCGAGCTGGCGG
Organism: Solirubrobacterales bacterium; assembly: GCA_036494495.1. GTDB lineage: Bacteria > Actinomycetota > Thermoleophilia > Solirubrobacterales > 70-9 > VAYN01. Next base: position 3,599 of record DASXOF010000119.1, on the reverse strand, counting down.
CGCGGCTCGAGCGCCGGCTCGACGCCGCCCGCCGGGCCGAGGCCGCCGCCCGCGCCCCCGGCCCGCTGACCAACCCGGCGGTGCTCGCCGCGCTGGCGGCCGTCCCCGCCTACGGCGGCACCACCCTGGAGGAGTTCGACCTCTGCTCCTACCGCTGGTTCGCCAACCACGAGCTCGACCCCCAGCCCTTGGCGCCACCGCCCGACCCGCTGGTCCAGGGCGGCCTGATGCACGCCGCCCTGGACCGCCTATATAAGGAGCGCCCCGGCGGCGACCCCCTCCCCCGCCCCGGCTCGCTGCCGGCCTGGCTGGCGCGCGGGCGTGAGATCGTCGCCGCGGTCGGGGCCGAGCGCGAGCTCGGCACCCACCCGGCCGAGCGGGCGATGCTGCGCCGGGTCGAGCGCCTGCTCGAACGCTTCCTCGCCGAGGAGGCCGAGCGCGAGACCGGTGGCTTCGAGCCCTGGCTGCTCGAGGCGTCCTTCGGCGGCGGGGAGACCGACAGCGAGCGTCCGGCGCTCGACCTCGGCGGCTGGGGCCTCCACGGGGCGATCGACCGGGTCGACCGCAGCCCCGACGGCCGCACCGTGGTCGTCGACTACAAGCTCTCGGGCTCGGTGACGCCGCGCGAGAAGTTCGAGGAGCGGGCGAAGCTGCAGCTGCCGCTCTACCTGCTCGCGGTCGAGGATCTCTGGGGCGGGACCCCGGTCGGCGGCCTCTACCACGCGCTGCGCGGGACCTCGACCCGGCGGCCGCGGGGGGTCGTCGCGGCGGAGTCGGCAGGCGACCTCGCCGGTTACGAGCTCTATTCGCGCGACGTCGTCCCCGACGAGGAGCTGGGCGAGCTGCTGGAGGCGACCCGGGGACGGGCGGCGACGATCGTCGCCCGCATCCGCGCCGGCGAGATCCGCCGCGACCCCGGCCCGCGCGAGGGCCTTCGCGGCCACGACGTCTGCCCTGCCTTCTGCGAGTACGCGCCGGTCTGCCGCCGCGACCGCGCCCCCGCCTACGAGGAGGACTGGGAGGCGGAGGAGCGATGAGCGAGGCGCTGCCGAACACCGCGCCCGCCGAGGCGCCGATCAACGCCGAGCCGCCGGCCCGGCAGCCGACCCCCGAGCAGGCGGCGGCGATCGGCGCCGCCAGCGGCGACGTCCTGCTCGAGGCGGGCGCCGGCACCGGCAAGACCGGGGTGATGGTCGACCGCTACTGCCGCCTCGTCTGCGAGAAGCGGGTCTCCCCCGACGCGATCCTCGCCTTCACCTTCACCGACAAGGCCGCAGCGGAGCTGCGGGCGCGGATCCGCGCCGAGCTGGCTCGCCGCGCCGACGCCGGCGAGGACCGCGCCCGCGAGCTGCTCGCCTCCTTCGGCGGCGCCTGGGTGACGACGATCCACGGCTTCTGCAACCGGCTGCTCGCCGCCCACCCGGTGGCGGCCGGGATCGATCCGGGCTTCCGCGTGCTCGACGCGCCGGAGGCGGCGCGGGCCGCCCGCGACGCTTTCGACGAGGCGCTGGCCGAGTTCCTCGCCGACGCCGACCCGCGCCGCGAGGAGACCGTCGCCGCCTTCGAGATCGAGGGGCTGCGGGCGATCGTCGCCGGCGCCCACGACGAGCTGCGCGGCCGCGGCGTCGCCGAGCCGCAGCTGCCGGAGCCGCTGCCCCCGGACCTCGACGGCGCGCTGCGGCGCCTGGCCGAGGCGGCCGACGCGGTGCTGGCCGAGGCCGACCCCGAGGACCCGAAATGCGATCCGGTGCGCCGGGCGGCGGAGCGGCTCGCCGAGCCCGGCCCGCCGCCGCAGCTCGACCAGCTCCGCGCCTTCCGCACCGAGAGCCGGGCGAAGCCGCTGGCCGCCTACCGCGAGGCGGTCGAGGCGGCGGTCTCGCGCAGCGCCGAGATCGGCGAGGGCGGCGAGGCCTACGGCCACGTCGCCACCCTGCTGCAGCTCTACTCGGGCCGCTTCGGGGCAGCCAAGGAGCGGCGAGGCGGGATCGACTTCGAGGATCTGCAGATCCTCGCCGCGCGGCTGCTCGAGCGGGCCGAGATCGGCGAGGCCTACCGCAGCCGCTTCCGCCACCTCCTGGTCGACGAGTTCCAGGACACCAACCGGCTGCAGCTGCGGCTGGTCGAGGCGCTGCACGGACCGGGCTCGCAGCTGGTCGTGGTCGGCGACGAGCTGCAGTCGATCTACGGCTTCCGCCACGCCGACCTCGACGTCTTCCGCGCCCAGCGCGACGAGGCCGAGCGCCGCGCCGACGCCGAGCTGATGGAGCTCTCCGGCAACTTCCGCTCGCGACCGGAGGTGATCGGCGCCGTCAACCTCTTCGGCGAGGCGCTGCTCGGCGCGCGCTACCGGCCGCTGCGGGCCGGCGCCCCCGCGCCCGAGGACCCCCCGCCCGGCCCCGGCCCCGCGGTCGAGCTGCTGCTGACGGCACGCGACGGCTGGGACAGCGGCGGGATCGAGCTGGAGCCGGCGATCGACGCCTCCACCCCGCTCAACTGCCTGGCCGAGGCACGGGCGGTGGCCGAGCGCCTGCGCGAGCTCACCGCCGCCGGGGTCGAGCGCGGCGCCATGGTCGTCCTGCTGCGCGCCTACACCCACCTCGACGCCTACGAGGACTCGCTCGAGCGGGCCGGCCTGCGGCCCTACGTGGTCGGCGGCCGCGGCTACTGGTCCCAGCAGCAGGTCGCCGACGTCACCGCCCTGCTCCGCACCGTCGCCAACCCGCTCGACGACGAGGCCCTGTTCGGCGCCCTCGCCTCGCCCGCGGTCGGCGCCGCCCCCGACACCCTCTGGCTGCTGCGGATGGCAGCGGGGCGCAAGCGCCACGTCTGGCCGGCGCTCGAGCGGGCGGTCGGCCTCGGGGAGTCGGAGCTGGCCGAGCCGGAGCGGCTGGAGGCGATCGGCGAGGAGGAGCTGGCGCTGCTCGCGACCTTCGCAGCGCGCCTGACCGGCCTCCGCGAGCGGGCGCCGCGGCTGGCGCTCTCGGCCCTGATCGAGGAGGCGATCAGCCTCACCGGCTACGACCTCGCGGTGCTGATGCGGCCGGCCGGCGAGGCCCGCTTCGCCAACGTCCGCAAGCTGACCCGGCTTGCCGACGAGTTCGAGGAGCGCGAGGGCCGCGACCTGCGCGGCTTCCTCGACTTCCTCGCGGCGCGGGCCGAAAGCGACGCCGAGGCGCAGGCGGCGACCGCCGCCGAGGGCCACGACGGGGTGCGGATCATGACCGTCCACAACGCCAAGGGGCTCGAGTTCGACGTCGTCGCCGTCCCCGACCTCTCCCGCAGCCTCCTCGCCGGCGCCCGGCCGCCGCTTCTCCTCCTCCGTCGCGAGCAGCCGCCGCGGGTGGGGATGCAGCTGCGCCGCCTCGGCACCGCCTCGATCAACCTCTACGAGTATGCGGAGCTGCTGGAAGAGAGCCGCGCACGCGACTCCGAAGAGGGCCTTCGACTCTTCCACGTCGCCGCCACCCGGGCCCGGCAGCGGCTGATCCTCAGCGGCGTCGTCAAACCGGAGCCGGGGAGGGAGGTGAAGGCCTCGACACCGGTGATCGAGCGCCTGGTCGACTCGCTCGGCCTCGCCCGCGACGCCGACGACGAGCTCG
>DASXOF010000118.1:0-5506 GCA_036494495.1 Solirubrobacterales bacterium | reverse complement strand
CGGCCAGATCACCCTCGTGGTGCTCTGGCGGGGGCGGCGGCCCGACACCCACGAGTGGCTCGAGTGGGCGATGGCGCTCGTCAACCAGCTCGGCTCGGTCCTCTTCATGGTCGCCGCGATCGCCGCCTTCCTCCGTCCCGCGACCGGCGACGCGCTGGCGGTCGGCGTCGCCAACTGGTCGACCCTGACCGGCGCCCTCTGCTTCGCCGTGGCCGGCGCGATGCAGGAGCTGCAGCACCCCAGCCTGCCGGGTTGACAACCTGTCGGACGAGCAGATGGCCGAGACCGAGAAAAAGATCGCCCCCCGCACCGACCGCGAGCTGCCCGGCGTCTGGCGGCTGCGGCTGCCGCTGCCATGGCCCGGGGTCCCGCACGGCAACGCCTGGGCGATCGCCGCCGACGGCGGCATCGTCCTCTTCGACACCGGGATGGGCGGCCCCGGGCGGCTGCGGGCGCTCGACCTGGCTCTGGCCCAGGCCGGGTTCGGGGTCGAGGACGTGCGCCTCCTGGTCTGCACCCACTCGCACTCCGACCACTACGGCCTCGCCGGGCCGATCACCGCCGCCGCCGGCTGCGATCTCTGGATGCACCCGGCCTGGGGCCACGTGCGGCTGATGGCCGGCGACCCGGCGGCGGCGCTCGAGCGGCGGCTCGAGGTCGGCCGCCAGAGCGGGGTGCCGGCGGCGGCGCTCGAGCGCTACCGCGAAGCCCGCGACGGCGACGAAGAAACGGGGATCGAGGGGCTGCGCGAGCCCGACCGCGAGCTCGTCCCCGGGGTCGAGGTCGAGACCGACCTCGGCACCTGGCAGGTCCACCACACCCCCGGCCACGCGCCCTCGCACGTCGTCCTCCACCAGCCCGAGCGGCGGCTGATGCTGACCGGCGACCACCTGCTCGGCCGCACCGTCCTCTTCTTCGACTACGGCCACACCCCCGACCCGGTCGGCGAGTTCCTCGCCAGCCTCGACGCCGTCGAGCCGCTCGAGGTCGACCTGTGTCTGCCCGGCCACGGTCGCACCTTCCGCGACCCCGAGGCGAAGATCGCCGAGGCCCGCCGCCAGGTCGAGCTCAACCTCGGCCGGGTGCGCGACGCCCTGCGCGAGGGGGGAGAGCTGACCGCCTTCGAGATCGTCACCGCGATCGCCGGCGAGGGCCGCCTCAACCCGCTCTCCGCCGGCTGGCTGCTGCAGATCGTGCTCGCCCACCTCGACCACCTCGCCCTGCGCGGAGAGGTCGGGGCCGTCCCGGAAAGCGAACCGAAACGCTGGAAGCTGGGTTACTAGCTGCTCTCGATGCAACTTCCCTCGCTCGAGCCTCATCTCCACCGCCGCTCCAACCGCCTGCTGGCGATCGTCCTGCTGGCGCTGGGCGCGATCGGCGCCGTGGCGATCGCCTACCAGCACCTGAAGCGCCCCGCCGACGTCCACAACCAGCAGGCGATCGAAAAGTTCGAACCGCACCAGCCGCCGCCGGCGAAGAAGGTCACCGGGCGGCAGACGATCAACTGGCCCTTCTACGGCTCCAACCGGGCCCGAACCAAGTACCTGCCGGTGGTCGGGGTCAGCCCGCCGTTCGAAAAAGTCTGGCGCTACACGCAGAAGCCGCTGCTCGAGTTCCCGCCGATCTACGTCGACGGCCGGCTCTACGCGGTGAACAACTCCGGCTTCGCCTTCTCGCTCGACGCCCGCAACGGCCACAAGCTCTGGGAACGGCGGGTCGGGCTCAAAAACGCCTCCTCGCCGGCCTACGCCCACCACCGCCTCTACATCGTCAACCTCGAACCCGGCCACATCGTCAAGCTCGACGCCCGCACCGGCAAGCTGATCTGGAAGCGGCAGCTGCCGGGACGAGCCGAGTCCTCGCCATTGGTGGTCGGGCGCACCGTCTACTTCGGCTGCGAAAACGGCTACCTCTACGCGCTCAGCACCGGGCGCGGCCAGATTCGCTGGAAAACCCAGCTCGGCGGGGCGGTGAAGGCGGCGCCGGCCTACTACGGCGGGCGGCTCTACGTCGGCGACTACGGCGGCCACATGAACGCGGTCGACGCCAAGACCGGCAAGCTGATCTGGCAGAGCGGCTCGCTCGGCCCCGGCTTCGGCGGCTCGGGCCAGTTCTACTCGACCGCGGCGGTCGCCTACGGCCGCGTCTATGCCGGCAACAACGACGGCCGCGTCTACTCCTACGACGCCTCCGACGGCGCCCTCGCCTGGTCCTACTCGACCGGCGGCTACGCCTACTCCGGCCCCGCCGTCGCCAGCAGCAAGCACAGCCCGCCGACCGTCTTCATCGGCTCTTTCGACGGCAACGTCTACGCCCTCGACGCGAAGGACGGGAGCCTGCGCTGGAGCCGCTCGGCCGGCGGTCAGGTGGTCGGCTCGCTCTCGGCGATCGGCAACATCGTCTACGTCGCCGAGTTCACCCACAAAACGACCACCGGCTTCATGATGCGCAGCGGCCGCCGTGTCTGGCGCTACCCGAAGGGCACCTACACGCCGGTGATCTCCGACGGGCGCTGGATCTACCTGACCGGGTACTCGAGCATCACGGCGCTCCGACCCCACCGGGCGGTGGTGGGGGTAGCTGCGGGGCAGCCGGCGCGTAGCTCGGGAAGAGCCCCGAGTGCAGCTGCGAAGCCAGCACCGAAAGGCTCGCCGAGTAGTTCTGGATCCGGTAGGTAGAGGAGCTGCCGAAGTCCTGGTAGTAGACGAGCATCCGGCAGCGCGGGTGACCCTCCACCCAGGCGAAGAGGTGCTGCACGAAGGAGGGATCGTCGCCGCTTTCCACGCCCCACTCGGTGATCGCGAACGGCTTCGTCGAGTAACGGCGGTAGAGGTGGGTGAGGGCGCTCCATTCCGGATAGGCGGCGTAGAAGTCGGTGCCGGTCCAGTCGACCCAGCGGTTGCCGGGGTAGAAGAAGCGCGGCCGGTTCTTCGGGATCGTCGGCGAGCCGGCGGGCAGCGGGCTCCAGACGACGGCGATCGGCGCTTTCGGCAGGCCGCGGACGTAGACCGTGAGGCCGGCCAGGCCGGCTTCGTGCAGCCGCAGGTTGATCGCGTGGCGGCTGCCGCCGCCGTGGACGATCACGTAGATGCGGCGGAAGGCGAGTTTGTACCAGCGCGGCGCGTCGCTGCTGCTCTTCAGGGCGCCGCCGCAGTCATAGGCGGCGTAGACGTTGAGGCAGCGGTTCGGCTCGCCGAGCGGGCGGATGTAGGCGCGCATTTCCTTCGAGGCGAAGAGCTTGTTGAGCCGGATCAGGTAGGCGTCGCCGTCGCCTTCGGCGATTTCCTGCAGCGAGATCAGCTCGTGGCCGTCGCTCGGGTCGGCGGTGGTGATGTGGAGCATCGGCCGGGCGCGGGCGGTCTGCCAGCGGACGATCGAGTCGGGGAATTCGGCGCCCCAGGTGCGGAACGACTCGATCACCGCCGGGTGCTTGCCGACCGATTCGGAGAAGTGGCCGAAGTCGGCCATGTTGCCGGTGTCGGAGACGCCGAACCAGACCTTGCTGCCGGGCGGTTCGAGCAACGCGTTGGGAGCGGCCTGCGCGGTGCCCCCGAAAGCGGCCAGCGCAAGCACGGCCACCAGGGCCGCCGCCAGCGCGGCGCGGATGTTCGGGCGGGAGCGAAGCCTCATGCCGGGTGCAACACTGCGAACCGCCGTTCATGCTCGCAATTTGCGGTCCGACCCCCTGCTTGCCGCGTAGTCGCTGCAACGGCTGTTGCGGGTAATGGCGCGCCGGTCGCCTATGTGGCGACTAACGCGCCAACTACGCCGCGAGCGACTGCTGCCCGGCGACGATCGCGAGGACCTCGGGGGCGAACTTCTCGATGAAGGCGGGGCCGACGCCGGAGATCGCCAGCAGCTCCTGCTCGTCGCGCGGGCGCACCGTTGCGATCGCGGTCAGGGTGCGGTTGTTCGCCACCGTGTAGGCGGGCTTGCCGGCGGCGGCGCGCAGCCGCCAGGCTTTCAGCTCCTCGAACAGCGGCGCGTCGGCGGCGCCGAGCTCGGGGGCCGGGGCGGAGGAGCCCGACGCGCGGGCGGGGCGGCGGACCGCGATCGTCTCCGGGTCCGGCAGCCAGGCGCGGCCGTCGCAGACGTCGCAGCAGCGCTCGAGCGGCGCCCCGGCAGCGCGGTCGCCGAAGTGGTCGAGCAGCGCCCGGCGCCGGCAGCGCTCGTCGTAGATGAAGGACTTGATCGCGTGGTAGGCGCGCCAGCCGCGCTCGTGGGCGATCGCCAGCTCGGGGTCGCCCTTGCGCTGTTCGTTGAAGCGGACGAGGCGGCCGAGGTCGGCCTTCATCGCCAGCAGCACCGCGCGGGCGGGGAGGCCGTCGCGGCCGCCGCGGCCCGCCTCCTGGTAGTAGGCCTCGACCGAGGTCGGGATCGTCATGTGCCAGACCGAGCGCACGTCGGCTTTGTCGACGCCCATCCCGAAGGCGTTGGTGGCGACGATCACGTCGAGGTTGCGCTCGCCGCCGGCCATGAAGCGGCCCTGCACCGCGGTCCGCTCCTCGGGGTCCATTCCGGCGTGGTAGGCGCGGGCGGCGATCCCGGCTTCGCGCAGCGTCTCGGTCACCTCCTCGGTGTCGCGTCGGGTGCCGCAGTAGACGATCGCCGGCCGGTTGGCCGGGTCCTTCAAGCCGGCCTCGAGCAGCGCCTGGCGGCGCGCCTTGGAGCCGGTCCCTTCGAGCGGCACGACGTCGAAGGAGAGGTTCGGACGGTCGAAGCCGGAGCGCACCTGCAGCGGCTCTCGCATGCCGAAGCGGGAGGCGACCTCGCGGGCGACCGCGACCGTCGCCGTGGCCGTGCAGGCCATCACCGTCGGCCGCCCCAGCCGCTCGGCGATCTGCGGCAGCCGCAGGTAGTCGGGGCGGAAGTCGTGGCCCCACTCGGAGACGCAGTGCGCCTCGTCGACCGCCAGCAGGTCGACCCGCCGGAACGAGAGCGCTTCGAGGAAGGCATTGGAGGCGAAGCGCTCGGGCGAGCAGTAGACGATCCGCGCCTCGCCGCTGCGGACGTCCTCGAGCGCCGACCAGGCCTGGCCTTCGTCCATCCCGGAGGCGATCATCGTCACCGGCCGCCCCGCCGCCCGCAGCCGCGTCCACTGATCGCGCATCAACGCGATCAGCGGGCTGACGACGATCGTCAGGTCCTCGGTGGCGAGCCCCGGCAGCTGGTAGCAGAGGCTCTTCCCGCCGCCGGTCGGCATCACGATCAGCGAGTCGCGACCTTCGAGGGCCGCGATCACCGCGTCGCGCTGGCCGGGACGCCAGGAGGTGTAGCCGAGGTCGGAGAGAAGGGCGTCGGCTGTCTGGCCAGCGTCGGTCATGGAGTGGCCAGGCTAGGGAATGGGGCGGCGTTTAGACAGCGGGCTAGACGAAGCGGTGCGGAAGGTGGGGATCGGGGGACCCTCCTCTCTCGGGCTGTCGGCGTGTGGAGGATTCGGCTGCCGCCTCTTTCGAGCTCCGGGCCTCACCCGCAAAACGTTCGGAGGGTCCCCCGATCCCCACCC
>DASXOF010000117.1:0-31327 GCA_036494495.1 Solirubrobacterales bacterium | reverse complement strand
CGAAAAAATTGCCTCCGACAATTTTTTCTGGAGTGTCCGGGGAGGGACCACCCGCACCCGCTCACGACCGTCACCGGCGGCTCGAATCACCGGAGCTCCCAAGGGAGAGGGTTGACCCCCCTTGGTTTTAGCTTCCGAGGGATGGGGGGCGGGAATGGCGGGACGGGTCCGGACCTTGGAAGGGGGGATCGGGTAGCAGTTCTGAAACGCCGACTGAGGAGGTTCGATGGCTGAGCAAGTGGCACTGGTGACTGGTGCGACGGACGGGCTGGGGCGGGGTGTTGCCGAGCGGCTGGCTGCGGCTGGGCTGAGCGTTCATTTGCACGGTCGTGACGGGGGGAAGTTGGAGCGGGCGGCGGGTGAGATTGCGGCGGCGACTGGGAATGATCGGCTGGTGACGCACTGCGCGGATTTCGGGTCGCTCGAGCGGGTGAGAGGGCTGACGCGGGAGGTGGAGGGGTCGACGGGTGCGCTTCAGGTGCTTGTCAGCAACGCGGGGATCGGGTCGGGGAAGCCGGAGCTGACGACGCGGCAGGAGAGCGAGGACGGGTACGAGCTGCGGTTCGCGGTCAACTACCTGGCCGGCTTCCTGCTGATCATGGAGCTGCTGCCGCTACTGCGCCGCTCGGCGCCGGCGCGGATCGTCGAGGTCGCCTCGCTCGGTCAGGCGCCGATCGATTTCGACGATCCCCAGATCGAGCGCGGCTACAGCGGCAGCCGCGCCTACGCCCAGAGCAAGCTGGCCCAGATCAGCTTCGGCTTCGAGCTGGCGGAGCGGCTCGGGCCCGACTCGGGCGTGGCCGTAACCAGCCTGCATCCCTCGACCTTCATGCCGACGAAGATGGTGCTCGAGCAGCACGGCGAATCGGTCGACTCGCTCGAGGACGGGATCGAGGCGACCGTGCGGCTGGCGATCGGCGCCGACGTCGAGGGCCTCACCGGCCGGTTCTTCGACCGCCGGCAGGAAGCGAGGGCGAAGGAGCAGGCCTATGACCCGGAGGCGCGCCGGCGGCTCTGGGACCTCAGCCGCGAGCTGACCGGCGCCCCTGACCTCGGCGCCGGTTCCTAAGCGGCCAGAGCCGTCGTGTTCGCGCCGCGGTCCGGGACGTCGGCGTTCAGGACCCGCAGGACCCGATCGAGTGCATTGGCCGATGCCTCCCACAGCGGGTCGCCGGCCTGCAGGGCGCTCTCCGCCCCCGCCACGGCCTGCGCCATCGAGCCGGCGAGGCGGTTGAGCGGCGCCGGGTCCAGCTGGTGGGCGGTTCGCCCCACCATCCCGTCGACGGACTCGACGCCGGCGATCAGCTCCCTGACGCAGTCGTCGTCCTCCGCCTGCGACGACGAGTCGGCCCCGGCGCTGCCGCCCGCCCTCGCCAGCTCCCGCGCGGCGAGGATCTCATCGAGCTCGGCCTCGCGGCGGCGGAATCCCTGATCGTCGAGCGGCATCCGCTTCTGCCGCGGCACCCCGGTCATCAGGAAGTGCAGCAGCGCCCGCGGGTAGCTCTCGCCCCAGCGCTGCGTGGCAGCATCGCCCTCCAGATCGTCCAGCAGATCCTCGACCGTGACGACACCGCCGTGCCGGGCTCGCAGCCGGTCGTGCCGGGCGTCCACCTCCGCGACCTCGACCATGCGCTCACCGCCTGCGTCCGTCGCCGCGGCCGCGACCCGCACGTCCTCGCCGTCGTAGCTGGTCACGGTCGCCGCGACGCCGTTCGCGGAGAGCGCCGGCCCGACCGCGTAGCCGACGGCGATGCGCCGGAAGCAACTGAGCGAGCAGGGCCGCCCCTCGCGCGGCACCGCCACCTGGGTCGACACCCGTGCTTCGGTTGTGGCGCCTCCGGAGTCCGCGTAGGCGTCCGACAGCCACGAGCGCAGGGCCGCGGTCGTCACCCTGACGTGGAGGTGGGCGTTTTTCGCCGCCACTTCCTCGACCTCGGGCTGGGCGGCGAGCCACCGCTCCGCCTCGGCGAGGCCGCCGTCGGGCTCGCCCGGCGAATGCTGCCGCACGGTGAGGATGCAGGGGCCGAGGGACGAGCGCGAGGCAAGTCCCGTCGCGAAGCTCCGGCTCCCGACGCCCTCCTCGAGCAACGCCAGCAGGCGTCGCTGGATCGGGCCGCGACTCGGGCTGACAGCGTCTGTCGCCACCGCCGCCTCCATGCTCAGGGGGTGAACCGTTCCGGGCCGCGGAAGACGAAGCTCGTCTCCTGCAGCGAGGGCTGCCCGAGCAGGAGCATCAGGAACCGGTCGAGGCCGATCCCGAACCCACCGTGCGGTGGGCAGCCGTAGTTGAACATGTCGAGGTAGTACTTGCCGAGGTACTGATCGAGCGCGGCATCCCCCAGGTCGGCGCGAGCCTGGTCGTAGAGGCGCTCGGAGCGGTGCTCGCGCTGGCAGCCCGAGGTGATCTCGACGCCGCGCCAGAGCAGATCGAAGCTGCGGGTCTCCGAGAGGCCGTCAGCGCCCTCGCCGTCGGCCGCCATCGTGTAGAAGGGCCGTTCCTCGGCGGGGAAGTCGGTGACGAAGACGAAGTCGTGGCCGAGCTCGGCGTGCACGTACTTCGAGAGCGCTCGCTCGTCGCGGGCGGTCAGCTGCGCCCGCGGCTCGTCGTCGTCTGCGACGAGCTCGATGGCTCGCGCGAACGGGATGCGCGGGATCGGCGCCTCGAACGGGTTGACCCGCAACCCGAACAGCTCCTCGATCTCCTCCCCGTGCTGGTCGGCGACCTCGTTCAGCACATGCCGGATCAGCGCTTCCTCGAGCGCCATCAGGTCCTCGTGCGAGTGCATCCAGGCGAACTCGACGTGCAGGCAGGTGAACTCGGTTGCGTGGCGGTTGGTCAGGCTGTTCTCGGCCCGGAAGACGGGGCCGATGTCGAAGACCCGGTCGAAGCCGGCGCCGATCGCCATCTGCGCGTAGAACTGGATCGACTGCACCAGGCACGCCGTCTCGCCGAAGTAGGGCAGCTGGAAGACGGCGGCCCCCGACTCGCTGCCGCCGCCGGTGATCCGCGGCGCGTGGATCGAGATGAACCCCTGCTCGGCCAGGTAGCCGCGGATCGCCGTCTCGACCGCGGAGAAGATCTTGAAGATCGCGAACCTTTCGGGATCGCGGAGGTCGAAGTAGCGGTAGTCGAGCCGGTCCGCGGCGGCGCTGTTCCCCTTCAGCGGCAGCGGGTCCGCGGCGGGCAGCATGCTCTCGACCCTCTCGATCTCGAGCTGGACTCCCTCGCCGCGGCCGGGCCTCACCTCGCCGACCAGCGAGACGCCGCTGTGGGGAGTCGCCGGCTCGAGGGCCGCGAGAACGGCCGGGTCCTGGCTGACACAGCGCACCTCGCCGGTGTGGTCGCGGACGGTCAGCGCGACGCGGTCGCGCTTGCGCTGCACCGCCGTGACCCAGCCCCTGACCGCGACGCTCCCCCCGGGCGCCGCGGCGAGATCGCGGGCGCAGCGCCTCTCAGCCTGTCCCACATCGCCCACCGCCTGCCCGGCGGTGGGCAAGACACTGGTCTCAGGCGACGGCACGAGCTGCCAGGTCAAGGCGGATCGCGTTCGGCTGCGAAGGCGCCAGGAACGGCATCAGCTGCGAGAGGTCGCGCCTGACGTAGGAGCGCAGCAGCCAGCGGTCCGAGCCGTCCAGGGTCGCGTCGAACTTGTCGCGGCCGTGGAGGGCACGGTCGTTGGCGAAGGCGAGCAGGTCGCCGGGCTGCAGGCGGACGGGCTGGGCGGCGGCGATCGCCTCTTCGGAGAAGACGCCGGCCGCGTGCCGCGACGGGTCGTCCGTTCCTTTGACCGACTGGTGCCAGCGGACCAGGGGCATCCGGGACGCCCCGTCGAGGACCTTGAGCGGCAGCGTCGCGTCCTGCTCGCCGCCGGTCAGGAAGCTGTCGACCACGTCGATCGTGAACCGCTCTTCGCGCAGCACCGACATCTCCTCGTCGGTGAGGTTGGGAAGGATCTCCAGCAGCAGCGACAGGTGCGTCGCCGGCGGCACGCTGGGCGCACGCACGCAGTAGAGGACGACGAAGTCCGGCCGCAGCGGATGGAAGGCGTTCTCGGTGTGAAGGCTGAGGTCGACCTGCCACGATTCGTTCGACTGTTTCGCCGCTCCCGACTTGGTCGGGAAGATGTCGTGGACGAGGGCGCCGCCCTTCTCTTTCGCGTAGGAGTACTCGTGACCGAGCCGCCGCACCGCCGCCGCCACCAGTCCGTGGCCGCGAGCCGGAGCGTGGCCGTCGCGGGACGGCTGACCCGGCATGTCCTTCACGGTTTCGTCGTGGGGCAGTCCGCGGACGACCACACAGTCACAAAGGCCCCAGCGGAGTTCGGTGTACGCCGCGCGCACCGGCTCGGGCAGCAGGCCCTCGGCAACCTCGGCCTCGTTGAAGAACTCAGACGATTTGAACGGCAGCTCGGTGCGGGCCGCCTTCTCGAGCAGGCCTTCGTCGAGGTGAGCGGCGACTTCGTCGCGCTCGCTGGAGGTGATCTCGATCAGGCGCCACCTGCTCTCACCGTTGGGTGACTCCGGCGCAGCGGCAGCCTGCGGAGGAGAACTGCGCTCGCCCTCAGGTGAGTGCGACTCACCGGAAAGAGCTGCGATGCCGTTCTGTTCGGTGTCCTGCGTGTAGTTCTCCATTGTGTCCACTTTGTGGTTGGGGTTTGAGCGAGCAACAGTGTGAAATCGATAGCTCGCCCGACGGGACTCGAACCCGTATCTTCGGAGTAGTAATCCGTTGCTCTTGCCAAATTGAGCTACGGGCGAATGGTGAACTTCAGTGCTGCATTCGCTTTGCAAATGCTCAGGGGTCGCAGCGTAAATAGCTCTCTTTGAAAAGTCAAGGCCAATTGTGCATTGCCAGGCTAACCAGGGCTTTTGCGGGATTGCGGGCGAAATCGGCGCCCGAGGTCAGCGCCCGCGACGGCCGAAGCTGTGGCCGGCGGGGGCGACCTCGCGCAGCTCCACCACAACCATCTCCCGCTCCCGCCGCGACCCCTCGCCGGCCGGCGGTTCCCGCCTCGGCGGCCGCACCCGCCGCTCCACCGCCTCGCCGCCGACCCGCTCCAGCTCGGCGATCTCACGGACGACGACGTTGGTCGTCCCTTCGCGGCGCTCGAGCTTGCCGGCGGCGCGGACCAGGGGCGAGGCGCGGACGACGCGGCGGTGGCGATCGTAGACGCGCGGCGGCACGATCAGGTTGACGCTGCCGCGCTCGTCCTCGATCAGCATGAAGACGACGCCCTTCGCCGTCTCCGGCCGCTGGCGGGCGGTGACCATTCCGGCGACCACGACCGCCGCCCCGTCCTCGGCCCGCTCGAGCTCGGAGCTGCGGAGGATCTCGGGGTCGAGCTCGGAGCGCATCAGCTCCATCGGGTGGCGGCCGAGGACCATGCCGGTGGTCCGGTAGTCGGCGATCAGCTCGCCCCACTCGCCGAGCGGCTCCAGCTCGGGCGCGTCCGGCGGCTCGATCGGCAGCGCCAGCTGGGTGCCGTCGCGTGAGCCGCGGCCGTTGGCGGTCACCCCGACCGCCCACAGCGCCCGCCGCCGGCCGCCGCTCGGGTCGCGGGGGATGCGGTCGAGGGCGCCGGCCCAGGCCAGCAGCTCGAGGCTCGCCAGCCCCGCCCCCGAGCGCGAGGCCAGATCGGCGATCCCCCGGTAGGGCCCGCCCCGCTCGCGCTCGGCCACCAGCGCCTCCATCTCCTCCCTCTTCACCCCCTTGACGTAGCCGAGCCCGACCCGGACGACGAGGCCGCCGCGCAGCTCCGGGTTCTGGCGCGGGGTTTCGACGTGGCAGAGGAGGCGGCTGCGGTTGGCGTCCGGCGGGGCGACGCGGATGCCGCGCCGCTGTGCCTCGTGGACCAGCGAGTCCGGCGGGTAGAAGCCCATCGGCTGCTCGTTCAGCAGCGAGCAGAGGAACTCCGGGCCGTAGTGCATCCGCAGCCAGGCCGACTGGTAGGCGAGCAGCCCGAAGGCGGTCGAGTGGGCCTTCGGGAAGCCGAAGCCGGAGAAGCCCTGGATCTGCCGCCAGACCCGTTCGGCGGTCGCCAGCGGCACCTCCTTGCCGACGGCGCCGACCAGGAAGGCGTCGCGGTGCTGTTCGATCGCCTCCTGCGAGCGCTTGCGGCTCATCGCCCGCCGCAGCCCCTCGGCCTCCGCCGCCTCGAAGCCGGCCAGTGTCATCGCCACCTCGATCACCTGCTCCTGGTAGACGATCGTCCCCAGCGTCTCCTCCAGCGCCGGCCGCAGCAGCTCGTGCTCGTAGGGCACTTCGTAGCCCGGCACCTCGCGCAGCGCCTTGCGCCGCTCGATGTAGGGGTGGACGGCGCCGCCCTGGATCGGCCCCGGCCGCACCAGCGCCACCTGGACGGTGATGTCGTCGAGGTTCTCCGGCCGGGTCCGCGGCAGCATCTGCATCTGCGCCCGGCTCTCGATCTGGAAGACGCCGGTGGTCTGGGCGGCGCGGATCGACTCGTAGGTCATCTCGTCCTCCATGTCGATCCGCGAGAGGTCGACGTACTCGCCGCGGGCGGCGGCGATCTCGTCGACGCAGCGCTCGACCGCCGAGAGCATCCCCAGCCCCAGCAGGTCGATCTTGAGGAAGCCGGCGTCGGCGCAGGAGTCCTTATCCCACTGGACGATCTGGCGGCCGGCCATCGCCGCCGGCACCACCGGGCAGACCTCGACCAGCGGCTCGGTCGAGATCACCATCCCGCCCGAGTGCTGGGAGGCGTGGCGGGGCAGCCCCAGCGCCTCGGCGCCGAGCTCGAGCAGCGCCCGCCAGCGCGGCGCCCGCGCCCGCTCGCCGCCGAGCGCGGCGTGGAGGTCGCGCTCGAGCTCACGCGAGGTCTCGTGGAAGCCGACCGTCTTCGCCACCTTGTCGATCTCCTCCGGCGGCAGCCCGAGCGCCTTGCCGAGGTCGCGGACGACGCCGCGCGGGCGGTAGGTCGGGAAGGCGGCGACGAGGGCCGAGCGCTCGGCCCCGTAGACCTCGTGGACGCGCGGGATCAGCACCTCGCGGACGTCGCGGGGAAAGTCGAGGTCGATGTCCGGCATCGATTCGAGCCCCTCGCTGAGGAAGCGGCCGGCGAAGAGGTTGTTCTTCACCGGGTCGATGTGGGAAAGGCCGGTCAGGTAGCAGACGATCGAGCTGACGCTGGAGCCGCGGCCGCGGCCGGGCGGCAGCTGACGGCGGGCGGCGGAGTCGCCGCGGACCTCGACGGCGACGTCGCGGGCGAGCTCGAGCAGCTCGTGGTGGAGGAGGAAGAAGCCGGAGAGGCCGAGCTTGCGGATCGTCGTCAGCTCTTCGCCGAGGCGGGCTTCGGCCGCCTGCCAGTGAGGCTCGCGGGCGTAGGCCGCGAAGAGGCGGATGCGGCAGAGCTCGGCGAGGACGAAATCGGCGTCCTCGGCCTGCGGGTAGCGATAGCCGAGGTCGGTCCGCAGGTCGAACTCGAGCCGCTCGGCGAGGTGCAGGGTCTCGGCGACCGCCGCCGGGTGCTCGGCGAAACGCGCCGCCATCGCCGCCGGCGCGGCGAGGACCGAGCTGGCGTTGCCGCGGCGGGCCGGCTCGGACTCCTCCAGCGTCTGGTTGCGAGCGACCGCGACCAGGGTGTCCTGGAGATGGGCGCGGCGGCGGGCGTGGGCATGGACGTTGCCGGTGGCGACGGTGGCGACGCCGAGGCGGCCGGCGAGCAGGCAGAGCCAGCGGTTGCGGGCGCGGTCGCGGCGCCAGTAGGGCCGCTGCAGCTCGACCCGGAAGTGGCTCGGGCCGAAGGTCTCGAGCAGGCGCCGGCCGAGCCGCTCGCCGCGGGCGCTGTCGCCGCGCTCCCAGGAGCCGGCGAGGGCGCCGTCGCGGGCGCAGCCGGAGAGGCAGACGAGGCCCTCGGCGTGCGCCTCGAGCTGCTCGAGGGTCGCCCAGGGCGGCATCGCCGTGCGCGGCGTGTTGTCGCGGGTGTGGGCGTGGGAGGCGGTGAGCAGCCGGCAGAGGTTGCGGTAGCCGGCGGCGGTCTCGACCAGGAGGGTGAGGTGGGCGAAGTCGGGCTCGGCGCCTCCTGGCGCCAGGTTGACGGTCAGCTCGGCGCCGGTGATCGGCCGCAGCTCGAGCCCTTCGCAGGAGTCGGCGAACTCACGCGAGCCCCAGACGCCGTCGTGGTCGGTCAGCGCCAGCGCCGAGTAGCCGTGCGACTCGGCGGCGTAGGCGAGCTCGAGCGGATTCGAGGCGCCGTCGAGGAAGGAGAAGGCGGAGTGGGCGTGGAGCTCCACGTAAGGAGGAGTCGGCATCGTCGCCCATCCCTAGGCGCGCTGCCGGTACCAGCGGCCGTTGACCGCGCTGCGGTAGACGACGGCGACGCGGCCGTCGGCGAGCGCCAGCTCGTAGTAGGCGCGGCGCAGTTCCTCGGGGTCCCACCAGCGGTCTTCGACCACCCACTGCTCGCGCACCGTCTCGACCGCAACGCCATCGACCGCGAGCGGCTTCCGCTCGGGGCCGAGCCGCACCGCGACCGGCTGCGGCGCATAGAGGCGCCTGAGGGACGGATTCACCGCAGCCCCCCAAGGTCGGTTTGGCGCTTTTGTCCCCCACGTAGGGGAATAAGGCGCCAAGCGCGGAGGGTTCTCGGTGCGGCCGCGACTCGCCTGCGACTGCTGCGGGCGCTCACAGCTCCGGAAACGGAGTAAGCATCGCCCAGCGCTCGGGGACCCGGGAGGCGGAGTCGACCGGGAGGATCTTCAGCAGGGCGCCGGCGCCCTGGGCGGCGCGGACCTCGCGGACCGCGGCCCCGAGCCGGCGGCGGCGCGGCTCCTCGCCGCCGACCGCGAGCTCGAGCTGGTCGCTGGCGGCGGGGCCGAGGCCGACCGCTCGCAGCCGCAGCTCCGTCGCCGGCCCCGGCAGCTCCTCGAGCCGCGGCACCAGCAGCCGACCCAGTGCCCGCGCCGAGGCGGTCGGGCGGCCGAGGCCCTGCTCGACGCTCCAGCTGCCGCCGCCGGCGAGCAGGGCCCCGAGCCGTACCCCGAGCAGCGTCCGGCCGCGGCGCTGCGGCAGCGCCAGCAGGCGGTCGACCAGCAGCTCCAGCGCCCGTTCGAGCAGGCGCCCGGCTGTCCCTTCCGGCAGCTCGATCGATTCCGCCAGGTCCTCGTGCGGCTGCCGCGGACGCAGCGGCTCGTCCTCGCCACGGGCCAGCCGCAGGGCCGCCAGCCCGAGCCGGCCGAAGCGGTCGGCGACCTGGTCGGCGGAGAGCTCGGCCAGCGCCGGCAGGGTCGCGACCCCCAGCCGCTCGAGCGCCTCCAGCAGCGACTCGACCGCAGGCGCCGGCGCGGGCAGCCGCGAGCGCAGCGCCTCGACCGGGACCGGGCTCTCCCACTCCGCAGCGGCCAGATAGGCCGCGAAGCGGGTCGGCCCGGTGGCGATCCGCGGGCGCCGCCCGAGCGCCCGGCGCGCCGCCGTCAGCACTCCCCTGGCGGATCCGCCGTAGATCCCCCGCAGCCCGTCGACGGCGAAGAAGGCCTCGCCCGAGCGCCGCGACTCGACCGCGGCGCCGAGCGCCTCCAGCGCCCTCACCATCCGCTCGGTCGCCTCCGCCGCGGCGACCGGATCGGCAAGCTCAGCGCGCCCGGGCCGAGGCCCCCCGGAACGACCCGGGCGCGCGGGAGATGCCAAGCCACCATCGATGACGCAGGCGATCTCCATACGAACGTATGTTCGTGTCGTTCGGCCTCGAAGTCAAGGGCTGAAACTTAAATTTCGCGCAGCCGCCGGGTTGCGGCAGAGCCGCTTCGAAGGAGGGGTCGAGACGACGCGCGGCGCTAGCCGCGGGCGACCTTGGCCGCCTCGTCGCTTCCGATATAGGGAGTGAGAGCGAACTCGACCAGGTCGGGCAGCAGCTCCTCGAGCTGGGCGGCCTGGCCGGCGATGATGCGGCGCGAGATCAGCGAGACCATGCCCCCCACCAGCGCCTCCTCGGTGGTCGGCGAGAGGCTGGCGAGGACGTCCTCGGAGCGGCCCTCACGGCCGGCCTGGAGGTAGGGGACGAGGCCCTGGATGGCGGCGTCGTAGCGCTCGACCACGACCGGCCCGGCGACCAGCGACTCGACCATGCAGAGCCGCGCCAGGTTCGGCTCGGCGGCGAGGAAGGCGAGCATCGCGGCGAGCCCGGCGCGGACCGCGTGCGGCCAGTCGGGCTCCTGCTGGAAGGCGTTCTCGATCCGCCCCGAGAGCTCGGCCATCACCGTGTCGTAGGCGGCCACGAAGCACTCGTCCTTGGAGTTGAAGTGCTCGTAGAAGGTGCGGCGGGAGACGGCCGCGTGGCGGGTGATGTGGGCGATCGTGGTCGAGGCGTAGCCGTTTTCGGCGATCGCCTCGGCCAGCCCGGCGATCAGCCGCTCGCGCTGGTTGTGGACGACGAACTCGCGCGGCAGGCCGTGCCGACCCGGCGGCAGGCGGGAAAGCTCGGGCGGATACTCGTGCGCGGGGTCGACTGAATTGGGGGGGTCAGCGGCCAAGTTGAGAGGCGAAGATAGCGGTCGGCGGCCTGAGCCTACAGGCGGGTTCGCTATTCGACCAGGGCGCGCTTGGCCGCATCGGCGCCGATATACGGAGTGAGCGCGAACTCGACCAGGTCCCCGCGCAGGTCCTCGATCTGCTCTGTTTCGCCCTGGATGATCCGCTGGTAGATCACCCAGAAGATGCCGCCGATCACCGTCTCCTCGAGCGTCGCCGGCAGCTCCTCGCCGTGCGGCGAGACCTTGCGGCCGATCCGGAACAGCGGCCCGAAGGCCTGCAGCGACTGCTCGTAGCGGGCCAGCGAGTCGGGCCCGGCGGAGAGCGCCTCGACGATGCAGGTGCGCGCCAGCGCCGGCTCTTCGGCGACGTAGCCGAGGAAGGCAGCGAGGCCGGCGTCGACCCGGGCGGGCCAGCTCTCGACCGCGCTGGCGGCCTCGACCACTCGCCGCAGGGCCTCCTCGACGGCGTAGTCCTGGGCGGCGAGGAAGCAGTCTTCCTTCGAGGAGAAGTTCTCGTAGAAGGTGTTGCGGGCGATCCCGGCACGGCTGACGATGTCGGCGACGGTCACCGCGCGGTAGCCGCGGCTGACCGTCTCCTCGGCGAGGGCGGCGATGATCCGGGCGCGCTGGTGGCGGGTGATGAACTCGCGGGAAAGCTGCTGGCGGCCGGGGGGCGGGCGCATCGTGGTGGGTCTTTGGGCCACGAACGTGAGCGTACCCCAGCGCCACTGGTTCAAGGGATTGGTGTGATCGAAACCCGTAGAGTCCTCTAAGCGGGACTTGCCGTTCCCCAAACCCGGACACGGGAGGTTCGGGCGGGAGGCCGGCGCCGCCCCCCGTCGTTGAACCCGGCCAAGCGCCAAAGGATCCTCGTCGCGATGCTCACCGTGGTGGGTGAGCAGGGCTACGAGCGCGCCTCGGTGCAGGCGGTGCTCGCCCGCGCCCGCCTCGACCGCTCGGCCTTCGACGACCACTTCACCTCGAAGGCGGACTGCTTCGCCCGCGCCTACGAGGACGCCGCGGCCGGGCTCGAAGCCGAGGTGCTGACCGCCGCGGCGCTCCAGGTCACCTGGGAGGCGCAGCTGCGGGCAGGGCTCGGGCGGCTGCTCGAGCTGCTCGACGACGACCCGCCGCTGGGACGGGCGCTGCTGGTCGAGGTCCATCCGGCGGGCGGCCGGGCGCTGGCCCGGCGGCGAGTGGCGATGCAGCGGGCGGCGGCCTTCCTCGCCCGCGGCGGTGGCGAGGGCAACGGCGCGCCGCCGGCGCTGGCCCCGGAGGCGACCGCGGCGGGGATCCATGCGGTCCTCCACGCTCGCCTGACGAGCGGCCGCGGCGGCCTGCGCGAGCTGCGGGGGGAGCTGATGTACATCGCCGTCCTCCCCTGCTTCGGCGCCGGGGCCGCGGCTGCCGCGATGGCAGCCGGGTAGGCCAGCGCCCGCCGCCGGGGAGGATCAGGCGCCGTCGCCGTGGCGGCCCTCGCCGGCCGCGAAGCGGGCGGCGCCGCGCATCGCCTCGACCAGGGTCTCGCGGCCGAGCCGGTGCTCGAGCGCGAGGCCGTCGGCGAGCGACAGGCCGGAGCCCTCGATCGCGGCGCGGCGGTCGGCCAGCATCGCCCCCTGCGGGAACGCCGCCAGCCGCTCCGCCAGCTCGAGCGCCCGGCGGAGGTGGGCGCCCGGCTCGACCAGCTCGGTGACGAGCCCGATCGCCAGCGCCTCCTCGGCGGCGACCGGGCGGCCGGTGAGGATCAGGTCGAGGGCGCGGCCGAGGCCGACCACCCGCGGCAGCCGCTGCGTGCCGCCGTCGATCAGCGGCACCCCCCAGCGCCGCTCGAGGCAGCCGAAGGTCGACCCCGGCGTCGCCAGTCGCAGGTCGCACCAGAGCGCCAGCTCGAGCCCGCCGGCGACGCACCAGCCGTCGATCGCGGCGATCGTCGGCTTCGCCGGAGTCAGGCGGCTGAAGCCGAGCGGCCCGGCCGGGTCGTCGACGTCGAGCCCGTCCGACTTCAGGTCGAAGCCGGCGCAGAAGGCCTCGCCGCCGGCCCCGGTGAGGACCAGCGCCCGCGCATCCTCGTCAGCTTCGAAGGCCTCGAATCCCTCGCGCAGCGCCCGCGCGGTCGCCATGTCGACGGCGTTGCGGCACTCCGGCCTTTCGATCGCCAGCACCGCCGCGGCGCCGTTCCGTTCGTAGCTGACCACCTCCCCCACGCCGGGATCTTCCCACGCCTTACCGGTTACATTCGTTGCAGTAAATCTCGTTGATTAAATGACGAACCTCATGTCCGGCCACAGCTTCACCCGCAGGGTGCCTGCGGACCGTCTCACCGTGGGCAGGCTCGGCGGCATCGCTCCCGACGAAGCCGAGCGCGGCCAGAAGGCACTCTGGCTGGCCGGCGGCGGCTTCCGCGCGGTGCTCTTCCACCTCGGCGCGCTGACCCGCCTCAACGAGCTCGGCCTGCTGGCCCGGACCGGGACCGTCGGCGCCGTCGGCGGCGGCTCGATCGTCGCGGCGCTGCTGGCGACCCGGGTGCCGTGGCCCCTGCACGGCGCCTACCGCGACTGGCCCGAGCAGGTGGCGGATCCCCTGCGCGAGATCGCCAGCCGCAAGGTCCGCGCTCGCTCGCTGCTGCGGCGGCCGCTCGGCGCCGGCGCCACAGCGGCGCTCGAGGAGCGCTACGCCCGACAGCTGACCGCCGAGCTCGGCGGCGAGTCGAGCTGGGGGCCGCGCTTCGTCTTCGGCGCCTCCGGGCTGACCCTGAGCGGCCTCGCCGCCGGCTGGGAGGAGTGCCTCGAGTGGGCGCTCGAGATGCCGGTCCGCGGCGGTTACGACGAGCGGCTGGTGGCGGAGACGATCGCCGCCGTTCGCACCGACCTCGACGCCTTCGGCGAGGCCGAGCAGTCGGTGCTGGAGAACCACGGCTACCTGCTGGCCGACGCGGCGCTGCGGAGCGACGGGCTGACCGCGGCGGCCGGGATCGAGCCGCGGCCGCCGTTGCCGCCGCACCCGCGCTGGATGGACCCCGAGCGGGTGCGGGCGGCGCTCGGCGCCAGCTCCCGGCGGACCCCCCTCGGCCGCCTGCGCCCGCGCCGTGCCGGTCGCAGCGAGCGCGAGCCGCAGCCTCGCTCGGCCGAGCTGACGGCGCTGCTCGAGCGCCACCGACCGCTGCTCGTCTACGACTCGCTCG
The DNA here is from genome assembly GCA_036494495.1 of Solirubrobacterales bacterium. GTDB lineage: Bacteria > Actinomycetota > Thermoleophilia > Solirubrobacterales > 70-9 > VAYN01. The sequence continues at coordinate 17,658 of DASXOF010000117.1, read as the reverse complement.
AGTGCGTCCGGGCCGATTCGGCGGCGACGATCTGCTCGCTGGCTCTGCCGGGCCGCTGCAACAGTCTGCACGGCGCCGACGGAGTACTGATCGCCACAGCTTCGCCGGCCGGCGGCGAGGCGAAGCTCGAGCTCGGGTTCCTCGGCGGGCCCGCCTACGCCGACGGCCGGCCGGCCGCGGCCGGCGACCACCTCGACGAGTGCGGCGGCTCGCTCGCCGCCGACGCCCTCGCCCTGCACCGCGACCCGTCCCTCGCCGACCTCGTCTACGGCCGCGCCCGCCGCGGCCCCGGCGGGACGCTCTGGCTGCAGTACTGGCTCTTCTTCTATTACGCCGACCGCGGCCACCTCGGGGTCGAGCAGCACGAGGGCGACTGGCAGCTGGTCCAGCTCGGGCTGGGGAGGGACGACGAGCCGCGGGTGGCGACCCTGGCCCGCGCCGGGGGGTCGGTGCAGCTGGCCTGGGACGAAGTCGAGAGCGCGGCCACCGAGCAGGGGCCGGTCGCGGTCGTCTACCCGGCCCGCGGCTCACACGCGCCGTTGCCGCGGCCCGGGACCTACGCGGCGCCGGTCGTCCCCGACCACAGCGACGGCGCCGGCGCGCGAGTGCGACCGCGGCTCGAGCCGATCGGCGACGACGGTCCGGGCTGGGCCCACTGGCCGGGGCGCTGGGGCGCGACCCGCCGCCGCGAGCACTTCGAGGCCGACAGCCCGCGCGGCCCCGCCCAGCGCGCGGCCTGGTGGGACCCGGCCGAGCTCGAACGCGAAGCGCGGCAATGGGACGGCGGCGGGATGCTCGAGGGCACGGCGCCGCCGGCGCCTCGGCTGCGGGCCCACCGCGAGCAAGGGCTGGCGGTGGTCGAGTACTCGTTCGAGGAAGCGGCGCCGGGCTGCGAGCCGGCGCGGCTGGTCGTTGCCGCGGTCGACGCCGCCGGCGAACCGGGGCCGGCGCGAGCGCTGGCGGTCGAGCGGCCCCAGGACAGCTTCACCCTGGAGCTGGCGCCGGACTCCGATTGGACGGGCGTCCGCGTCAGCGCCGCGTCGGGGAGGGGCGTGCCGGGGCCGGTGGCCGCCGCCGAGCTCGGCGAGGGCGGGGAGCGGGCGGGCTAGTCGCCAGGAGGCTCACGGGGTTCGCTGACGACGCCCGACTCCCGGCTGCGTGGCGCCCCGGTCGCCGGCCGGGGAGGGCAGGTCTCCCGGGCGGGACGAAAGCTAGGCACCGGATCGGACGCCGCCGCCGGGCGATGAGGTCGGATCGGGCCCACGAAAAAACGACCGGTGATGGCGCTCGTTGCCTGCCGTGCGCGTAGCCTTCGCGCTCAGAAGCCTCGGTTGCGCCACCTTCGGAACCCGCTTCCCGCTTGGCTTTCGCGGGGGCCGGTCCTTCCCGGTCGCAGGGCGAACCTAAGGCGCTCCAACCCGGGGCGCAAGGGGCCTCGGATTCGCGATTCCGCAAAATCGGGTTTCGAGAGGCCCGATCGGGGGGTGGTGCCTGTCTGCTCGCCGCTGTACGTTCTGCGCCGAGATGACCGAGGCCTCTGAGGCGTCCGCGCGGCGGGCGCGGCGCAACGTGGTCCTCACCGCGGCTATCGCTGGCCTCGGGGGGCTGCTGTTCGGCTACGACACCGGCATCATCGCCAGCGCCCTGCTGTTCATCAAGACGGACTTCGCGCTCGGCAGCTTCGCCCAGGGCTTGGTCGTCGCCGCGGTCCCGATCGGCGCCGTCGGCGGAGCCGCGATCGCCGGCCCGGCGGCCGACACCTACGGGCGGCGGCTGATGATCCTGCTCTCGGCCGCCGTCTTCATCGTCGGCGCCCTCGCCAGCGCCGCGGCTCCGGGCCTGGTGGTGCTGGTCGTCGCCCGCGTCGTGATCGGCGTCGCGATCGGGCTCGCCAGCGCTGCCGCCCCGGTCTACATCTCCGAGGTCGCGCCGCCGGAGAGCCGCGGCCGCCTGGTCAGCTTCTTCCAGCTTGCGGTGACGATCGGGATCCTCGTCGCCTATCTGGTCGGCCTCGCCTTCAACGGGATCGAAGGCTGGCGCTGGATGCTCGGGCTCGGCTGCGTGCCGGCGCTCGCCCTCGGCTTCGGGATGCTGCGGATGCCGCAGAGCCCGCGCTGGCTGGTGATGAGCGGCGACGACTTCGCGGCGCGGGCGGTGCTGGCCAAGATCCGGGTCGACGATCCCGACACGATCGACCGCGAGCTGGAGGAAATCGAGGAGAGCCTCGACGAGAAGCCCGGCTCCTGGAGCGAGCTGCTGGAGCCGGTGGTCAAAGCGGCGCTGGTGGTCGGGGTCGGGCTGGCGATCCTGCAGCAGGTGACCGGCATCAACACGGTCATCTACTACGCGCCGACGATCGTCGAATTCACCGGTGTCAACTCCTCGGCCGGCTCGATCCTGGCCGCGGTCGGGGTCGGCGTGATCAACGTCGGCGCGACGATCGTCGCCCTCCGCCTGCTCGACCTCAAGGGCCGCCGGCCGATGCTGATGGTCGGCGTCTCGGGGATGGTCGCCTCGCTGATCGCGCTCGGCTGCGCCTTCATCGGCGGCGGCGGCTCGACCCTCGCCTCGGTCGTCGCGATCGCCAGCCTGATGGCCTACGTCGCCGCCTTCGCGATCAGCCTCGGGCCGATCTTCTGGCTGCTGAACGCCGAGATCTATCCGCTCAATGTGCGCAGCAAGGCCGCCGGCATCGGCACGATGGCGAACTGGACCTTCAACTTCATCGTCTCGCTGACCTTCCTGCTGCTGATCGAAGGGCTGGGCCGCAGCGGCGCCTTCTGGTTCTACGCGGCGATCGGCCTCGTCACCCTCTGGTTCTGCTGGAAGTACGTGCCGGAGACGAAGGGCAAGCACCTGGAGGAAATCCAGGCCTACTTCCAGGCCCGCGTCGACGGCGAGGACCCGGACCCCGATCCGGACTCCGGCCGCTTCGAGCCCGCCGGCAGCTGAACCGCCCCGGGCGCTCAGCGGCGCCCCGGTACCCTGCTCGTCATGCGGATCGACGAGATCATCGCCGCGCGGCAGCCGACCTTCTCGGTCGAGTTCTCGCCGCCGAAAACCGACGAGGCGCGGGAGCAGCTGCTGGCGACCGCGACCGAGCTGGCGAAGCTCGACCTCGACTTCGTCTCGGTCACCTACGGCGCCGGCGGCTCGACCCGGCAGGGCACGGTTGAGGTGACGCGGCGGCTGAAGGAGGAGCTGGGGCTGGAGACGATGGCCCACCTCTCCTGCGTCGGCGAGACCACCGAGGGGCTGGCGGCGACGCTCGACCGGATCGAGGCGGCGGGGATCGAGAACGTCTTCGCGCTGCGCGGCGACCCGCCGCGGGGCCAGGAGGACTTCGTCCAGCCCGAGGGCGGGCTCGGCTCGGCGGCCGAGCTGGCGCAGTTCATCGAGGCCGGCTGGAACTTCTCGATCGGCGGCTCCTGCTTCCCGGAGGTCCACCCCGAGGCGCCCGACCTCGACACCGACCTCACCTACCTGCGGCTGAAGGTCGACTCCGGCGCCAGCTTCCTGATCACCCAGCTCTTCTTCGACAACCAGGTCTACTTCGACTTCGTGCGGGCGGCGCGGGCGAAGGGGATCGAAGCGCCGATCCTCGCCGGAGTGATCCCGGTCGCCAGCTACGCGCAGACGAAGCGGATCTGCGGGCTCTGCGACGCGACGATCCCGGAGCGGCTCGAGCGCGCCTTCGAGGCGGCCGACGGCGACCCGGAGCGCGAGTTCGAGCTCGGCGTCGCCTTCGCCGCGCAGCAGTGCGCCGAGCTGCTGATCGCCGGCGCTCCCGGGATCCACTTCTACGCGCTGAACCGGGCACCGGCAACCCGCGCCGTGCTCGGCTCGCTGCGCGCCTCGCGGCCCTGGGAGCGGACCCGCGGCGACGTCAACGCGCCGGTCGAGGCGGAATAGCAAAGGTTTAGGCGAGCCGAATAGGGTTCGCGACTCGAGATGGCCAAGGGCGATCGCAACAGGGACAGGGACGAGGCGCGGCAGGAGCGGCTCGACGCCGAAGCCGACGCCAAGAAGGGCAGTCGCAACCGGCTGCTGCTCGCCTACGGCGCCGGCGCCGCGGTGGTGATCGTGATCGCGGTGGTGGTGGTCCTGGTCGTCTCCGGCGGCAGCGACAGCAGTGGCGACAGCAACATCGGCGCCGGCAAGCTCGACGAAGGCGGCGCCCACATCAACCTCAACCTCTCCTACGGCTCGACCAACGGCATCCACCCGGACGAACGAGCGGGGATCGAGCCGGCGCCGCCGCAGACGACCGACCTGACCGAAGCCGCCAAGCTGGCCGGCTGCAAGCTCGAACTGAAGCTGCGCGACGAGGGCCACGAGCACATCCCGCCGGGCTCGAAGACGCCCGACTACCAGACCAACCCGCCGACCTCGGGGCCGCATGTCGAACCGCCCTACCAGCAGGCCGACGGCGCCTACACCGAAACGCCGGAAGAGATCGACTTCGTCCACTCGCTCGAGCACGGCCGGATGGAGATCCAGTACTCGCCGGACCTGCCGGAAAAGGCGCAGCTGGAACTGAAGGGGCTCTACGACACGATGTACGGGGCGACGCTGCTGTTCCCGAACCCGAAGATGCCTTACCAGGTGGCGGCCACCACCTGGACCAACATGATGGTCTGCAACCAGTACGAGGGGGCGAAGACGCTCGACGCGATCCGCGCCTTCGGCAAGGAAACCTGGGGCAAATACGGCGGCGAGCCGGTCTACGCCTTCAAGTTCACCGGGCCGACCCCGGCCGAACCGGAAGAAAGCTGAGCTGGCGAGGTCACGGGGCGCGGTAGGCGGGGAAGAAGCCGCCGGCGTCGCGGCCGGCGCTGAGCCGCTGGTAGGCGTCGGGGTCGCAGACGACCTCGGAGGTGAGCCACTGCTCCTCGCGGTTGGCGAAGCCGCGCTTGAACTCCTCGAGCGCGTCGCCGCGGCTGATGCCGCCGCCGAGGTTGAGCGGCAGTCCGAGCTCCTCGGCGTGGTCGACCAGCAGCGCGACGACGCTCTTCATCGGCGAGTCGGAGAGGCGGGCGTCGGCGCTGCCGCTGTGGTAGTAGTGGAGGTAGCCGTCGCTGACGGTGGCGATCGAGGCGGCGGCGAGCTCGCCCTGGGGGTCGGTGGCGAGGGCGAGCCAGGTGCGCTCGGCGGCCAGCACGCGGTCGAAGTAGGTGGGGTCGAAGAAGTAGCGGCGGGCCGCCTCGGTGCGACGCATCGTCTGCTCGTAGAGGTCGATGAAGCCGGCCCGCTGCTCGGCGCTGGTCTCGACGCCGGGGACCAGCTCGAGCTCGTAGCCGCGCTCGCGGTTGCGGCGGATCTGGCGGCGGTCGGTGGGGCGGCTCTTGCGCGGCAGCGCCGGGTCGGCGATCTGGACGACGTTGCGGGGGCTGGCGCCGGCCAGCGGCGCGGGCCCGAGCCGGTGGCGGACGAAGGCGCTGACCAGGCCGGTGGCGGAGAAGTCGACCGCGGCGGGGTCGACGACGGCGCCCGCGGGCGCGGCGATGCCGGGGTAGCCGTAGGGCGAGGTGGCGTCGCGCTCAGGGCCCTCGCCGACCGGTCGCACCACCAGCGGCGCCAGCAGCTCGGCGCCGTCGGCGGTCTCGATCCGCAGCGTGTGGGTGGCGCCCTCGGCGGCGAGGAAGTCGGGTGAGCGGAAGAACTCGGCCGAAGCGGCGGCCGAGCCGCCGTCCTCGATCAGCTCCGCCCGCGCCGGGGCGGGCCGGCCCGCGCTCACCCCAGCAGGTCCGCCGTGGCGGCGCGGAACTCGTCCGGGAGGACGCCCCAGACCTCGCAGTCGTCCGGCGGCCCCTCCCTGCGCGCGAGGTGGGCGCGCATCGTCCCCTCGTGCTGCCAGCCGAGCCCGGCGACCGTCTTCTTGGCGATCTCGTTGCGGGCCGGGATGCGGCCGTAGACGCGGTGGGCGCCGAACTCGTCGAAGGCCTTGGCGATCGTCTGCGCCTCGGCACGGCGGCCGACGCCCTTGCCGCGGACGTCGTCGCCGATCAGGGCGCCGAGCTCGGGCGCGGTCTGGCGGAAGAGGCCGTAGAGGGCGGTGAAGCCGACCGGCTCCTCGTAGCCCTCGACGACGATCGCGTACTTGCGGTCCTCGCCGGAGTCGTCCATCGCCCTCCGGGTCCAGGCCTCGGCCTGCTCGGGCGTGAACTCGTCGCGCTGCTCCATCAGCGAGGCGGTCGCGGCCGGGTTGTTGAACCAGCGGTGGACGGCGGCGGCGTCACCGGGCTCGAACCGGCGCAGGGTCACCTCGGGGCGGTCGCTCGTCACCGCGGGAACCCTACCTTGAGGTCGCGCGGCAGCGCTCAATCCGGGGCGAGGCCCTGGCCGCTGAGGACGAGGCCCACGGTGCGGGCGAGGATGCGGGCGTCGAGGGCGGCGGAGCGATGGTCGACGTACCAGACGTCGAGCTCGATCCGCTCGTCCCAGGGGATGCCGGCGCGGCCCTGGACCTGGGCCCAGCCGGTGATCCCGGGCAGGACCTCGTGGCGGCGTTTCTGGTCCGGGGTGTAGGCGACGACCTGGGCGGGGATGGTCGGGCGGGGGCCGACGATCGCCATCTCGCCGCGCAGCACGTTGACAAGGTTCGGGACCTCGTCGAGCGAGGTGCGGCGGAGGAAGCGGCCGGCGCCGGTGACGCGGGGGTCCTCGCGGGTGACCACGGTGCCGACCCCGACCGGGTCCGAGCCGGCGACCATCGTCCGCAGCTTCAGCAGCTCGAACTCGGCGCCCTCGCGGCCGACGCGGCGCTGGCGGTAGAGCACCGGGCCGCGGCTGCCGAGCTTGATCCAGATCGCCGCCGCCAGCAGGAAGGGCGAGAGGACGACGAGGGCGAGGGCGGCGAGGGCGAGGTCGGCGGCGCGCGGCATCAGCGCTGCCCTCGTCTCATCGGGTGCCCTCGGCCTTCGACCAGCGCCCGGTCGCGCCATGGCGCATCCGGTCCCAGAAGCCGAGCGCGATCGAGGCGGTCGTCTCGACGTAGTAGCGGGCGATCCGGAACGGGGTGACCGGCACCGCGCGGGCCAGCAGCGCCGCCGCCAGCAGCGCCAGCTGCCCGGCGAAGAGGAGGTCGTAGACCCAGCCGTCGCCGAGCAGCAGCGCGTTGGCGACGAAGGCGACGAGGTGGAGCAGGGGGCTGAGGTAGCGCAGCAGCCGGTGCGAGAAGAGCTCGAAGGCGTAGAGCGGCGGGTAGCGGCGCGGCGAGATCATCCCTTCGCCGATGACGATGTCGAAGAGGCCGATCATCATCCTTCGCTTGCGGGCGAGCTCGCCGTCGAGCGTCGGCACCATCTTCTCGCTGGCCCGGGCATCGGGCGCGTAGAGGGAGCGCAGGCGGCGCTTGGCGAGCAGGAACGGGAAGCTGAGGTCGTGGCTGCCGCTGGCGGCGAGCGGCAGGTAGGCGTCGCGGCGAACCGCGTAGATCGCGCCGTTGCCGGCGGTTACGCCGGCAAGCGCCGACTCCATCTCCCGCACCGCCATCTCGTAGCGCCAGTAGGCGCCCTCGAGGTTGTCGCCGGCGTCGTCGACGAAGCGGACCTGGCCGCAGACGTAGCCGACGCCGCGGTCGGCGAAGGGTGCGACGAGGCGGCGCAGGGCGTCCCGGGACCAGGCGCTGTTGGCGTCGGAGAAGGCGAGGATCTCGCCGGCCGCCTGCTCGGCGGCGGCGTTGAGGGCGGCGACCTTGCCGCCGGGCGGCAGCTCGAGGACGAGGCTGGCGCCGGCGCGGCGGGCGAGCTCGGCGGTGCGGTCGGAGGAGCCGTCGGAGGCGACGATGATCTGCAGGCGGTCGCGCGGGTAGTCGAGGGCGAGCGCGTTGGCGACTTTGGCGGCGATCACCTCCTCCTCGTCGTAGGCGGGGACGATCAGCGACACCGTGGGGAGCTCGCCGCCGCCCGCCGGGAGCGTTCGCCGCTTGTCCGACATACGCGTCCTTACGGCGAACGCCAGCACCAGCGGGTAGCCGAGGTGGGTGTAGACGAGCAGGCCGGCGCTGAGCCAGAAGAAGATCGCGGCGATGGTGCTCATCCGCGGGTCGCGAGCAGCTCGCGGTAGAGGTCGAGGGTGAGGCGCGCGGCCTCCTCCCAGGAGTAGGGGCCGGCGGCGGCGCGGGCGGCGGCGGCGGCCAGCTCGGCGCGGGCGGCCTCGTCGCCGGTCAGCTCGGCCAGGGCGGTGGCGAGGGCGTCGACGTCGCCGGGCGGGACCAGCCGCGCGGCGCCGGTCGCGGCGACCTCGGGGAAGCCGCCGACGGCGCTCAGCACCAGCGGCTTGCCGAAGGCGAGGCCGGTGTAGAGGACGCCGGAGTGCTCGGCGTCGAGATAGGGCAGCGCGATGACGTCGGCGCGGCGGAAGATCGCCGGGATCTCGGCGTCCTCGACGAAGCGGGTGACGAAGCGGACCCGCCCCGGAGCCGCGGCGGCGAGCCGGCGCAGCGGCTCGACGTCCATCCGCGGGTTGCCGACGACCCAGAGCTCGGCGCCCTCGAGGCGGGCGAAGGCCTCGAGCAGGTTCTCGAGGCCCTTGTAGGCGCGGATCAGGCCGAAGGAGAGGATCACCGGGCCCTCCGCTCCCTCGAGCTCCTCGGGCAGCGGCTTCTCGGCGGCGCCGAGCCGGGTCAGGTAGTCGAAGGCGCCGTGGGGGATCACCCGGACGCGCTGGGCCGCCAGCCCGACCTCGTCGCGCAGTCGGCCGGCGCCGTGCTCGGAGTGGGCGACGACGGCGTCCATGCGGCCGAAGACACGGCGAGCGGAGGCGAGCTGGCGGCGGCTGGGGGTCGGGGGCAGGATGTAGTGGGCGGTCATCACCCGCGGCCGGGTCGGCGGCAGCAGGCGGGAGTCGAGCCCGGGGAGGGTGAGCCACTGGTAGTGGACGACGTCGGCGTCCGAGGCGGCGCGGCGGAAGCTGCGCATGTCGCCGAGGTGCTCGGCGAGCTTGAAGCCGATGCGGCCCTTGGCGGCGAGGCCGCGCTCGGCGGAGCGGCGGTAGAAGCGCTCGTCGACCTTGTAGCCCTCGGCCGCGGGCACCTCGCCGTAGAGGAACTTGGTGGTGACGAGCTCGACCTCGGCGCCGGCGCGGGCCAGCGCGCCCGCGAGGGCGCGGTCGTAGGGCGGCGTAAAGGCGGAGGGGTCGACTAGTTGGACACGCACCGGGGCCGATTATCGTGACCGTCTTGCCGCCCGCGCTCTCCTACTGCGTCGTGAACACCAACGGCCGCGAGCTGCTGCTCGCCTGCCTCGAGGCGATCGACCGCACCCACCCGGCCGGGGTCGAGCGCGAGGTGCTGGTCCTCGACAACGCCTCGGGCGACGGCTCCGCCGCCGCCGTCCGCGCCCGCGGCGGCGACGTCCGGCTGATCGAGCGCGAGCGCCGCACCGGCAAGGCCGCCAACGACTCGACCCTGATGGCGCAGGCGCGGGGCGAGTACTGCCTGCTGCTGAACGAGGACTCCGAGCTGCGGCCGGGCGCCGTCGCGGCACTGCTCGCGGCGATGGAAGCGGACCCGCGGGCGGCCGCGGCGACGCCGCAGCTGCTCGATTCCGACGGCCGCCCGACCCCCTGCGCCTGGCGCTTCCCCGGCGTCGGCACCGCCCTGGCCGGCGCCCTCTTCCTGCACCGCTGGCTGACCGTGCAGAGCAAGGGCAACGCCACCCGCCGAGTCGAGTGGGCGCAATCGAGCGCGCTGATGGTCCGCCGCGCGGCCGCCGAGCAGGTCGGCTACATGGACCCGGAGTTCTTCGTCTACTACGACGAGTGCGACTTCGCCAAGCGGCTGGCCGACGCCGGCTGGCACGAGCTCTTCGTCCCGGCGGCGCAGGCGGTCCACCACGACCAGCTCTCGACCGACCTCGGCACCGGCCTGCCGCGAATAGTCGAATTCCACCGCAACCGCGACCTCTACGTGCGAAAGCACCACGGCCGCGGCGCGGCGCTCGCGGTGCGCGGCCTGACCGCCTGGGCCTACGGCGTGCGAGCGCTCGTCGCCGCGGCGCGGCGCAGGCCGACCGCGCCCGTCTTCCGCGCCCACGCTCGCCAGGCGCTCTTTCCGAGCCGCGGCGAATCGATCCGCGACCGTGCCGAGGTTCAGACGGTGCGGTCCTCGTCGGCGCGCTCGGCCTCGTAGACCTCGGGCAGGGCGCCTTCCACGGCCGGCGGCTGCGAGCGCAGGGCGACGACGCCGGCGACGACCTGGCCGGGGTGGCGGAGGCGGGCGATCCAGCCGCGCTCCTCGGGGGTGAAGAAGCCGCTGGCCCAGAGGGCGAGCGGGTAGAGCACCCAGAGCAGACCGCGGCCGAGGAAGCCGACGATGCCGGAGGTCGGCATCACCAGCTCGCCGAGGCCGACCAGGACCGCGGCGGCCGCCACCACCCGCGCCAGTCGCCCCCACTGGTAGGGGACCGGGAAGAGGCGCTGGGTGAAGACGTACATCAGCACCGTCACCACCAGGTAGGAGGCGACGAGCGCGAGGGCGGCGCCGACGATCCCGAGCGGCGGCACCAGCACCAGGTTGAGGACGACGTTGGTGACCAGGGCGGCGATCGCCGCCGGGAGGTTGAACTCGGTCCGCCCGGTGCGGCCGAGGATCACCACCATCACCATGTAGAGCGCGTAGAGGGTGACGGCGGCGGCGATCAGGCCGATCACTTCGTAGGAGTCGAAGAACTTGGGAGCGGCGAGGGCGCGGACGATCCAGCGCGAGTAGAGCCACATCCCGATGACGACGAACGAGCAGCCGGCGACGAACAGGGTGACGACGGTGGCGTAGACGCGGCGCGCCTCCTCGTCCTCGCGGATCGCGTAGGCGAGCGGCGGCCAGGCGAGCTGGAAGCCGCGGACGAGGACGTTGATCGCCTGGGCGAACTTCACCCCCAGCGAGTAGAGCCCGACCTCGGTGGCGCCGGCGACCCGGAGGATGATCAGCCGGTCGACGAAGTTGAGCGCGTAGAGGGAGACCTCGGCCGGCATCGTCGGCAGCCCGAAGCGGAAGAGGCGGCGCATCAACGGCAGGTCGGGGACGAGGCTGAGGCGGCGCCACTGCAGGGCGATCAGGCCGACGACGAATACGGCGCCGGTGCCGTAGCTGCCGAGCAGGAGCCCGCGCGCGCCCTCCCCCGCCCCGACCACGAGGACGACGGTGACCGCGATCGTCGCCAGGACGTTCAGCAGCGTGGTCAGGAAGTAGGCGCGCGCCCGCTCCTCGACCCGGAACAGGGTGAGGAGGAATTCCATCATCGTCAGCACCCAGAGGCCGCCGATCGAGATCCGTGCCAGTTCCGCGGCCGGTTCGTCGAGCAGCAGTTCGGAGAGCGGTCCGGCCAGCGGCAGCGCGATCAGGGCGGCGGCGGTCGAGAGCCAGAAGAGGCCGGCAAAGGTGCCGGCGACGACCCGCTTCGGGTCCTCATCCTCCTTGTAGTAGAAGCGGAGCAGCGCCTCCAGGAGGCCGAGCCGGACGATGATGCTGGCGGTGACGACGGCCGCGAACAGCACCTCGGCGATGCCGTAGTCGGTGGTGCTGAGGTGCCGCGTGTAGAGCGGCAGCAGGGCGACCGCGATCAGCTTCGAGAAGATGCTGGCCGCCGTGTAGGCGGCTCCGGTCGTCGCGAGGCGGCGCAGGTAGCCCGACACGCGGGCAGCCTAAGCGGGTTCGCGGACCGCGCCGGCCGCCGGCGCCGGGCCGGCGGGACCGTTGCGCGGCGTGGTCGCCCTTGCCGCGGCCAACGAGGCTCCCACCGCCAGCAGGACCCAGGTGATCGGGTCCTCGAAGAAGCCGGCGTAGGCGAGGGTGTGGAGGAGCAGCGCGACGAAGGTCGCGAGCACGGCGGCTCGGGCGGCGTCGGAGACCGTCGGGTCGCGGCCGGGAGCGCGGGCCCACAGCCCCGCCCCCATCGTCCAGATCGCGACCACGACGAGTGCGAGGTAGACGGCAAGCCCGATCACGCCCTGCTCGGCAGCGACCGTGATCGGCTCGGTGTGGGAGATCGTGACCGGCGCCTTCTTGTGTTCGTGGTGGTCGCGATAGGCCTGCTGGAAGGAGCCTGCTCCGTATCCCTGCAGCGGCCGTTCCGAGAACAGCTCGGCGCCGCCGGAGACGAGGTTGGTGCGGCCGCTGGTGTCAGGACCGAGCCGATCGAGGTCGAACCCCTTCCCCCCGATCATGACGACGACCAGAAAGGCCCCGACCACGCCGACGACGACTGCCGCCAGCGTCCAGCGCCAGCTCCAGCGCAGCGCCGCCAGCACCGCGAGGCCGGCGAGCAGGGCGATGAAGCTCGACTGCGAGAAGGTCTGGGCGAGGCCGATCCAGAGCACCAGGATGGTCCCCGCCAGCAGCCAGAACGGGCGGCGCTCCTTGACCCAGAGCAGCGCCGTCGTCACCACCACCAGCACCAGGGCCAGGTAGCGGCCGTAGATGTTCGGGTCCCAGAAGACGCTGTTGACGCGGAAGTAGGTGTGGAATTCGTTCGAGCGGATCACCGCGTCGTTCCAGAAGAGGCTGCGGCTGAGGTACTCGACCGAGCCGACGAGGACGAAGGCGACGGCCTCGACCGCGACCAGGATCAGGGTCCAGGAGAGCAGCCGCTTGTCCCAGCGCACGTCGGACAGCAGGGCATACGCGACGGTGAAGGGAACCAGGAAGAAGCAGGCGTTCTGCAGCGCTTTCGAGAAGTCGTCGGAGTAGAGGGACTGCAGCGCGTAGAGGACGACGAAGGCGGCAAGCAGCCGGGGAAGCCAGAGGACGGGGCCGTGGAGGCGGCCCCGCGAGGGCGGCGGCGAGGACCAGTCGCGGAGCGCCACCGCCACCACGCCGCCGGCGATCACCAGGTAGAGCGGCACCAGCAGGTTGGCGCTGTCGCCGCCGGAGTGGAGCGGCACCCGGAACGGCAGCGCCGCGACGATCGCCAGCGGCAGCAGCACCGGCCAGCGCCGGAAGACCGCGGCGAGCGCCGCCACGGCCACGGCCCCAACCGCGAGCAGGGCGACCAGCCTGCCGCTGCTTTCGCGCAGGTCGACGATCTGGTGGGTGTGCCACTGGTCGCCGAGGATCAGGATCGGGAAGAGCGCCAGGGCGAGCACCATCGCCGCCGAGCGGGCACGGCCCGGCGGCAGCAGGACCGCGGTGGCGCTGGCGAGCGCGGCGACGAGGACGCCGGCGCCGGAGAGGAAGCCGCTCAACCCGACCGTCCCGTGCCGGCGCCCTGGTCCTTGGGGATCGCGGTCCCGCAGAGCTCGGATTCGGAGCCGCCCTGCTGCGGCGGCACCCGGTGCAGGTGGATCGTCCCCGGCAGCACCAGCACCCGGTCCTTGCCGAGCAGCGTCACCCGCACCTTGTAGCGGCCGGCCGGCGCCGACCCGCCGCCGCGCTCGACGCCGTTCCAGTAGTAGGTGTGGAAGTGGTAGCGCTTGAGGAACGCTTCGCGCGCAAGCGACCACACCAGGTGGCCGCTCGGCCTGACGATCAGCACGTTGGCGACGTCGGAGACCGTGGTCCGGAAGCGGATCCGGATCATGTCGTTGCGGCAGTCGCCGTTGGGGGTGAAGGCGCTGTGCTGTTCCTTGGTCCCGAAGGTCACCCGGTCGACCAGCAGGGGATCGCGCTTCACCCGCTGCGCGTACGCGAAGGCCGCCAAGGTGGCGATGACCAGCAGGGCGAAGACGACGGCGGCGGGGCTGAGGCGGGAGCCGGCGCTATTCCGCCGCTTCGGCATTGTCCTCGCCGACCACCACCGCGACGTTCGCTTTGCCCGCGACTTCGGAGATTTCGCCGCTCATCGGTTCCAGCTTCGGGATCGAGATCCGTTTCGCGACCATCTTCGCTTCCGGCTCGTGGCCGGGCTTGAACATCACGACCGATTTTTCGAAGGTTTCGCTCGAGTTCGTCACCGGCCCGGTTTCGAAGCCCTTGCCTTCGATCTTTTCGCCGTAGGTTGCGGCGAGGCCGGCGACCGCGGTGCCGTTGAGGACCGCGACTTCGATTTCGCTCGCCGTGATCGCCTTCGCCGTGTTGGCATGGGTTTCGCTGCCCTTGGCCCCTTCGTCGCCGCCCGAGGTGACCGCGTAGACGACGCCGGCGGCGATCAGGACGCAGACGACGAAGATCGCGACCAGGACCAGCGGCTGCGAGAGCCGTGCGCCGAAGCCGGAGAAGCCCTCGCGCACGCGCTCGCCGCGGGTCAGTTCCGGCAGCCCTTCCTCGCGCCGCTGGCGCCGCATTTCGCGGCTTTCGACCGCGTCGTGCTCGGCCGTCCGCGCTTCGTCCAGCGCCCGCAGCTCCTCGGCCCGCTGGGCGGCGATCGCCGAGGTCGACTCCTTGCGCTCCGCTTCGCGCTCCGGCGCCGAGCCGGCCCAGTCGCGCAGGCGGCGGATGTCGCGCCCGTGGGCGAACGAGAGGAGGGCGAGGACGGCAAGGCCGAGGAAGGCGGCGAGGCCGGCAAACGCGCCGATTTGTTCGATCACATGGATCAAGGGATTCGCCTCATAACCCGCGCGTGCGGCTGGCGAGTGCCGGACCGAGCGGGGGTAGGACGCAGGGAGGCCGAATAGCAGCGCTATTCGGCCGACCGAGGACGACGCCCCGCGAAGTGTGTCCGGCGCCGCCAGGCGTGCGTGGGGGTTGTGAGGCGAATCCCAAGTTGCGGCAGGCTACTCGTCGTATACGAAGGTCGCGGCGTCGCCGCCCCGCGCGGCGATCAGCTCCACCACGCGCTCCGCCAAATTAGCCTCGTCGCCGGCCAGAACCAGGTGTTCGAGCGAGTTCAGGGTCGACTCGACCCAGTCGACGTCGAGCGGCGCATCGCGCACCGCCCGGTTGATCCGCCGCGCCGCCGTCGGCTGCGGCTGCTCGTCGGAGGAGAACAGGACCTCGTGCAGCTTCTCCCCCGCCCGCGGCCCGACGAACTCGATCGCGATGTCGCGTTCGGGCTCGTAGCCGGCGAGCCGGATCATGTTCTGCGCCAGCTCGACGATCTTCACCGGCTCGCCCATGTCGAGGACGAAGACCTCGCCCTTGCCGGCGCCGATGTCGCCGGCGCGGATCACCATCTGCACCGCCTCGGGGATCGTCATGAAGAAGCGGGTCATCTCCGGGTGGGTGACGGTGACCGGGCCGCCGCGCTCGATCTGGCGGCGGAAGATCGGCACCACCGAGCCCGAGGAGGCGAGGACGTTGCCGAAGCGGACCGAGGCGAAGCGGGTGCCCGGGTGGGCGGCGCCGGCCGCCTCGACGATCCACTCGGCCATCGCCTTCGAGGCCCCCATCACGGTCTGCGGGTTGACCGCCTTGTCGGTCGAGATCAGGACGAAGCGCTCGACCTTGGAGGCGGCGGCGGTTTCGGCCGTGACCCGGGTCGCGATCGCGTTGTTGCGGACCGCCTCGAGCGGGTTCGACTCCATCAGCGGCACGTGCTTGTAGGCGGCGGCATGGAAGACGACGTCGGGCTTGAAGCGCTGCATCACCTCGAGCATCCGGTGCGGCTCCTTGCAGTCGGCGAGCACCGCCTCGGCGGAGGTGAAGTGGCGTTCCTCGATCATCTCGCGGTCGATCTGGAAGAGGTTGTCCTCGGCGTGGTCGAGCATCACCAGCAACCGCGGCTTGACCTGGGCGATCTGGCGGCAGAGCTCGGAGCCGATCGAGCCGCCGGCGCCGGTGACGAGGACGATGCGATCGCGCAGGTAGGCGCCGACCCGGTCGAGCTCGCGGACGATCGGGTCGCGGCCGAGCACGTCCTCGACCCGCACCTCGCGCAGCTGGCGGTTGAGCTGGACGCCGCCGCGCAGCAGCTCGAAGACGGTCGGCAGGGTGCGGACGCGGATCTCGCGCTCGCGGCAGGCGGCGACGACCTGGCCGCGCAGGGCGCCGGGGGCCGAGGGGATCGCGATCACGACCTCGTCGGGCTCGGTCTCGTCGAGGATCGCCTCGATCTCCCGGGTCGAGCCCAGCACCTTCAGGCCCAGCATCCGCATCCCCCGCTTGCGCGGGTCGTCGTCGACGAAGCCGATCGCGGTGGCGCCGAGGTTGGGGTTCAGCTGCAGCTCGCGGACCACCATCTGGCCGCCGGAGCCGGCGCCGACGACCAGCACCTCGTGCTTCGGCACCCGCTCGCCGCGGGTCGGCCGCTCGACGATCAGCCGCACCGCGAGGCGGCCGCCGGCGATCAGGATCAGGGTGAGGATGAAGTCGATCACCTCGACCGAGCGCGGCAGCTGCGGGTGCGGTTTCAGGACCGCGAAGACGATCACCAGGATCGCGCTGGCGACGGCGACGGCGCGGAGGATCTGCATGAAGTCGCGGCCGCTGACGTATCGCCACCACTTCTGGTAGAGGCCGAAGGCGCCGAAGATGATCAGCTTGCCGGCGATCACGAAGCCGACCGTCTGGGCGAAGAGGATCTCGTAGCGATGGGGCCAGCCGTGGGGGTCGTCGAGGAACCGCAGCTGGAAGGCGGCGAAGTAGGCGAGCGCGACGAGCAGCGCGTCGGCCAGCACCTGGATGACCCGGATGCGGTACACGGGGTGGTTGAGGCGGCTCATCGAACCCATGCAGTTTACGGCTCATACCCCGGAATAGCGCGGGTTTCACCGTGCCTTAAGCCTGTCTTGCGTACGATGGACCGCTCGCATGGGGCCCCTCCTGCTCGCCAGCATCAGCGACAAGGTCGTCGAACCGATCGTCGAAGTCGCGACCGAATTCATCGGCTCGGCCGGGGCGGCGGCCGTCTTCGTGCTGATGACGCTGGAGTCCGCCTGCATCCCGATCCCCAGCGAGGCGATCATGCTGTTCGCCGGCTTCAGCGTCTCGAAAGGCGAACTGACCCTCTTCGAAGTCGTCGCCGCCGGCGTCCTCGGCAATGTCTTCGGCTCGACGATCGCCTACGCGGTCGGCTACTACGGCCGGCTCGACCTGCTGGAGAAGAACCGGCTGATCCACATCAACCAGAAGCACCTGAAGTGGGCCGACGACTGGTTCGCCAAATACGGCACCTGGGCGGTCTTCTTCAGCCGCATGCTGCCGATCGTCCGCACCTTCATCTCGCTCCCGGCCGGGGTCGCGAAAATGCCCTTCTGGCGGTTCATCACGCTGACCCTGCTCGGCTCGATCCCCTGGGTGCTGGCCCTGGCCCTGCTCGGCAAGGGCGTCGGCTCCAACTGGGAACACTGGCGCCACAACCTCGGCTACCTCGACTACGTGGTGCTGGCGGCGATCGTCGCCGGCATCGTCTACTGGATCGTCAAGCGGCGGCGGCGGAACGCGGCGGCGGCGGGCGCCAGCGAGGCTTGACGCAGGGCCTCCCAAGGCCGGAAGGCGCCGCGCCGATCCCGACCCGCCGCGCCTTGGCGCTGGGGGTCGTCCAGGGCCCGGCCGAGCTCCTGCCGGTCTCCTCCTCGGCCCACATCGTCCTCCTCCCCTGGCTCGCCGGCTGGGACTGGGAGCAGGTCGACCCCGAGGTGCGAAAGAGCTTCGAGGTGGCGCTCCACACCGGCGCCGCGGCGGCGCTGCTGATCGGCCAGCGGCGGGTGATCGCCGACGAGCTGCGGGCCTTCGACGCACGGCGCGCCGCGGTGCTGCTGCTCTCCTTCCTGCCCGCGGCGGTGACCGGGTACACGCTCGAGCGCCAGATCGAGGAACGGCTCGGGGGCCCGAGGGCGACCGCC
>DASXOF010000116.1:0-3167 GCA_036494495.1 Solirubrobacterales bacterium | reverse complement strand
TCCTCCCCGGACGCGCTGAAGCGCTGAGTGTCCGGGGAGGACACCCCGGCACCCGCGCTCGACTGCGGGAGCGCGCTAGCTGACGGTCCTTGCTGCCAACGGAAACCGGTGCCCCCGAGGTCTTCGTCCGTGATGCCGGTGTAGAAGGCCACGCCTTTCGTCAGAGCTTCGAAAGCGGTGGGTTGGTTCGTGATGTCGGTGGCCTGGCCGAGGGCGGTTGCGAGGTCGGCCAGGACGGCGATGCTGCTTCGGATCTCGCCTGGGCGCGCCGTGGCGGGGCGGACGCGTTGGAGGCGGCCGTCGGGGTGGGTGATGGTGCCGTCTTTCTCGGCGTGGGACTCCAACGGGAAGGTGACGTTGGACTTGGCGGTGGTCGCGTTGGCG
Source organism: Solirubrobacterales bacterium (assembly GCA_036494495.1). Lineage (GTDB taxonomy): Bacteria > Actinomycetota > Thermoleophilia > Solirubrobacterales > 70-9 > VAYN01. The sequence goes on along the minus strand of DASXOF010000116.1, from coordinate 2,783 downwards.
TGCATCGAGAAGGAGACGACGAAGTCGGCGGCGTTGAGGGCGGACTCCCAGGCGGGGGTGTCGGGGAAGTCGCGGAGGGGGTCGACGCCGAAGAGGACCACGGCGTCGAGGTCGCCGGCCTCGAGGGCGCTCCGGATCTGCTCGGTGGTGTAGCCGGCGGTGGTCTCCGCGAGGCCGGGGCCGGCATCCGGGAGGACGCCGGACTCGCGGAGGCCGCGGGCGTTGGTGAAGTCGGGGATTTCGAGCAGGCCCGCACCGGGGGTGCCCGCGACGTCGAGCTTGGTCGCGAGGTCGAGCAGCGCGGCGCTGGCGCCAGGGGCGTCGTGGTCGATCCGCTGGCCCCAGATGACGACGACCTTGCCGGCGTCGCGGAGGGTCTCGGCGAGCGGCGTGGCGACGGTTTCCTCGCCGCCGATCGCCTTCGTCAGCTCGGCGATGAAGTGAGCGGACTCGCCGGGGGCGTAGCGGGCGATCGCCTCGGCGCCGCCGTCGAGGGCGGTGGGGCGTTCCGTCGCCACGACCAGGCGGGCGCCGTTGCGGCGGATCGCCTTGCGGACGCGAAGGTCGAGGATCGGCGAGGAGTGCAGCGGGTCGGTGCCGAGGACGAGGATCGCGTCGGCGCTGTCGATCTCCTTGATCTCGATCGAGAGATCGGGGCGCGCCAGCTCGAGGGCGGTGTTGCGGTCGGGGCCGGCGTAGGCGCGCGACTCGAGGTGCGGCGAGCCGAGGGCGCCGCGCAGGAGGTCCTGCAGGAGGAAGGCCTCCTCGTTGGAGGCGTCGCCGACGATCGCCGCCACCCGGCCGGCGCCTGCGGCGCGCAAGCCGGCGGCCGCTCTCTCGATCGCCGTCCCCCACTCCAGCTTGTCGCCGCCTTTCGAGCGCGGCGCGTCGATTCGCTCCTCGGCCTCGAACATCTCGAACCCGTACCGCCCCTTGTCGCAGATCCAGCCGTCGTCGACATCGTGGTTGTCGCGGGTCAGCACCCGCTTCACCTTCTCGTCGCGGATCGTCAGCGAGACGTTGCACTGGCTCGGGCACAGGGTGCAGACGGTGCCGCCCTGCTCGATGTCCCAGGGACGGGCGCGGAAGCGGTAGGTGTAGTTGGTCAGCGCCCCGACCGGGCAGATGTCGGTGATGTTGCCGTGGAAGGGGCTGACGTAGGGCCGCTCGTCGAAGGTGCCGACGAAGGTCCGGTCGCCGCGGTCCAGCAGCTGCAGCTGCGCGTCCTCGGAGATCTCCTGGCTGAAGCGGACGCAGCGGTAGCAGAGGATGCAGCGCTCGCGGTCGATCGCGACCAGCGGCGAGAGTTCGATCGGCTTCTCGAAGTGGCGCTTTTCGTCGATCACCCGCGATTTGCCGGGGCCCCAGCCGGTGGTGACGTCCTGCAGCGGGCACTCGCCGCCTTTGTCGCAGACGGGGCAGTCGAGCGGGTGGTTGACGAGCAGGAACTCGACCACCGCGTTCTGCGCCTTCTTCACCTGCTCGGTGCGGGTGTGGACGACCATCCCGTCGCGCACCGGGGTCGAGCAGGAGGTCTGCAGTTTCGGGATCCCCTCGATCTCGACCAGGCACATCCGGCAGGCGCCGACCGGCGCGCCGAGTTTCGGTTCGTAACAGAAGACCGGGATCTCGACGTCGCCCTCGCGGGCGGCGTCGTGGAGCATCTGGCCCTCGGTCGCGACGATCTCGCGGCCGTCGACGACGATCGTGATCTCCTTGCCCTTGCTCACGCTGCCACCGCTATCCCGGCTTCGGCCATCACTGCTTCGAACTCGGGGCGGAACTTGCGGACCATCGCGCTCACCGGCATCGCCATCGAGTCGCCGAGGACGCAGAGGCAGTGGCCCATGATGTTCTGCTGGACCGAGCTGATGATGTCGAGGTCCATCGGCGTCGCCTCGCCGCGCACCACCCGCTCCAGCATCTTCACCGTCCAGTTGGTGCCCTCCCGGCACGGAGTGCACTTGCCGCAGGACTCGTGGTGGTAGAAGCGCGCCGTGCGCAGCGCCATATGGGGGATCGAGACGCGGTCGTCGGCGACGATGATCGAGCCGGAGCCGAGCATCGAGCCGGCCTCCGCCATCGCCTCGAAGCTGTAGGGAAGGTCGAGGCCCTCGGCGGTGAGGACCGGGGAGGAGGAGCCGCCGGGGTAGAAGGCCTTCACCTCGTGGCCATCCTCGGGCCCGCCGGCGAGGTCGTAGACCAGCTCGCGGGTCGGCACCCCCAGCTCGACCTCGTAGTTGCCGGGCCGCTGCACGCAGCCGGAGACCGAGACGACCTTGGTCCCCGGCGACTGCTCGGTGCCGTAGCCCTTGAACCACTCGGCCCCGTGGGCGACGATCCGCGGCACGTTGGAGAGCGTCTCGACGTTGTTGATCAGCGTCGGCCCGCCGTAGAGCCCCTGCACCGCGGGGAAGGGCGGCTTCAGCCGCGGGTTGCCGCGCTTGCCCTCCAGCGCGTCGAGCAGCGCCGTCTCCTCGCCGCAGATGTAGGCGCCGGCGCCGCGATGGACGACCAGCTCGAGGTCGCGGTGCGTGCCGAGGATGTTCTCGCCGAGGTAACCGGCCTCGTACGCTTCGGCCACCGCCGCGTCGAGGATGTCGGCCTGCAGGGCGTACTCGCCGCGGATGAAGATGAAGGCATGGCCGATACCGGCGGCCAGCGCGGCGATCGCGATCCCCTCGACCAGCTGGTGCGGGTTGCGCTGCATCAGCTCCCGGTCCTTGAAGGCGCCGGGCTCGGACTCGTCGGCGTTGCAGCAGAGGTACTTCTTCATCTCGCCG
>DASXOF010000115.1:0-53342 GCA_036494495.1 Solirubrobacterales bacterium | reverse complement strand
ATCGAGGAGCGGCTCGGCGGGCCGCGGGCGACCGCGATCGGGCTGCTGGTCGGCGGCGGCGCGATGGTCCTCGCCGACACCCGGCCGCAGGAGCGCGGCCGCGGCGAGGCCACCCCGCTCGACGGCCTGGCCCTGGGACTGGCGCAGGCGGCGGCGCTGGCGCCGGGGGTCTCCCGCAATGGCTCGACCCTCTCCGCCGCCCGCGCCCGCCGCTTCTCGCGCGACCAGGCGAACCTCCTCTCGCGGACGGTGGCGCTGCCGATCATCGTCGGCGCCACCGCGCTCAAGGGCGCCCGGCTGGCGCGCCGGGGCACCACCCCGGAGCTGCGGCGCTCGCTGGCGCTCGGGATCGGCGCCTCCTTCGCCTCGACCCTCGCCTCGCAGCGGCTGATCGGCCTGGTCGAGCGCGACCGCGCGCTCTGGCCCTACGCGGCTTACCGGGCGGCGCTGGCCGGCGCGGTGCTCTTCAAGCTGCGCCGCTCCAAGTCCTAACTCCAAATCTTGGAGAAATTTGGAGTTGACTTGGAGTTGCGCTACGGCCCGCGCCCGACATCGATGCGAGACTGCGGGGCGCAGATGACTGACGCCTACGCCAAAGCCGGGGTCGACCAGGGAGCGGCGGACTCCGCGGTGGCGGCGCTGGTGCGGGCGCTGGGGGGGATCGAGCTCGGGCGGCCGAGCGCCCAGGTGCCGCTGCCGGGCCACTACGCGAGCGTGATCAAGGTCGCCGAGGGGCTCGGGATCGCGCTCTCGACCGACGGGGTCGGGACCAAGCTGCTGATCGCCGAACGGCTGGGGCGGCTCGACACGGTCGGGATCGACTGCGTGGCGATGAACGTCAACGACGTGATCTGCGTCGGCGCCGAGCCGCTGGCGATGCTCGACTACGTCGCGATCGACCGGGCCAACGCCGAGGCCTGCGAGCAGATCGGGATCGGGCTGGCGCGGGGAGCGACCCTGGCCGGGATCGAGATCCCCGGCGGCGAGCTCGCCCAGCTCGGCGAGATGGTCCACGGGGTCGACGTCTCCGGCGCCTGCTTCGGGACCGTCGCCCTCGACCGGATCATCGACGGCAGCGCCGTCGCGCCGGGAGACGCGGTGATCGGGCTCCCCTCCTCGGGGCTGCACTCGAACGGCTATACGCTCGCCCGCTCGGCGCTCGAGGGGCTCGACTACGGCGAGGACCCCGACGGCCGGCTCGGCCGCTCGCTCGGCGAGGCGCTGCTGGAGCCGACCGAGATCTACGTCAAGCCGGTGCTGGAGCTGCTGCGCTCGCCGCTCGCGGTCCACGGGCTCGCCCACATCACCTCGGGCGGGACCGGAAACCTGCTGCGCCTGGCCGCCGAGGTCGGCTACGAGGTCGACGCGCCGCTGCCCGTGCCAGCGATCTTCGAGCTGATCCGCGAGCGCGGCGGCGTCGGCGAGGAGGAGATGCACGAGGTCTTCAACATGGGCTGCGGCTTCTGCGTCGTCGTCCCGGCCGGCGACGAAGCCGAGGCGCTGGAGCTGCTCCGCGCCCACTACCCGGAGGCGGCGCGGGTGGGCCGCGTCGTCGAGGGTCCCCGCGCCGTCCACCGCTAAGTGTTCTGCACGGGGGCGTGCCATGTCTTTATCTCCATGGACTTCGCACGGTCCGGGGCCGTAACGTTGCGGCGGTAACCCGATGGACCCCGCCTCGACCAGCTCGCAGATGATCGGAACGGTGCTATCCGGCCGCTACCGGCTGGAGGCGAAGATCGGCAGCGGCGGCATGTCGACGGTCTACCTCGCCCGCGACACGACCCTCGACCGATCGGTCGCGGTCAAGGTGATGCACCGCGAGATGTCCGAGCAGGCGGACCAGCTCGAGCGCTTCCGCCAGGAGGCGCGGGCGGTCGCCAAGCTCTCGCACCCGAACGTGGTTGCGGTGATCGACGCCGGCGAGGACGGCGGCCACCCCTACATCGTCTTCGAGTACGTCGAGGGCGAAACGCTGAAGCAGCGGATCAACCGGGTCGGCGCCCTCGACGCCCAGGAGGCGCTCGCCTACGCGATCGAGATCGCCCGCGGCCTCACGGTCGCCCACGCCCGCAAGATGGTCCACCGCGACATCAAGCCGCAGAACGTCCTGATCGACGCCGAGGGCCGGGCCAAGCTGACCGACTTCGGGATCTCCCGCCAGCTCGAGCGCGACGGCCTGACCGCCACCGGCCGCGTCCTCGGCACCACCGACTACGTCTCCCCGGAGCAGGCGATGGGCCACGGCGTCGACCAGCGCTCCGACATCTACTCGCTCGGCGTCGTCCTCTACGAGATGCTGGTCGGCCAGGTCCCCTACCACGCCGACAGCCAGGTCGGGGTGGCGATGAAACACGTAAACGAGGAGCTGCCCGACGTGCAGCAGCGCCGGCCCGAGCTCTCGGCCGCGGCGGCCCTGGTGGTCGAGCGGGCGACCGCCAAGGACCCCAACCAGCGCTACCAGGACGTCGGCGAGATGATCGACGACCTCTCGACCGCGCTCGAAGTCGAGGCGGCGCGGGCCGGCTCGACCACCGGCGAGGCGACCAGCGTCCTGCAGGCGGTGCCGCCCGCGAAGCGCAAGCTCTCCAGCCGGGCGCGCTGGTCATGGGCGGCGATCGCCCTGATCGTCCTCGTCGGCGCCGCCGCGATCGTCGTCACCCAGCTGATCAGCTCCGGCAACAGCCCCGTCGGCGGCGGTGGCGGCGGCAGCGCCAGGGCGAAGGGCACCTCGGTCGAGATCACCGAAGCGAGCGCCTACGACCCGCAGGGAGACGACGAAGAGGACGACTCGACGATCGGCTTCGCGGTCGACGGCAACCCGACGGGGACCGCCTGGTCGACCGAGCACTACGACACCCCGACCTTCGCCGGCACCAAGACCGGCCCCGACCCCGGCGTCGGCCTCTACGTCGACACCGAGCCGGCGAAGCCGACCGAGATGATCGTCCGCTCCCCCACCCCCGGCTGGGATGCCCAGATCTTCGCCACCGCCGATAGCCCGCCGGAAAACCTCCAGGAATGGGGCGAACCGGTGGGCGAAGTGAAGGGCGCCTCGAAGGTCGAGGAAATCGAGCTGGACGTGCCGAAGCCGGCGCAGCACTTCCTGATCTGGTTCACGAAGGCGTCGCCGGCGAGGGATCAGGAAGGGCGGTACCAGGTGGAGATCTCGGACGTCAAGCTGGTCGAGTAGGGGGGCTGGTCGGTCAGTGGCCGAGCCAGGCTGGCCGCTCGCCCGCGGCGTACGCGGTTGCAACCGCCGTCGCGACCGTCGGGCTCGCCGAAGGCAGTACGGACGCGATCGAGATCAGCCGCTGTCGGCCCGCCTCGAAGACCGGCGCGCAAAAGCCGTCCGGGTGCTGCCAGGCGGCGGAAGGCACGCGGATCGCCTCCCACCCCAATTGCTGCGTCAAACCGGCTAGCTCCGGACAATCGCCGTAGCCCATCGCGGCATCGGCGTAAAAGCTGCCGAGGTCGAAGCCGGACCGAAGCAGCAGCTCCTCTGCCCAGGGTGAGGTGAGGTCGGCGAGCGCTTCGAACTCAAACCGCAGCTCGTAGAGCGCCCGCCGCGGCAAGGATTTCGAAACCTCGAGCGCGGCGAACGCGGGAAGCGTGGCGGTGGACAGCCCGACCCCGCCGGTCACGTCAGATGCTGCGACGTCAGCAGGGTGATTGCGGCAGTACTCGGCCCAGGCGACAGTGGCCGTCGTCGCGGTGTACAGCGTCCATCCAGTCGGCCAACGACCGGTTGTCGGACTCACGTAGAGCGGGTTGGGCTCACCGCTCAGCGGCAGGTGGACCGTCCTATAGAAGAGGCGCTCATCGGCGGTCCCGACCGGGATCTGCCGCAGGACGGCGATGTCGAGTGCCACCGTTTCTGCCGGCCCTTCAGGTGGCGGGCGCGTCGAGGTAGGAACGAGCTTCGGCTGCGATCGCCTCGACTTCGCCGTCGCGTAGGCGCTCCAGACGTGAGGGGTCGCCTGCGGTGAGCCAGCGTGCGACCCCTTCGGGTCCCAATCCGGCTACAAGGAGCACCCCGATCGCCCGAAGCGCCTCCATCACCTCCTGCCGGTGACGCGGCACCCCCTGAGCCCGCCAGCCGGCTGCAGCGCGCTCGCTGACCCCGAACACACCTGCGATCTGATCCCACGTCAGCCCGCAGACATCGTGGACGTCTTCGGCGAGGTTGCCGCTGAGGCGCGGTGGTGGCAGTGCCACGCTCGCAACCTGGGGCTGCTCGCGCGCCAGCGCCGCCGCCTGGGCACTGAGCTCATCCGTGATCAGCGGTTCGATGAGCCGCAGACCGCGGACCTTCTCTCGGATGACCTGGGCCGCGCTGGCGATGGCGATCACCTGATAGGTGTGGCCGAGCTCCCAGCCGGTCTGGTCGAGATCAGCCACCTCATGCCGCCACAGCTGGAACTCCAGGCCGGCGCGCGAAGTCTTCTCGGTCAGGACCGTCACCCCGCCTCTCCTTCGAGCTCGCTGCGATAGCGGTCGCTGAGCGACCAGACGAAAAGGCGCTCGATCAGGCCGTGGTACTCGTTGACCCGTTTGACGATCTGAGCGGGTTCGAAGTCGCGCTCCCCCTCGACGAAATTGTCGAAGTCGAGCAGGTAGACGCTCGGCTCGATCAGGCCGTGACGAATCGCCAGCCAGGTGCCGCGCTCGCGGAAGCGCAGCTGGCAGAGGCTGTGCGCGAGCTCGCTGCCGAGCTCGCTGCCGACAGGGCTTGCCAGCTCGGGCCTGACGAAGAATTGGATTCCCCGTTTCCGTAGGCGCTCGTCTTCGATCCGATTCACGTAACGAACGCCGAGGCGGACCTCGGTTTGCGGCTCGAAGATCTCCGCGGCATCGTCGAGGATCCGGGCCAGCTCGGCAGCGAAATCGTCGAAGTCGTGGTAGGTCTTCGCCTCGAGGCCGAGGCTGTCGGAGCTCAGCGACACCGTCCAGGCCCGGTCTTGATCTCGAAAGAGATGGATCGGTGCATCCGCCGCACTCGCCGCCTCCGGATCACCGACGGGGGATTGCAGCAGGTACCGCCGGCCGAGACGGGATTGGAACTCCGCCATCCGCGCGGGCTCTTTGATTGCGAATATCGGGGCGAAGCGAACCTGAGCGAGCGCGAGCTCCAAGGGCGCCTTCGCGAGGTGCCTCAGCTCAACGGTTGGGACTTCGATCGCGATCGCGGGGCTCCTTGGTCGGAAACTGCAACTTCATGAACAATTTCATGTTACGCCGGACGGACCGCCGTCCCCGCAGGCGCCGGACGGCGACCCATGAGTTGCGCCGACTCAGAACTCGTACGAGCGGGCCTTCTGGTGCCGCTCGATCCCCAGCCGCACCAGGCGATCGCAGAGATCGGAGTACGCCAGGCCGCCGGCCTCGAACAGCTTCGCGTAGACGCTCGTCTCGGTGAAGCCGGGCATCGTGTTGATCTCGTTGACGAGGACGGCGCCGCCGGGGTCGGCGAAGAAGTCGCAGCGGGCGAGGCCGGAGCAGCCGGCGAGGGCGAAGATCTGGGCGGCGAGGGCGCGGATCTGGGTGAGCTGGTCCTCGGGGAGGGGTGCGGGGACGATCAGGTCCATGCCGCCGGCGCCGTACTTGGCCTCGTAGTCGTACCAGTCGGCGTTGACCGCGAGCTGGCCCGGGGGCGAGGTCTCGAGCGCCTCGGGGTCGTTGCCGAGGACCGAGCACTCGACCTCGAGGCCGGCGGCCGCGGCCTCGACGATCACCCGGGGGTCGTGGCGGAGTGCGAGCTCGACCGCGGCGTCGAGGTCCTCGAGCCGCTCGACCCGGGTGATGCCGACGCTCGAGCCGAGGCGCGAGGGCTTGACCCAGAGGGGCAGCCCGAGCCCCTCGCATTCCCGGCGCCAGGGGCGGCGCTCCTCGACGGCGACGAACCCGACCTGCGGCACGCCGGCCTGGGCGAAGAGCCGCTTCAGCGTCAGCTTGTCGATGCAGGTCGCCGAGGCGAGGACGTCGGAGCCGACGTAGGGCACGTCGAGCTGCTCGAGCAGGCCCTGGACGCTGCCGTCCTCGCCGAACGGCCCGTGCAGGGCCGGGAAGACGACGTCGGCACCGAGGACACCGGCGCCGGGCTCGAGCAGCACCGACTCCTCGCCCGCCCGCCACTCGCCGGCGCGCCCGATCGTCACCGCGACGACCTCGTGGCCGGCCTCCTCGAGGCCGCGGGCGACCGAGGCGCCGGAGCGCAATGAGACGTCGTGCTCGGAGGAGCGGCCGCCGGCGAGGACCGCCACCCTCACGGCAAGGGCCCTTCCGCTTCCGGTTCTTCTTCTTCAGGCACGACGGCGGCGCGCTTGCCGACCACCAGGCTCACTTCGGCGCCTTCGGGCTGCAGCGACCCGGGCGCGGGCGACTGCACCAGCACGCGGCCGATCTGACTTTCGACTTCGGTTTCTTCTTCTTCGACGAAGGGCGTGAAGCCGGCTGCGCGAATCGCTTCGACCGCTTCGCGCCGTTCCTTGGCGACCACGTTCGGCACCTTCTGCTTCTGCTTCGAGCGGGCGACGGTGATCGACACCGTGCTCCCCGGTTCGATCTTCGAGCCGGCCGAGGGCGCCTGTTGCAGGACTTCGCCGGCCGGCGACGATTCGGTTTCTTCTTCGCCGACTTCGGGCACCAGGCCGTGGGCGCGGATTCGCTGCACCGCCGTGCGGCGGTTGCTGCCGACCAGGACCGGCACCCGGACCAGCTTCGGCCCCTGGGAGACGAAGATCGTCACGGTCGAGCCGTTGGTCGCGGTTTCGCCGCCGGACGGGCTCTGGTGGATCACCAGCCCTTCTTCGACCGAGGTCGAGTTCTGCGATTCGGTGGCGACTTCGAAGCCGGCCGCTTCGAGCTCCTTCCGCGCGGCGTCTTCGGTTTCGCCCGAGACTCCCGGCACGACGCCCTGCCCCGGCCCGATGCTGACGGTCAGATTGACCTTCGGCTTCGAGCAGAACAGGGTCAGGAACGAGCAGTCTTCGTCGGCCTTGCCCGGCGTCGGTTCCTGCTCGAGCACGGTGCCGGATTCGACCTGGCGGTGGACCTTCTCTTCCTTGCCGACCTTGAAGCCGTTGCGTTCGAGCTGCAGGATCGCGAATTCGAGCTGCTTTCCGGTCACGTCGGGGACTTCGGTGGTCGTGTCCTTGGTCAGCAGCAGCGCCACCAGGACGCCGATGATCACCGCCGCGGCGATCCCGATCAGCCACCAGCGGTTGCGGCGCCGTTCGGTCTCCTGCGGCCCCTCCTCGTCCTCGCCCGCCGCCACGTAGGCCGGCGGCAGCGCCGCGAAGTCGGCGGTTCCGGGCCCGCCCGGCTCGCGCATCGCCGCGGTCAGCGCGGCGATGAAGGCGTCGGCGTTCTGGAAGCGCTGTCCCGGCTCCTTCTCCAGCGCCCGCATCACCACCGCGTCGAGCGCCGGCGAGACCCGCGGGTTCAGCGAGCTCGGCCGCTGCGGCACCTCGGCGACCTGTTTCATCGCGATCGCCACCGCGCTTTCGCCCTCGAACGGAACCCGGCCGGTCAGCGCCTCGTAGAGGATGACCCCGATCGAGTAGAGGTCGGAGACCGCGGTCACCTCCTGCCCCTGCGCCTGCTCGGGCGAGAGGTAGTGCGGCGTCCCCATCACCGAGCCGGTCTGGGTGATGTCGGAGACGCCGGCGCGGGCGATCCCGAAGTCGGTCACCATCGCCTTGCCCTCGGGGTCGACGATCACGTTCCCCGGCTTCAGGTCGCGGTGGACGATCCCGTTGCGGTGGGCGTAGCGGGCGGCCTCGAGGACCTGGCGGATGATCGCCACCGCCTGCTCGATCGAGAGGCCGCGGTCGATCAGCTCGCGCAGCGTCGGGCCGTCCACGTACTGCATCGCGATGTAGTACGTGCCCTCGAACTCGCCGCGGTCGTAGACGGCGACGATGTTCGGCTGCGAGAGCCCGGCCGCCGACTCGGCCTCGCGGCGGAAGCGCTCGACGAACTCCCGGTCCTGGGCGAAGTGCCGGTGCAGGACCTTGAGCGCCACCCGGCGCTGCAGGTGGGTGTCCTCGGCCAGGTAGACGTCGGCCATGCCGCCGCCCCCGATCCGCTGCAGGATCCGGTAGCGGCCATCGAAGTCGCTGCCCGCGGAGAGCTCAGGCACTCGGTCCCCCTGTCTCGTTCATCGCGCTCATTCTTCACCGGCCAGGATCGTTTCGGCGACGTCGCGGAAGATCGGCGCGGCGACGTCGTTGCCGAACTGGGTCGTGCACTCGACCGAGGCGGCGATCGCGATCTTCGGTTCGTTTGCCGGCACGAAGCCCATGAACCAGGCCTGGTTCTCTTCGCTGCCGCCGCCGCAGGCTTCGTTGCCCGGCGTTTCCGCGGTGCCGGTCTTGCCGGCGACCTGGACGCCCGGGATCGCCGCGTTGGTACCGGTTCCTTCGGAGACGACGCCTTCCATCGCCGTGGTCAGCTGTTCGGCGGTCTTGGCGCTGATCGGTTCGCTGTAGGTGGAGGGGTCGAGGCGGTGGACGACACGGCCGTCGGGGTCGATCACCCGGTTCCAGATCTGCGGCTTCATCAGCTTGCCCTGGTTGGCGACCGCCGCCGCGACCATCGCGATCTGCAGCGGCGTCGCCAGCAGCCGCTCCTGGCCGATCGCGACCCGGGCGAGGTCGACCGGGTCGTTGCGGTGCAGCAGCTTTTCCTGTTCGAAGTCATAGACGCCGCTCGACTCGACTTCGTCTTCGGGCAGGTCGATCGGCGGCTTGGCGTTGAACCCGAACTTTTCCATCGTTTCGAACAGCTGGTCCTGGCCGACCTTCTGGCCGAGCTGGCCGAAGAAGGTGTTGACCGAGTTGGTCAGCGCCGTGTCGAGCGTGATCGGGCCCCAGGCGGTGTGGAAGTCGTTGGCGAGTTCGTGGCCTTCGTCGATGATGTCCCCCGGCGCGTCGATCGTGGTTTCCGGCGTGATCGTGCCGCTTTCGAGCGCCGCCGCCGCGGTCACGACCTTGAAGGTGGAACCGGGCGGGTAGCGGCCCTGGGTGGCGCGGTTGAGCAGCGGCGTCGAGATGTTCGCGTTGGCCAGCTTCGAGTACTTGTAGGGCACCGCGTTGGGGTTGTAGGGGGCGTTGGAGGCCATCACCTTGACCTCGCCGCTGCTCGGTTCGATCGCCACCACGGCGCCGAAGCCGGCCGCTTCGAGATCGGACAGCGCAACTCTCTGCGCTTCGGCGTCGATGTTGGTGACGATGTCGTTGCCCTCCTGCTTGGCACCGGTGATCTCGTCGAGGATCGATTCGAATTCGGAGTTTTCGCCGATCAGTTCGTCGTTGTGGTACTTCTCGAACTCGGAGTTGCCGTACTGCTCGAAGCTGTATCCGATCGGGTGGCCGTAGAGGCTGCCTTCGGGATAGCGGCGGACGTAGCGCAGGTTGGCGCCCTTGCCTTCGGCGACCGACTTGGCGATCACGGTGCCGTCGGCGGCGAGGATGCGGCCGCGGGGGATCTGCTGCTGCTCGAACAGCGTCCGCTTGTTGGCGTGCTTTTCCTTCAGCGCCTTGGCGTCGAAGACCGACCAGTAGGACGTGAAGCCGATCAGCACGCCGAAGAGGACGACGATGAAGGCGAACAGTTTGATGATCTGGCGGTTCACCTAGATCGCCCCCATCGCCATCGCGTCGCGGCCGGCCGGTTCGACCGCCTCGCGCCGCGCCCGGTCGGAGACCAGCAGCAGGAGCGCGACGAGGACGAAGTTGGCGACGATCGAGCTGCCGCCGTAGCTGACGAACGGCAGGGTGACGCCGGTCAGCGGGATCACCCGGGTGACGCCGCCGATGATCACGAAGGCCTGGATCGCGAAGACCGCGGTCAGCCCGGTCGCCAGGAGCTTCGAGAAGCCGTCGCGGGCGAGCAGCGCGATCCGGAAGCCGCGGGCGGTGACCAGCAGGTAGACGAGGATCAGCCCGCAGGCGCCGAAGAGGCCGAGCTCGTTGACGATCAGCGAGTAGATCGTGTCGGTCTGGGCCGCCGGCAGGAGCGCTTCCGGCGGGTGGGAGCCGGGGATCGTGATCATCGCCTGGCCGAAGCCTCTGCCGAAGAGGCCGCCGTCGGCCTGGGCGAAGATCGAGTTGAGGATCTGATAGCCGGTTCCCGCCGCGTCGTTGTAGGGGTGGAGCCAGATTTCGACCCGGTCGTGGACGTGCGGCACGGTTTCGGCGAAGAACCAGGCGCCGACCACGAACATCGCCATCCCGATGACGACGAACGAGAAGCGGCCGGTGGCGACGTAGAGAAGGGCGAGGAAGGCGGCGAAGAACATCAGCGAGCTGCCGAGGTCGCGGATGAAGACGAGCATGAACATCGAGGCGCCCCAGACCACCAGCATCGGCCCGAAGTGCTTCAGCGGCGGCAGCGTCACGCCGAGGATGCGCCGCGCGCCGACCACCAGCACCTCGCGGTTCTCGCGCAGGTAGCTGGCGAGGAAGACGATGATCGCGATCTTCGAGAACTCGGCCGGCTGGAAGGCGATCGGCCCGATCTTGACCCCGAGGTAGGCGCCGTTCACCTGCTGGCCGATCCCCGGCAGCCGCGGCGCCAGCAGCAGCAGCAGGCCGCCGACGGCGATCAGGTAGCGGTAGCGCTCGAGCACCTCGTAGTCGCGCAGGAAGTGGATCGTCAGGGCGAAGAGGACGAGCCCGAGGACGAACCAGTTGGCCTGGTCGCGGGCCAGGCTTTCGTCGATCCGGTAGACCATCACCAGCCCGATCGCGGTCAGCAGCGCGACCAGCGGGAACAGGTAGGGGTCGGCGTTGGGGAGGCGGATCCGCAGGTAGACGTGGGTGGCGAGGCAGACGGCGAGGAAGTAGGCGCCGTAGACGAGGCTGGCGTTGCCGAGCTGCGAGTGGTCCTGGGCGAAGACGCCGGCGAAGCCGGCGGTGAGCAGGACCGCGACCGGGATCAGCGCCAGCAGCTCGCGGTTGCGGGCCGAGGACCTCATTTGCCCCCTTGCTGCTTGGGCTTCGCTTCGCCGCTCGCTTCCTTCGCCGGTTTTTCGGCTTCCGCTTTCGCCGCTTCCCGTGCCTCGGCCTGGCGCGCCGCGTTCTCCTGGTTGCGCTCGATTTCTTCGATCAGGTCGACGGCGTCGCTGCGCGAGCGCAGGTCGTGGCCGGTGACCGCGTCCTGGCGGCGGCCGGGCAGGGATTCGGTCTGGATCGGGATCGAGTAGCGCTGGCTGTAGAGCTTGATCCCGAACGGCAGCTCGTAGGGGACGCCGCGGTAGAGGGCGACGCGGCCGCTGGAGTCGGTGCCGAGGAACCAGACCTGGCGGTTGCCGTACCAGGCGCCGAAGAGGAGCGCGGCGACGATCAGCAGCGGCACCAGGATCTTCGCCGCGGTCCGCAGCCGCCGGTGGCGAGGACGCGCTTCGAGCGCCTCGCGGCGCTTGCGCGCGGCCTCGGCGGCGGCGCGTTTCTTCACCTCGGTCGCGGTCAGGCCGGCCTCCTCGGCCGAGGGCCCGATCAGCGTCGCCCCCTCCCCCCCGGCCGGCTGGCGGCTGGGGTCGCCGAGCTTGAAGGCGACGACGGTGAGGTTGTCGCGGCCGCCGGCGCGGTTGGCTTCGTCGACCAGCGTCCGCACCGCCGCCGCCATCGAGGAGGCGCGGGCGAGGAGGCGGGCGATGTGCTCGTCGTCGAGCATCGTCGTCAGCCCGTCGGAGCAGATCAGGAAGACGTCGCCGGCCTGAGCGGGGACCGTCTGCAGGTCGACCTCGACCTCGGGTTCGGGGCCGAGCGCGCGGGTGATGATCGAGCGCTGCGGGTGGTCCTCGGCCTGGGCCTCGGTCAGCTGCCCTTTGCGCCGCATCTCCTCGACCAGCGAGTGGTCGCGGGTCAGCCGTTCGAGCTTGGCGCCGCGGTAGCGGTAGGCGCGGCTGTCGCCGACGTGGCCGATCGCCACCTCCTCGGCCTCGGGGTCGAGGATCGCAGCGGTGGTCGTCGTCCCCATCCCGGCCAGGTTGGGGTCGCTCTGCGCCTGCCGGTGGATCGTCCGGTTGGCGAGCTTGATCGTCTCCTCCAGCACCCGCTCCGGCGAGCCGGGCGGCAGCTCGCCTTCGAAGGCGGAGACGGCGGCTTTGGAGGCGACCTCGCCGGCCTGGGCGCCGCCCATCCCGTCGGCGACGACGAACAGCGGCGCCCGGGTGAAGAGCGAGTCCTCGTTGGCGTTCCGCTGGCGGCCGGTGTCGGTGCGGACCGCCGAGTCCTCGATCCGCAGCGTCATCTCGAGCCTGTCCCCCGCACGTTCCTCACTGTTCGAACCGGAAGACCGTGTCGCCGATCTGGATCGTGTCGCCGTCGATCAGCTCCGCCTCGCCGTGGAGGCTGGCGCCGTTCAGCAGGGTGCCGTTGGTAGATCGCATGTCCTCGACCAGGAACCGATCTCCGCGCGGAAAGACGCGGGCGTGGACCCCGGAGGCGTAGCGGTCCTCGATCTGCACGTCGGCCTCGCGCGAGCGGCCGATCGAGAGGCCGCCGATCAGGTCGAACCGGGCCTCGGCCTCGAGCCCGCCGCCGCGCTCGGCAACGAGCCAGGCGTCGACCGAATGAGGGACCTCGGCGAAGGCGGGCGCGACATGGAACCCGGTGGCGTCGGGCGCCGGCGCCGCGGTCCGTCGCAGGTCCCGGAGGGCGCTGCGGGCGATCACCAGCACGAACAGGTAGAGGACGGCGAGGAAGCCGAATTTGAGCGCAACCGATATCGGGTCGTATTCCATTTGTTAGCGCACCTTAATGACGCCTCCCGGCGCCACCGGCCCCGGTCGCGGGGCCCCCTGCTGCCGGCTACTGCTCGACGTCGAACATGAAGGTCGTCGTGCCCAAGGTCACCTGATCGCCCGGATGGAGGCGGGTCGAGGAGACGCGGCGGCCGTTGACCTTCACCCCGTTGGTCGAGCCGAGGTCGGCGATCGCCCAATCCCCCGACTCTGCGCGCCGCAGCTCGGCATGGCGGCGGGAGACGTTGGGGTCGGGCAGCACGCACTCGACCGACTTCGAGCGGCCGATCGTCGCCACCGGGCCGTCGAGCACGTAGCGGCGCTCGTCGAAGGAGACCACGGCGCGG
This sequence comes from Solirubrobacterales bacterium, assembly GCA_036494495.1. Lineage (GTDB taxonomy): Bacteria > Actinomycetota > Thermoleophilia > Solirubrobacterales > 70-9 > VAYN01. Next base: position 40,247 of record DASXOF010000115.1, on the reverse strand, counting down.
GTCGAGACCAGCGCCCCGACCGCCTGCTCGGGGTGCTTCGGCCGGGCCCGGTCGCGCTCGCGGACCGCCGAGTAGACCATCGTGTGGCCTTCCTCGCCCTGGCTCGGCGCCTCGCCCTCGTGCGCCGGCGGCTTCACCAGCCGGGCCTGGATCCCGAACTCGCCCAGCCGCAGCCGCTCGTCGGTCGAGAACTCGACCGCGGGGCGGGTCAGCAGGTCGTAGCCGCGGCGGCGCGCGTGCTCGAGCAGGTAGCCGGAGAGCTCCTGCTCCAGCGAGCGCTCGTAGCCTTCGAGCTTGGAGCGGTCCTGGCGCGAGAGGAAGACCGTGTACTCGTTCGGGACGTAGACGCGCTGGACCGAGGCGGTCTTGTGCGCGTCCATTTCCTTCGCCAGTTTGCGAGCCAGTTCGACCGGCTGCACCTCGGAGCTGAAGGCGCGGCTGAAGACGCCCTCGACCAGGCCTTCGATGCGGGACTCGAGGTTGCGGAGGACGCCGATCGGTTCGTTCCTTTTGTCTGCGTGGTCGCCTCCCGGAGCCGGGAGACCGAGCGGGAAATCCTAGAGAGTGAGCCTAAGAATCACGGCCTGCGGGCGCCTTACAGAGCCCCGTGCCCGATCACGAGGACCAGGCCTATCGCGGCGGCGAGCGCCAGGCCGCCGAGGCGGACCGCGAAGTGGCGGCGGCGTTCGCCCGGCAACTCGTCGGCGAGGCCGTCGAGCGAGTCCTCGATCGCGGTCCCCAGCTCCTCCAGCGAGGGGCGGCGGCTGGGGCGGGCGGAGAGGCAGGCGTCGATCTGCTCGCCCAGCTCCCGCGGCAGGTCGGGGCGCAGCTTGCGCAGGCTGCGGGCGCGGCCGCCGATCGCCCGCGCCGTGGCCGCTGGAGTGGCGCGGCGGTGCGGGTTCTCGCCGCTCCAGCACTCGTACAGGGTCAGGGCCAGCGAGTAGACGTCGGCCTCGGGGCCGGCTTCCCGGCCCTCGGCCTGCTCCGGCGACATGTAGGCGAGGGTGCCGACGACGTCGCCGGCGGCGGTCAGCGACGCCTCGTCGGCGAGGCGGGCGATGCCGAAGTCCATCAGCTTGGCGCGCGGCTCGGAGTCGGTGACCTGGACGTTCTCCGGCTTGATGTCGCGGTGGACGACGCCGCGCGAGTGGGCGTGGTCGAGCGCCTCGCAGAGGTCGGCGCCGATCTCGCCGATCTCGCGGTCGGAGAGCTCGCCGGCAGCGGCCAGGCGAGCCAGGGTCGAGCCCTCGACCAGCTCGGTGACGAGCAGCGCGTTGCCGTCCTCCTCGCCGAGCTCGTACAGGGTGACGATGCCGGGATGGTTGAGGCGGGCCGCGGCCTGCGCCTCGCGCAGCACCCGGCGGCCGGCCTCGCCGCGCTGCTCGATCGCCTTGACCGCGACCGGGCGCTCGAGGCGGCCGTCCCAGGCCTCGTAGACGACGCCGAAGCCGCCGCTGCCGATGCGGCGCTCGATCAGGAAGCGGTTGAGCACGAGCGAGCCGACCAAAGCACTCGCTGAATTCGCCGCCGCGGGCGCTCATCCTGCCCCCGCAAACCGCCGCCCGCCGCACCAGAACTGGGAAAAAGGCACCGTTTGCTGGAACTCTTCGGCCGGCGGGCGCCCTAGTCTTCATACTCTCCGACCCAGCCCCCACGCTTGGAGAGAGTTCTTGGAGAGTTCCGCCGCCCGGCGGCCGCCGCGACGGCCGCGCCCCAAAGGCCGAGACAAACGCCAGCAGATCATGCTGCGGCGCGCGCTGGCGCTCGGCGCCGGGCTGGTCGTCCTGATCCTGATCGTGCTCGGCGTCAAGGGCTGCCTCGACGCCCGCGCCCACCGCGCGCTCACCGACTACGCCCGCAACGTCGAACAGATCGTCAACTCGACCGAACAGACCAGCAAGGACTTCTTCGGCAAGCTCGAAAACCCGGAAAACCTCTCGGTCACCGAGTTCACCGCCCAGGTCAACGCCGACCGCAGCGCCGTCGACAGCTACGCGACGCGGGTCGACGGCCTCAGCGCGCCGGGCGAACTGAGCCACGCCCAGAGCACGCTCGAACTCGTCTACGAGCTGCGCAAGAGCGCGATGGACGAAATCGCCACCAAGATGAGCACCGCGCTCGGCGACGCCGGCGCCGCCAAGGCGACGGGTGGGATCACCCGGCAGATGCAGAAGCTGCTCGCCAGCGACGTCCTCTACGAATCGATCGTGCGGCCGGAAATCGACCACGAGCTGGAAGCCAACGGGGTCGAAGGCGGCGAAGTGCCGAAAAGCTCGTTCCTGCCCAGCACCGAATGGCTCGACGAAAGCAAGGTCAGCTCGGCCCTCGCGGAAGTCAGCGGCTCGACCGGGGCGGCGACGCAGGGCGTGCACGGGATCGAACTCGTCGGGGTCAGCGTCAACGGCACCGAACTGAGCCCCGAAGCCGCCAACGCGGTCGCGGTCGAAGAAGCGGCCGAAGTCGAAGTCTCGATCGAAAACCAGGGCGAATCGACCGAGAACGGGGTGCCGGTGGCGGTCTCGGTGAACGGCGGCAACACGCTCGAAGGGACGATCGAACAGGTCGCCGCGGGCGAAATCGGGACGACGACGATCCCGCTGACGCCGACGCCGGAAGGCGAAGCGACGGTCGAAGTGAAAGCCGGCCCGGTGCAGGGCGAGCACATCACCGAAAACAACGAAGCCACCTACACGGTCGTCTTCGAATAGGCGGATCGGGCGGCGCGGCGCGGGCGAGCGGCAAGGCGCCTCGGCCCTGGCGCGGCGATACTAGGGCGATGCGGATCGCCTACCTTGGCCCGGCCGGGACCTTCACCGAGGACGCCCTCGGCGAGGCGATCGCGGGCAGCGAGTTCGAGCCGCTGCGCAAGACGACGATCGAGGAGGCGATCCTCGCCGTCGACGGCGGCGAGGCCGACCGGGCGCTGGTGCCGATCGAGAACTCGATCGAGGGCTCGGTGCGGCCGACCCTCGACACCCTCGCCTTCGAGGCCGACGGGGTCGCGATCGCCGGCGAGCACGATTACCGGGTGCGGGTCCACCTGATCGGCCGCAACGGCATCGGCGTCGGCCAGATCGAGGCGGTGCTCTCCCACCCGCAGCCGCTCGCCCAGTGCGCGCGCTTCCTGCGCGAAGCGCTGCCGGAAGTCGAACGCCGCGCGGTCTCGAGCACGGCGGCGGCGGTGCGGATGGTGAGCGAGTCGGAGCGGCCCTGGGCAGCGCTCGGCGCCCGCGCCGCGGCCGAGCTCTACGGCTGCTCGATCCTCCGCGAAGGCGTCGAGGACGAGGCCGAGAACGTCACCCGCTTCGTCTGGATCGCGCCGCAGGGGGTCGAGGTCGAGGCCCCCGCCGGGGCGCTGCGCAAGACCTCGCTGGTCTTCTCCGAGCTCGGCGAGGACCACCCCGGGGCACTCGTCAACGCCCTCGCCGAGTTCTCCGAGCGGGGGGTCAACATGACCCGGATCGAGTCGCGGCCGCTGCGCCGAGGGCTCGGCCGCTACATGTTCTTCTGCGACCTCGAGGGCGGGATCGACGACGCGCCGGTGGCCGCGGCGATGCAGGCGCTGCGGGCAAAGGCGGAGTCGGTCCGCGTCCTCGGGTCCTATCCAGTGGCCTGAGCCACCCGGTCAGGGAGCGCTGTCCCTACAATTCTCGCGGTATGGCACGGGTTCTGGTGCTCAATGCGACGTACGAGCCCATCAACGTCTGCACGTTGAGACGCGCAGCCGTGCTGCTGCTCAAGGAGAAGGCCGAGCTCCTCGAGCGCCGCGAAGGCGCCGTCCTGCACTCCGAGCACATGGAGATGGACCACCCGGACGTGATCCGCCTCACCAACTACGTCCGGATCCCCCGCGAGGCCCACCGCCGCAAGATCACCCGCCGCGCCGTCCTCGCCCGCGACTCCTGGACCTGCCAGTACTGCGGCTCGACCAAGTCCGGCCTCACCGTCGACCACGTCATCCCCCGCTCCCGCGGCGGTCAATCGGTCTGGGAGAACATCGTCGCCGCCTGCGCCTCCTGCAACCGCCGCAAGGGGAACAGGCTGCCGCGCGAGATCCACATGCATCCGGCGAGAGAGCCGAAGGCGCCGCCGCCGACGGTGTTCATCCAGGTGGCTTCGCCGAAGATTCCTGTTGCGTGGCAGCAGTACTTACCTCAGGCTGCGTAGCGGCCGACGGACGAGATTTCATGGTTGGGTCATCCGAGGGGCGATCGGGGGTCCCTCCCGTACGCCTACCACCGGCAGAGCCGGTGGAATCTGGAGGGCGGCTAGCGCCGCCAGACATACGCAGCGAGCTGTCGAGGCTAGCGGGAGGGACCCCCGATCGCCCGTTATTGGCTCGCAAACTGCCATCGAGCACCGCCAGATGAAGGGAGCTGCGGACCTCTTCTTACTTTGAGCTTCTCGAAGCGATTGCAGCGGCTAATGAAGCTTCCTACTCCGCGGGGGGTGGGCAAAGCTTCCAAGGGACGGTCACGGGATCGCAACGGGTGGCGGCGCGGGGGCTCTGTCGAGGGGGAGCCGGGTAGGCCTCCCGCTAGCCTCCACAACTCGTTGCGTAATTCCTTGCCGGCGAAGCCGGCAATCCAGGTTCCACCGGCTCTGCCGGTGGTAGGCGTACGGGAGGCCTACCCGGCTCCCCCGTCCGCACCGCTCCCATCAACGGAGCCATCCACCGACGCCCCGTCCTCCAATGCCGGCTGCTCCTCAGCCACAGCCGCCCCGTCACCGTCATCCGACTCCACCACCAGCGCCACCGCGCTGACCCGGTCGTCGTCCTTGATGTTCATCACCCGGACCCCCTGGGTCGAGCGGCCCATCTGTGAGATGCCGGAGACGCTGGTGCGCTGGACCATGCCGTTCTGGCTGATGAAGAGGAGGTCCTGGTGTTCGCCGACGATCAGGGCGCCCGCGAGGCCGCCCTTCTTCTCGGTCAGCTTCGCGGTCAGCACGCCTTTCGTGCCGCGGCCCTTGACCGGGTACTCCGACACCATGGTCCGCTTGCCGTAGCCGTTCTCGGTGACGACGAAGAGTTCGGTGTCGTTGCGGGCGACGTCCATCGCCAGCACGCGGTTGTCGGGGCCGGCGACGTTCATCCCTTTGATGCCGCTGGTGTCGCGGCCCATCGACCGCACCAGCTCCTCCGAGAAGCGGGCGGCGTGGCCGGACTGGGAGACCATCAGGATGTCGTCTTCGCCCGAGGTGAGCCGCACCTGGACCAACTCGTCGCCGTCGCGGACCTTGATCGCGATGATCCCGTCGGCGCGGATCGGCGTGTTGTAGGCGAGGAACTCGGTTTTCTTGATCAGCCCGTCGGCGGTCGCGAAGACGAGGTATTTGTTCTCTTTGAAATCGCGGGTCGGGATCACGGCCATCACCGCCTCGCCCTCGCGCAGCGGCAGCAGGTTGCGCAAGCTCGAGCCTTTCGAGGTGCGCGACCCCTCCGGCAGCTCGTAGACCTTGAGCCGGTAGACCTTGCCGCGGTTGGTGAAGAACAGCAGGTAGTCGTGGGTCGAGCTGATGTGGAGGTGGGCGATGTAGTCGTCCTCTTTGAGGTTCATGCCCATCACCCCGACCCCGCCGCGGTGCTGCTGCCTGTAAGTCGCGAGAGGGAGGCGCTTGACGTAGCCGGAAGCGGTCAGCGAGATCACCATCTGCTGGTCGGCGATCATGTCCTCGATCCCGACGTCGCCCTCGAAGTGGACGATTTCGGTCCGCCGTTCGTCGCCGTAGGACTCGACGATTTCGGCCAGCTCGTCCTTGACCAGGCCCATCACCCTGGCCTCGTCGCCGAGGATCGCCCGCAGCTCGCCGATCCGCTCCATCAGGTCGGCGTGCTCGGCGCGGACTTTGTCGGCCTCGAGCGCGGTCAGGCGCTGCAGGCGCATGTCGAGGATCGCCTGCGCCTGCTCGCGCGAGAGCTCGAATTTCTCCATCAGCCCTTCGCGGGCGTCGTCGGGGTCTTTCGAGCCGCGGATCAGTTTGATCACCGCGTCGAGGTTGTCGAGCGCGACCAACAACCCCTCGAGAATGTGGGCACGGGCCTCGGCGCGGCGCAGTTCGTACTGGGTCCGGCGGGTGACGACCTCGCGCTGGTGCTCGACGTAGTGGTGGATCAGCTCGAGCAGGCTCAGGGTCCGCGGCACCCCGTCGACCAGGGCCACCATGTTGGTGCCGAAGGTCGACTGCATCGCCGTTTTTTTGTAGAGGTTGTTGAGTACGACTTTGGCCGGCGGCCCGCCGCGTTTGAGCTCGATCACCAGGCGCATGCCGGAGCGTTCGTCGCTCTCGTCGCGCAGGTCGGAGATCCCCTCGAGTTTCTTGTCGCGGGCGAGGTCGGCGATCTTCGCGATCAGCCCGCCTTCGCCGCCCTTCTTGACCATGAACGGCAGCTCGGTGACGACGATCGCCTCCTTGCCGCCCTTCAGCGGCTCGACGTGCGCCCGAGCACGGACCTTGATGCCGCCGCGGCCAGAGGCGTAGGCCTCGCGGATCCCCTCCATGCTCATGATCCCGCCGCCCGGGAAGTCGGGGCCTTTGATGTGCTCCATCAGCCCGGCCAGATCGATCTCCGGGTTGTCGATATAGGCGTTCACCGCCGCGGCGACCTCGCCGAGGTTGTGGGGCGGGATGTTGGTTGCCATCCCGACCGCGATCCCGGAGGTGCCGTTGACCAGCAGGTTCGGGAAGCGCGACGGCAGGACCAGCGGCTCTTGCGTCGATTCGTCGTAGTTGGGGCCGAAGTCGACGGTGTCGGCGTCGATGTCGCGCAGCATCTCGGTCGCGAGGCGGCCGAGCCTGGCCTCGGTGTACCGCATCGCCGCCGCCGGATCTTCGTCGATCGAGCCGAAGTTGCCCTGACCGTCGACCAGCAGGTAGCGCAGCGAGAAGTCCTGCGCCATCCGCACGAGCGTGTCGTAGATCGCCGAGTCGCCGTGCGGGTGGTATTTGCCCATCACCTCGCCGACGATGAAGGCGCACTTGCGGTACGGCCGGGTCGGCTGCAGCCCGAGGTCGTGCATCGAGTAGAGCACCCGCCGGTGCACCGGCTTCAGCCCGTCCCGCACGTCCGGCAGCGCCCGCCCGACGATCACGCTCATCGCGTAATCGAGGTACGAGCTTCGCATCTCCTGCTCGAGAGCCCTGTCCTCGATGTTCCCAGTGAGGGCGTCGAGCGCCACTAGCGAACCTCCACTTTCATACCGTTACTGGTAAGTACAAAGTCACGGGCGCGAAAACCAAGCAGGTCGGTGGACGCAGGGAGCGAGGTGAGGGGAGCGCACTCCAGTGCGTGACCCGATCCGAGACGACCGAGGACGCCGAGATGCGCCGGTTTGCAGCGTCCGCGTTCAGACATCTAAAAACTTCACCTCTTTGGCGTGGGTCTCGATGAAGTCACGTCGGGGTGCCACTTGATCCCCCATCAGCATCGAGAAGATCTTGTCCGCTGCGGTGGCGTCTTCGAGGGTCACACGGGCGAGGGTGCGGGAGGCGGGGTCCATGGTCGTCTCACGCAGCTGTTTGGCGTTCATCTCGCCGAGTCCCTTGAAGCGGGTCAGCTGGACGCCCTGACGGGCGAGCTCGAGGACGGCGCCGCGCAGGCCCTCGAAGGAGAGGGCGACGCTGCGTTTCTCGCCGCGCTTCACCTCGAACGGCGGCCGGCCGACCTGTTTCAAAAGCGCGGCGTGGACGTCGGCGAAGTGGCGGTAGTCGTTGTGCTCGAACAACGACGCCGGCAGGCGGTGGGTGCGGGCGAGGCCGGAGGTGCGCTCGATCGCCTTGACGACGATCAGGTCGTCGGTGCCCTCCAGCAGCTGGGTCTCGAACGGCTCTTTCGGGTCGTCCCGTTTCAGCACCTCGCGGGCCGCGGAGATCGTCGCCACCTGTTCGTCGAGCAGGCTCGACTCCTCGAGGAAGCGCACCACCTCGTGACCGAAGTCGGCCTGCAGCGAGGAGCCCCAGCCCTCGTACTCCTTCGAGCGCCGGATATAGGCCTGCCAGCGGCTCGGCGTCAGCTTGCGGGACTCGCCCGTCGCGTCGACCAGCTCGAACTCCTCGAGCTTGTCGCGCAGCAGCAGCTCTTCGAGTTCTGACTCGCGCTCCAGGTAGGTCTCCTGGTTGCCCTGTTTGACCCGGTAGAGCGGCGGTTTGGCGATGTAGACGTAGCCGCTGGTGATCAGCTCGGGCATCTGCCGGTAGAGGAAGGTGAGGACGAGGGTGCGGATGTGGGCGCCGTCGACGTCGGCGTCGGTCGCCATCACGATCTTGTGGTACCGCGCCTGCTCGATGTCGAACTCCTCGTGGACGCCGGTGCCGATCGCGGTGATCAGCGCCTGGATCTCGTTGTTCGCGAGGACCTTGTCGATCCGGCTCTTCTCGACGTTGATGATCTTGCCGCGCAGCGGCAGCACCGCCTGCGTGTTGCGGTCGCGCGCCTGCTTGGCGGAGCCGCCGGCGGAGTCACCCTCGACCACGAAGATCTCGGCCAGGGCCGGGTCCTTGACCGTGCAGTCGGCGAGCTTGCCCGGCAGGGTCGAGTTCTCGAGCGCCGACTTGCGGGTCAGGTCGCGGGCTTTGCGGGCGGCGGCGCGGGCGCGGGCGGCGTCGATCGTCTTGCTGATGATCCGGCGCGCCTCGGGCGGGTTCTCCTCGAGGTACTCGGCCAGTTTGCGGTTGACCGTCTCCTCGACCAGCCCTTTGATCGGCGGGTTGCCGAGTTTGGTCTTGGTCTGCCCCTCGAACTGCGGGTCGTGGAGCTTGACCGAGATCACCGCGGTCAGCCCCTCGCGCACGTCCTCGCCGGCGAGGTTGTCGTCCTTCTCTTTCAGCAGCCCTTTGGCCCGCGCGTAGGCGTTCAGCGTCCGCGTCAGCGCCGCCCGGAAGCCGGACATGTGGGTGCCGCCCTCGTGGGTGTTGATGTTGTTGGCGAAGGAGAAGATCGACTCCTGGTAGGAGTTGTTCCACTGCATCGCGATCTCGACTTCGCCGTCGTCCTTTTCGCCCTCGAAATAGATCGGCTTGCGGTTCAGCACCTCCTTGTTGGAGTTGAGGTGGACGACGAAGTCCTCGATGCCGCCGTCGTACTGGAAGGTGACGCTGTGGGTCTCGCCGCGCTCGTCGACCAGTTCGATCTTCAGGCCGCGGGTGAGGAAGGCGGTCTCGCGCAGGCGCTCGGCCAGCGTCTCGAAGTCGAAGTCGATGTCTTCGAAGATTTCGAGGTCGGGCAGGAAGGTGATCGAGGTGCCGTGCTCGTCGGTCGCCTCGCCCTGCTCCAGTTTGTTTTGCGGCTTGCCCCGTTCGTAGTCCTGGTTCCAGACGTGGCCGTCGGTCCGCACTTCCAGGTGCAGGCGCTCCGAGAGGGCGTTGACGACCGAGGAACCGACCCCGTGCAGGCCGCCGGAGACCTTGTAGCCCCCGCCTTCGCCGAACTTGCCGCCGGCGTGGAGGACGGTCAGCACCACTTCGGCCGCCGGCCGATTCTCTTTCGCCATGATCCCGACCGGGATGCCGCGCCCGTTGTCGTCGACCGTGACGCTGTTGTCCGGGTGCAGGACGACACGGACGCTGTCGCAGTAACCGGCGAGGGCCTCGTCGACGGAGTTGTCGACGATCTCGTAGACGAGATGGTGGAGTCCGCGGGGCCCGGTCGACCCGATGTACATACCGGGTCGTTTGCGGACCGCTTCGAGGCCCTCGAGGACGGTGATGTCCTCAGCCCCGTATGAACCGGCGGCGTCGGTGTTGTTCTTAGGCAATGCTTCCTTCCGGTTGGGTCACGCCGACCTGTGGCGGTCTTCGGGCCGACGCAGAAAGCCCCGACGCCTGGAGGGCGATCTCCGGGCTCATCGGGGCCTGAATCGGGTTGCCATAAGAATACCAGTTCCGGCCCCCGGACGACGCTTCGTCGAGCGACGATTTCCCTGCAAATCGTGCCAAAACAGAGTCTAGAGAGTGTCTTTTCTCACGCGGAAGCGGAGCGCCTCGGGCGCCCGCTCTCCCAGCTCCGCGCGCAGCTGCTCGAGCAGCGTCGCCTGCATCAGGTCGAGCTCCTGTGCCCAGACCCCGTCGACGCACTCCACGGTCACGGTTCCGTTGCGCTCGGAGACCGGCTGCGCCGCGGCCGCGAGACGCTCGCCGAGCGCTCCGGTCCAGGCGGCCTGGACCGCCGCCAGGCCGGTCTGCGGCGCGGCGAGGTCGCGGGCGGCGCGGAAGGCGTCGCCCGCGGGACGTGGAACCCGGCGCCGGGTCACGCGGCCGCCTCCTTCTCGGCGCTCTCCGGTGGCATCGGCACGATCGCCTCCAGCGCCGGCGCCGGCAGCGACTCCCGGTCGGCGGCGGTGATCAAGGCCTGGCCGCCGTCCTCTAGGCGGCCGACGAGCCGCTCGCGGCGCCCCGGGTCGAGCTCGCTCATCACGTCGTCGAGCAGCAGCAGGGGCATCACCCGGCGCGCCTCGCGCAGCGCCTCGCGCTCGGCGAAGAGGAGGGCGAGCAGCCCGGCGCGCTGTTGGCCCTGGGAGCCGTATTTGCGCAGCGAGCGCCCGGACAGGTCGAGCTTCAGCTCGTCGAGGTGCGGGCCCCAGCTGCTGCGGCCGAGGTTGACGTCGGCCTCGCGCCGCTGCTCGAGGCCGAGGCGGATCTCCTCGGCGCCCCCCTCCGCCCGCGGCGCGTAGGCGAGCTCGGCCTCGCCGTCGAGCCCGAGCTCCGCCGCGGCAGCGGCAAACGGGCCAGCCAGCTCGGCCACCGCATCGGCGCGAGCCTCGACCAGCGCGGCGGCGGCGCTCGCCAGGCCGGCGTCCCAGACCCCGAGGTCAGCCGGGTTTCCATAACCCGCGGAGAGCCGCGCCAGCAACGCGTTGCGCTGCGCGAGGGCCTGGCCGTAGCGCTTGCGCAGCTCGCCGCGTGCGGGCCAGCGGGCGCTGAGGAAGCCGTCGAGGTGGGCGCGGCGCTCCGCCGGCGGCCCCTTGACCAGGCTGAGGCGGTCGGGGGCGAAGACCGCGACCGGAGGCCGGCTGCGGGCGATCGTCGCCGGATCGGCCGGGTTGCCGTCGAGCAGGTGGCGGCGCCCTTCGCTGCGGCTGACCGAAGCAAGGAGGCGGCGCTCGAGCCCATCCTCGTCGCGGACCGTTGCCTCGGCCCGGGCCAGGGAACCGCCGAAGGGGATCAGGTCGCGGCGGTCGGAGGTGCGGAAGGAGCGGCCGGTGAGGGCGAAGTAGAGGGCCTCGACCAGGTTCGTCTTGCCGGCGCCGTTGGGCCCGACGACGCTGACGATCCCCGGCGCCAGCTCGACCCGCACCCGCTCGAGGCTGCGCAGCGGCCGCGCTTCGATCGCGGTGACGAGCACCGGCCCACCACCTCAGGTGAGGGCGGTGGGCGCCATCAGACGTTGAGCCGGATCGGCATCACCAGGTAGCGGAAGTCTTCGCCCTCGACCGGCTGCAGCAGCCCGGGGCGCAGCGGCGAGATCAGCCGCAGCAGGACCTCCTCGCCGCTGACGCTCTCGATCCCCTCTTTGAGGAACTCGGGGTTGAAGCCGATCTCCAGCGGCTCGCCCTCGAAGGAGGCCGGCATCGTCTCGCGGGCGTCGCCGACGTCCGGCGTTTCGGCGGCGACCGTCAGCTCACCCGGGGAGAAGGAGAGCCGCAGCGGCGCGTTGCGCTGCGCCAGCTGGCTGACCCGGCGCGTCACTTCGAGGAACTCGTCGCGCGGCAGGCGCACGTCGTGCTCGTAGGACTCGGGCAGGAGCTGGCGGAAGTTCGGGAACTGGCCGTCGATCAGGCGCGTGCTGAGGGTGATCGAGCCGGCCGAGAAGACCGCCTGGTTCGGCAGCAGGGTGATCTCCGCCGCGCCTGCCTCCTCGGCGGTGAGGATGCGGCCCAGCTCGCGCAGCGCCCGCGCCGGGATGTTCGCCTCGAGCTCGCCGCCGAGCTCCGACTCGAGCTCGGTCCGTTTGACCGCCAGCCGGTAGGAGTCGGTGGCGACCATCGTCAGCTCCCTGCCGCTGGCGACGACGAAGACGCCGGTCAGGACCGGGCGCATGTCGTCGCGGGAGGCCGCGCGGGCGACCAGGTCGATGCTCTCTTCGAGCGCCGCGGCCGGGAGGGTGAGGCCGGGCTGCTCGGCCGGCGAGGGCAGCTTCGGGAAGTCCTCGGCCGCCAGCACTCGCAGGTGGAAGCGCGAGCCGCCGCTCTGGATCTCGACATCGTGCTCGGCCTCGCGCGTCTCGATCTGCACCGAGGGGTCGCCGAGCGAGCGCGCCACTTCTGCCAAGAGGCGGCCCGGGAGCAGCGCCGTGCCGCCGTCCTCCACCTCCGCCTCGAGCGTCGTCTCCAAACCGAGGTCGAGGTCGGTGGCGGCGAGGGTGAGCTTGCCTCCCTCCGCGGTGAGGAGAACACCGGAGAGCGCCTGGGTGGCGGCGCGGGTCGAGACGGCTCGCGAGACGACCGAGAGCTTGGAGACGAGTTCTTCCCGTTTGGTCGTGAGCTTCAAGAGGTGATCGCCTTTTCGAGTTGGAGTAGGTCTTGTGGAAAAGATCGGGCCCGCGGGCGGATCGGCGTGGTGGAGCCGTTTGCCGCCTGTGGAAGAGGCTGTGGGCGGCTGCGGATTCTTGCAGTGTCGTCGGCCGTCAGGCGCCTTCGCCGCTCGGGCTGTGGATTGCTCGGCGCAGCTTGTGGACTCGTTCGGAGAGCTCGTCGTCCTGGTTCAGGCTGGCTTCGACCCGGCGCAGCGAGTTGAGCACGGTCGAGTGATCGCGCCCGCCGTAGAGGCGGCCGATCTGCGGCAGCGAGAGGTCGGTCATCTCGCGGGTGAGGAAGATCGCCACCTGGCGGGCGCGCAGCGGGGTCGCGGCGCGGCTCGAGCCGACGAGCTCGGCGCGCGAGATCCCGAAGCCCTCGGCGACGCGTTGCTGGATCTCCTCGACCGATGTCGCCGTGGCGCTGCGCGAGGCGCCCGGGATCACCTCGGCGATCAGCTCGCTCGAAAGCGGTTTCGCCATCAGCGAGGCGTGGGCGAGGACCCGGGTCAGGGCTCCGTGCAGCTGCCGTACGTTGGCGTCGATCCGCTGCGCCAGCTCGGCCAGCGCGCCGGAGTCGGCGATCTCGACCCCGGACTCCTGCACCAGCCGGCGCAGCACGGTGAGCCGGGTCGCCAGGTTGGGCGGTTCGACCGGGACGGTGAGGCCCCACTCGAAGCGGTCGCGAAGGCGGGCGGCGAGGGTCGAGAGCTCGCTCGGGATGCGGTCGGCGGAGAGGACCAGCTGGCTGCCCCCCTCGTACAGCGCGTTGAAGGTGTGGAAGAACTCCTCCTCGGTTGCCGGCTTGCCCTCGAGGAACTGGACGTCGTCGATCAGCAGCACGTCGATGTCGCGATAGCGCGCCTTGAAGCCCTCGGCGCCGGCCGAGCGCAGCGCCGCGACGAACTCGTTGGTGAACGACTCGGCGGTGGTGTAGCGGACGCTGAGGCCGGGGGCGTTGTCGTTCAGGTAGTTGGCGATCGCGGTCAGCAGGTGGGTCTTGCCGAGCCCCGGTGGGCCGTGCAGGAAGAGCGGGTTGTAGGCCTCCGACGGCGCCTCGGCGACGGCCAGGGCGGCGCCGTGGGCGAGCCGGTTGCCGGGGCCGATGACGAAACGGTCGAAGGTGTAGTTGGGGTTGAGGTCGACGCCGTGCGCGTCCTCGTGGCCAGGGACGGCGGCCCGGTCGACGACGAAGGCGACCTGCGACGTCGAGCCGCCGGCTTCGGCGACGGCTTCGGCGATCAGCGCGGTGTAGCGGCGCTCGGCCCAGGTGCGGACGCCCTCGGGGGCGGTCAGGTAGAGCGTCTCGCCATCGGCGCCGGCGGCGCTCAGCGGCTCGAGCCAGAGGCGGTAGGTGGAGTCGGGGACCGACGCCTTCAGCCGGTCCTGGGCTGCCCTCCAGAGGGCATTGAGATCTTGTCCTGGCGAGTCATCAGACACCTGGGGCGACGATAGCGACGAGCCCTCGGGCGGGGCTCGGGCACCCAGCAAATCCCGCAGAAAAGATTTCGCCACGGAGCTGCCGCAAGATTTGCACCGCTGCCGCGCCACATCCGCGAGGCGCGTCCGTATACTCCCCGGCCCTATGAAGCGCACTTACCAGCCGAAGAAGCGGAAGCGGGCAAAGACCCACGGATTCCGCGCGCGGATGAGCACCCGCGGTGGCCGTGCGATCCTCAAGAGGCGCCGGCGCAAAGGGCGGAAGCGCCTAACCCCCTAGTCGTGGCGTCGAAGCGACGGCGGCTCTCCCGCAGCGGCGAGTTCGACCGCGTCTACCGCGACGGCTCCTCACATGCGACCAGGTACCTCGTCCTCTACACCTTCCCGCGCCGTGACGAGGACGACGACGACGTCCGGCTGGGGGTCTCAGTGAGCCGCAAGGTCGGCGGCGCCGTCGACCGCAACAAGGTCAAGCGGGCGCTGCGCGAGGCGTTCTGGGGCATTTCCGACCAGCTGCCGCCGCGCCACGACTTCGTCATCGTCGCCCGCGGCGAGATCGGCGATCTGGTCGAGCGCGAGGGCACCGCGGGGGTCACTGCTTCGCTCGAGGAGGCGCTCGCCGGCGGCTCGAAGGGGCGTTCCACGTGAAACGGATCGTCCTGGCCCCGCTGCGTGGCTACCAGCGCTGGATCTCCCCGGGCCGCCCCCGGCGCTGCCGCTATGAGCCGACCTGCTCGGCTTACGCGGTCGAGTCGATCGAACGGTTCGGCGCCTTCCGCGGCGCCCTGCTGGCCGGTTGGCGCCTGCTCCGTTGCAATCCGTTCAGCCACGGCGGCTTCGATCCGGTGCCCGACCGCTTCACGCTGCGCGGCCTGGGCCACGTCCACCCGGCCGACTACCACGGTGAGGCGCGTCCCTGATGTTCCTCCCCGACGCCAACATCCTGCAGCCGCTGATCGACATCGCCAACGGCGTCCTCAAGTTCTTCCACGACAACGTCGGCCTCAGCTGGGGCCTCTCGATCATCGCCCTCACCGTCTGCACCCGGGCGATCCTGATCCCCCTCACCTACAAACAGCTCAAAGGGATGCGGGCGCTGCAGGCGCTGCAGCCGCAGATCAAAGAGATCCAGGCCAAATACAAAAACGACAAACAGCGCATGCAGCAGGAAATGATGCGCTTCTACAAAGAGAACAAAGTCAATCCGTTCGCCTCCTGCATCCCGCTTGTCGCCCAGCTGCCGGTCTTCATCACCCTCTTCTACGTCCTCCGCCACGAGCTGCCGCCGGACATGGGCTGCGAACAGGCCGGCCACTGCGCCGCCTACGGAGCCGAATTCCTCTTCATCAACGATCTCACCGGCAAGGCAACCGGGGCCGAACTGATCGTGCTCCTGGTGCTCTACGTCGGCACCCAGCTCGCCTCCGGCTTCTTCATGTCGGCGACCGCCGACAAAAGCCAGCGCTACATGATGTTCGCGCTGCCGCTGATCTTCGTCCCCTTCATCATCAACTTCCCGGCGGGGCTGATCCTCTACTGGATCACGACCAACTTCTGGACCATCGGCCAGGGGCTGGTGATGAAAAAGATCATCCCCGTCCCGGTCGCCGCGACCCCCGCAGGCGCGGCCGCGGTCGCCGCAGCGAAAGCGCCTCCGCCACCACCGAAAAAACGCAAGCGCAAGCGCCGTTAGGCGCGGCGCGCTGCTGACTCGGCTCTAGGAGCGTCCCTTGGGGCGCTTCTTGGCGATACCGGGGCGCCTGGGCAGATCGGCCGGCGTCGGCCCGGCCTTGCGGATCAGGTGCAGGTGGCGGTGCTGGCTGCCGGCCCGCTCGCCGACGGCGAGGATCTGCTGGGGGCTCATTGCCAGTGCTGCAGCGGCGCGGTCGAGCTCCTCCTCTTCCTCGGCGTCGCGCTTGCCCTTCCAGGCGACGAGGACGCCGCCCTCGCGCAGCAGCGGGCTGGCCAGCTCGGCCAGGGTCGAGAGGCGACCCACGGCGCGCGCGGTGACGGCGTCGTAGGCCTCGCGGCCCTCGCCCTTGGCCACGTCCTCGGAGCGCTCGGCCAGCACCCTGACGTTGGGAATCCCGGCTGCCGCCGCCGCGCGCTCGATGAAGCTCGCCTTACGGGCCACCGACTCGATCAGGTCGACCCGAGCGCCGGGCAGCGCAGCGGCCAGGACCAGGCCCGGGAAGCCGGCGCCCGCTCCGACGTCGGCGATCCGCTCCGCGGCCCCCAGCTCCGGCACCTCGAGCCCGGTGAGGCTGTCGACGACGTGGACCTGCCAGGCGCGCTCGTCGGTGATCGAGCTGAGCGACGCCGGGTCCTCGCGCAGCAGATCCAGCACCTTCCGCAGCGCCGCGCGGCTCTCGGGCGCCAGCGCGCCCGGCTCGCTCACTCGGAGATCAGCGGAGCGACGACCACGCAGCGGTGCGGCTCATCGCCCTCGCTGTAGGTCTCGACGCCGGCCCGGTCTTTGAGCCGTTCGTGGACCACGCGGCGCTCCTGGGCGCTCATCGGGTCCATCTCGACGACCCGGTTGTTGCCCAGCGCCTGCTCGGCGGCGCGGTCGGCACGGCCCTCGAGCGTCTCGCGACGGCGTCCGCGGTAGCCGGCGGCGTCCAAGACCACGCGCTTGCGCTCGCGCATGCCGCGGAAGGCCGCCTGGTAGCAGAGCAGCTGCAGGGCGTCGATCGTCTGCCCCCGTTTGCCGATCAGCAGGCCGTAGTCGTCGTCGCCCTCGACGCTGAGGGCGATCCGGTCGTCGTCCTCCTCGACCGCGACCTCGCCGTCGAGGTCGAGCTCGTCCAGCACCCCCTCGACCAGCTCGCGGGCGCGCTCGGCAGGGGTATCGGGCCAGTCGTAAGAATCGGGCACCGCGCCAGGCTATCCGACCTCCGGCCACCGCGGGGCGATGAATCACCGCCGCCACGCGGTGAATAGTCTCGGCACTGATGGGCACCGTCTACGCAGTGGCTAACCAGAAGGGCGGCGTCGGCAAGACGACGACCGCGGTCAACCTCGCTTCCTGCGCGGCCGACGAGGGCAACCAGACGCTGCTGGTCGACCTCGATCCGCAGTGCAACGCGACCACGGCCCTGGGCGCCGGCGCTGATGCCCATCCCTCCTCCTACGACTGCCTGACCGGCGAGACCTCGGTTGCCGAAGCGGCGCGACCTGCCGGCCCGGACAACCTCTGGCTCGTGCCGGCCAGCCGCGACCTCGCCGGCGCGGCGGTCGAGCTGCCGCGGATCGACGGCTCCGAGACGCGCCTGCGCGAGCGCCTGGGCCCGGTCCGCGAGCGCTTCGAGGCGACGCTGCTCGACTGCCCGCCCGCCCTCGGGCCGGTCAGCGTCAACGCCCTGACCGCCGCCGACCGCGTCATCGTCCCGGTCCAGGCCGAGTACCTGGCGCTGGAGGGATTGGTGCAATTCCTGGAGACTTTGGGCCTGATCAGGCGTGACCTGAACCCTCGACTTGAGGTTGCGGGTTTGCTCATAACGATGTACGACGACCGCACCCGCCTGGCTCTCGACGTCGAGGCCGAGCTGCGCAGCCACTTTGGCGAGATGGTCTTCGAGACGGTGATCCCGCGCAGCGTCCGAGTCGCCGAGTCGCCGAGCTATGGTCTTCCCGTGACCGAGCACGCCCCCACCTCGCGCGGCGCCGTCGCCTACCGGGCACTCTCGAAGGAGCTCGCGACCCGTGGCTAGCACCCGCCGAGGGATCGGCCGCGGCCTGGCGGCGATCCTCCCCGAGAGCGAGGCCGGCGGCGCCGGTGAGCTGCGCGAGCTGCCGGTCGAGTTGATCAAGCCGAACCCGGCGCAGCCGCGGACCAACTTCGACCCCGAGGCCCTGGCCGCCCTGGCCGCCTCGATCGAGGCCAGCGGCGTCGTCCAGCCGCTGCTGGTCCGCCCCCTCCACGATGGCAGCTACGAGCTGGTCGCCGGCGAGCGGCGCTGGCGGGCTGCCCAGCAGGCCGGGCTCGAGCGGGTGCCGGCGGTGGTGCGCGATCAGGCCGAGACCGAGCGGCTGCAGGCGGCACTGATCGAGAACATGGTCCGCGAGGACCTCAACCCGGTCGAGGAGGCGCGCGCCTGCGACGCGCTGATCCACGAGCTCAACCTCTCCAAAGAGGACCTCGCCCGCCGGGTCGGCCGCAGCCGGCCCTCGATCTCGAACCTGATCCGGCTGCTGGAGCTGCCCGACGAGGCGCTGGCGATGCTCGAGTCCGGCGACCTCAGCGAGGGCCACGGTCGCGCCATCCTCGGGGCCAGCGGCAACGACGTCCGCCGCCGCCTGGCGCGCGATGCGGCGCGGGGGGGATGGTCGGTCCGCGAGACCGAGAACAGAGTTCGGCTGGCTGGCCAGCCAAAGGCGCGGCCAAGCCGCAAGACGCTCGATCCCGATGTCGAGGCAGCGCTCGCCGATGCCGGCGACAAGCTCGAGAAGGCCCTCGGCCACGAGGTCGCGGTGCGGCCGAAGGGGGAGGGGATCGCGGTCGAGCTGCGCTTCGACGACCTCGACGAAGCGCGCGCCTTCGCCCGCGCCGTCAGCCGCAAACGACGCTAGGCGCCGATCTGCCGCCAGCACCCCAGAGGCGTGCGGCGCGCCGTCGCTATCATCGCGGCCCCGGGCGATTAGCTCAGTTGGTTAGAGCGCGTCTCTGATAAGGACGAGGTCCCTGGTTCGAATCCAGGATCGCCCACTGTGCAGCAGATGCAGATCTACGGAGTCAGCTTCGACATGGTCGGCAAGCAGCCGATCGTGTTGTTGAAGACCGTCGACGGCAACCGCTTCCTGCCGATCTGGATCGGCCACCCCGAGGCGGCGGCGATCCTGATGAAGCTGCAGGGAGCCTCGACGCCGCGGCCGATGACCCACGACCTGCTCTCCGACGTGCTCGAGAACCTCGACGCGAAATGCGAGCGGGTGGCGGTGACCGAGCTGCGCGACAACACCTTCTACGCCTCGATCACGGTCTCGGTCGGCGGCTCGGAGGTCGAGATCGACTCGCGTCCCTCCGACGCCCTGGCCCTCGCGGTTCGCGTCTCGGCGCCGATCTTCGCGGCCGAGGAGGTGATCGAGGAGTCGGCGATCGAGTTCGAGCACGAGGTCGAGGACACCGAGGAGGTCGTCGACAAATTCAAGGACTTCCTCGACGAGGTGACGCCGGAAGACTTCGCCCAGGGCGGCGAGGGCTAGCTCGTCGTCAGGCCGCGGCCGGCGCCAGCGCCAGGTCGAGGATCCGCTCGACCAGCTGCTCGAAGCTCATCCCCGCCGCCTCGGCGGCCTGCGGGAGGAGGCTGGTGTCGGTGAGGCCGGGGATCGCGTTGGCCTCGAGCACCCAGGGGCCGTCGGGGCCGAGGATCAGGTCGACGCGGGCGAAGCCGGAGAGGCCCAGCGCCCGGTAGGTGCCGAGGGCGGCCTCGACGACCGCGAGCCGCTCGCCCTCGCTCAACGACGCCGGGCACTCGAAGTGGGTGCGGCCGATCTCGTAGCGGGCCTCGAAGTCGTAGCGGTCGCCTTCGGCCGGGATCGCCTCGACCACCGGCAGGGCCTCGTCGCCGACGACGCTGACCGCCATCTCGCGACCGTCGACGAAGCGCTCGAGCAGCACCTGCTCGTCGTAGCTGAAGGCCGAGACCAGCGCCCCCGGCAGCTCGCCGCCGCCCGCCGCGAAGCGGACGCCGAGCGAGGAGCCGCCGCGGCTCGGCTTGACCACGAGCGGGAAGCCGAGGCTGGCCTCGAGCGCGGCGAGCGCGTCGGCGGCGCCGAGCTCGCGGAAGGCTGTCTGTTTGAAGCCGAACCAGTCCGGGGTGGGGACGCCGGCCTCGCGGATCGCGTGCTTGGCCAGGACCTTGTCGATGCAGCGCGCGCAGGCGGCGGCGCCGGGGCCGGTGAAGGGGATGCCGAGGATCTCCAGCAGCTGCTGGGCGGTGCCGTCCTCGCCGCCGGCGCCGTGCATGGCGACGAAGGCGACGTCTGGCCGGTCGCCTTCGAGCCGCCGCACCAGGTCGGCGCCGACGTCGATCGGCACCACCTCGTGGCCGAGCCGCTCGAGCGCGTCCTCGACCCGGGCGCCGGAGCGGAGCGAAACGCCGCGCTCGAGCGAGCGCCCGCCTTTGAGGACCGCCACCTTCACGGCGAGCCCTCGCCGCTCTTGCGGAACGGCAGGACGTTCTCGTCGGCCTCGGACTCAGCGGTCGATCCCTCGCG
Source organism: Solirubrobacterales bacterium (assembly GCA_036494495.1). GTDB lineage: Bacteria > Actinomycetota > Thermoleophilia > Solirubrobacterales > 70-9 > VAYN01. The sequence goes on along the minus strand of DASXOF010000115.1, from coordinate 20,077 downwards.
CCCCGGCAGCGGCTGCTCCCCGGTGAGCGCTCCGTACAACGCGACCTGCTCCTCGATCACCGCCCCGATCCGGGCGATCCCCTCGCGGATCTCGTCCTCGCTCACCCCGGAGAAGTTGAGCCGCATCGAACTGCCGCCGCGCCCGTCGACGTAGGCGCCCTGCCCGGGGACGAACGCCACGTCGGCGCGCAGCGCCTTGGCCAGCAGGTCGCTGGTGTCGATGTAGTCGGGCAGCGTCGCCCAGATGAAGAGGCCGCCTTCGGGCTCGGTCCAGGTCGCCTCGGCGGGAAAGTGCTCGCGCAGGGCGGCGAGCATCACGTCGCGGCGGTTGCGGTAGATCCCGACCAGGTCGGCGATGTACTCGCGCCAGCGGCCTTCCTTGAAGTACTCGCGGACGAAGTACTGGGTCAGGGTCGAGGTGCAGAGGTCGGCGGCCTGCTTGCCGAGCACGATCTTCTCCATCACCGGCGGCGGCGCCACCGCCCAGCCGAGCCGGATCCCGGGGGAGAGGATCTTCGAGAAGGTGCCGAGGTAGATGACGAAGTCGCCGCCGTCGAGCTGGTAGAGCGGCGGCAGCGCCTCGCCTTCGTAGCGGAGCTGGCCGTAGGGGTTGTCCTCGACCACCAGCATCTCGTGCTGGGCGGCGAGCTCGACCAGCCGCACCCGCCGCTCGAGCGACATCGTCACCCCGGCCGGGTTCTGGAAGCTCGGCACCGAATAGACGAATTTGGGCCGCCGCCCCTCGCGGCCGAGCTGCTCCAGGAGCTGCTCGAGGACGTCGATCTTCATCCCTTCCTCGTCGACCTCGATCTGCACGACCTCGGCCTGGTAGCTGCAGAAGACCGGCACCGCGCCGGGGTAGGTCGGCGCCTCGCAGACGACGACATCGCCGGGATCGACCAGCGTCTTGCAGACCAGGTCGATCGCCTGCTGGCCACCGGTGGTGACGATCACGTCCTCGGGGTCGGGAAGCATCCCCTCCGCCGCCATCACTTCGCCGATGCAGTCCTTGGTCTCCTCGAAGCCCTCGGTCGGCCCGTACTGGAGCGCCTCGGCGGCCGACTCCTGGGCGATCCGCGTCATCTGGGCGGCGAAGCTCTGGGGCGGGAAGGTCGAGGTGTCCGGCAGCCCGCCGGCCAGCGAGATCACTTCCGGGCGCGCCGTGATCGCCATCAGGTCGCGCATCGCCGAGGAGCGCATCACCGTCGTCCGCTCGGCGAAGAGGCCGGCGTAGCGCTCGAGGTCGCGGGCGCTCGAGTGCGCGCGGCGACGATGACGTGGTCGTGGAACTTCGGCCATTGGCGCCCCCAAGTGTGGCGGATCGCTAGTTTTCCTTCCCGTGGACTTCCTGACCGACCTCGGGATCGGCCTGGCGATCGGCATGCTCGCCGGCACGACCGGTACCCACGGGTCCGCCCGCGGGCGGATGACGATCCTCGCCGCCGTGATCGGCCTGATCGTCGGCTTCCTGATCGACGGCGGCCTCGGCGCGATCCTCGCTCTGGTCGGCGCGGTCGCCGCCTGCCTGGTCATCTCCGACCTGGTCTCGGGCGCCAGCCGCCGCGAAGGCAGCGGCGCCGGAGCGCTCGCCTTCTTCGTCAGCCTGGCCGCTCTTGCGGTCGCGGGGATAGCGCTGGTGGTCCCGATCCTGATCATCGTCATCGTCCTCGCCCTGCTCTGGCTCGGGATCTCGCGCCACCGCCGCGCCCAGCGCAAACACGCCGGGCTGCGCGTCCTCCGCTAGGCGGCCGATGGCGGCGGACAGCCGCAAGAAGCTGATCCTCACCTACGTCGATTCGCTGCGGACCGACATGCTGCAGCGCGCCGTCGCCGAGGGGCGGGCGCCGACCTTCGCCGCCCTGCTCGAGCGCGGTGTCCTCGTCCCCGACTGCGTCTCGAGCTTCCCCTCTGTGACCCCGGTCGCCTGCTCGGAGATCGTCACCGGGCTCGGCGCCGAGCGGCACTGGATCAGCGGCATGAACTGGTACCACCGGCTCGAGCGGCGCTACGTCGAGTACGGCTCCTCGCTCGAGGCGACCCGCGCCTTCGGCGTCTTCCGCTCGCTCTACGACCTCGTCTACAACATGAACCTGGCGCACCTGAGCCCGGAGATCGAGACCCTGTTCGAGAGCCTCGACGACGCCGAGCTGCGGACCGCCTGCACCCCGTTCCTGATCTACCGCGGCCGCCACCGCCACCCGATGTCGCTGGAGGGGCTGATGCGGCGCGCGGTCGAGGCGACGCGGCTGCACTTCCGCCACCACACCTGGGGCCCGGCCGAGCTCTTCTACGGCGACCTCTACTCGAGCCGCGAGGTCCCCTGCAAGTCGACCTCGATCCCCGGCGTCCGCGACCCCTACGCGGCCTGCTGCTCGGTCGAGCTGATGAAGGACGGCGGCTTCGACTTCCTGCTGCTGTCGCTGCCCGACAACGACAACTACTCGCACCGCCACGGGCCCGAGGCGACGGTCGAGTCGATCGCCCGCGCCGACGACTGCTTCGCGCAGCTCGTCGAGCAGGGGGGAGGGATCGACGCCTTCCTCGCCGAGCACGCGGTGATCCTGATGGCCGACCACGCACAGACCGACGTCCACCGCGGCCTGCCGCTGGCCGAGCTGCTGGCGGCCGAGTGGTCGGTGCTGCAGCCCTCCGACGACCGCCCCGAGCTGGCCCAGCTGGCGGTCAGCCCGACCGGCCGCGCCGCCCACGTCTACCTGCTGCCCGGCGAGGGCGAGCGGGCCGAGGCCGCTGCGGTCGGGGCGCGGCTGGCCGAGCTGGAGGGGATCGACCTGGTCTGCAGGCTGGTCGACGAGCACGGCGAGCAGCTGCGGCGCGAGCAGCCGGGGATGCCGCCCCGCGGCGGCGAGTGGGCGGTGGTCGAGCGGGGTGGCGAGGAGGTCCGCTTCCGGCCCGGCGAGGGAGTCGAGGACCTGCGCGGCGGGAGCTGGGAGCTGAGCGGCGAGCTCGGCGTGCTCGAGGCGAGCGTCGAGGACGGGCGGCTGCGCAGCGAGACCTACCCCGACCCGCTGGCCCGGGTCTGGTCGGCGCTCACCGCGCCCCACGCCGGGGACTTCGTGCTCTCGCTCGAGCTCGGCTTCGAGGCGGTCGACTGGGGCGGCACCAGCCACGTCGGCGGCGGCAGCCACGGCGCCCTGCACGCCGGCGACTCGCTCGGGCCGCTGCTCTTCGTCGGCTGCGGCCCCGACTCGGCGGCCGAGCGCGAGCAGTGGACGCTGCGCGACGTCGCCCCGGTGGTGCGGGCCCACTTCGGGGTCGGAAGATGAAGCGGGCGCTCGTCCTCGCGGCGCTCCTCTTCGCGCTCGCGGCGAGCCCGGCCCGAGCCGAAACCGAGGCCGAAAGCACGCCGCCGCCGAACGGCACCACCCAGCTGCAGGCGACCAAAGCCGCCGACGAATCCCCGGTGGCCGAAAGGGAGCGGCGCGAGAACGGCGACCTGAGCTCGACCGCGACCTTCCAGGAAAGCCACTGGCAGGTCGCCTATTTCGCCGACGACAAGGAGGTCGCGGTCGTCTACGTCGACGGCCACCACCCGCAGGTGAGCGAGGAATGGACCGGCTACCAGGTCGCCTGGAAGATGGCCCGCGGCTACTCCGGTGCCTTCGGCCACGCCCTCAACTCGCCGTTCGTCTTCGTCCCCCTCTGCGCGATCTTCCTGCTCGGCCTCTTCGACTGGCGCCGCTGGCGGCGGGCGGCCAACCTCGACCTGATCTTCCTGCTCGGCTTCACCGCCTCGAACTTCTTCTTCAACCGCGGCGAGATCGGCGTCTCGGTGCCGCTGCAGTACCCGCCGCTCGTCTACCTGCTGTGCCGGGCGCTGTGGATCGGCTTCCGCGGCAGGGGGGAAGGGCTGCGGCCGGTCTGGCCGACGGCCTGGCTGGTGGTCGCGGTGCTGTTCCTGATGGGGGTGCGGGTCGGGCTCAACGTCGTCGACGCCGGCGTCATCGACGTCGGCTACGCCGGGGTGGTGGGCGCCGACAAGATCACCCACGGCGAACCGATCTACGACAACTTCCCCGAGGACATCCACTCCGGCGACACCTACGGGCCGGTCAACTACCTGGCCTACGTGCCCTTCGAGCTGATCTGGCCGAACACGGGCGAATGGGACGACCTCCCCGCCGCCCACGCGTTCACGGTCGTCTTCGACCTGGCGGTCCTCGGCTTCCTGGTGCTGTTGGGGATACGGATCCGGCCGGGGCCGGCGGGGCGGCGGCTGGCGGCGATCCTCGCCTTCGGCTGGGCCGCCTACCCGTACACCGCCTACGTGCTGGAGTCGAACTCCAACGACGGGCTGATCGCGGCGCTGCTGGTCGCCACGCTGCTGGTGCTGGCGCGGCCGTTCGCCCGCGGCGCGATGCTCTCGCTCGCAACCTTCGCCAAGTTCGTGCCGGCGGTGCTGGGGCCGATGCTCCTCACCTACCGGCCGGCGGGCGAGACCCGGAAGCTGCCGCGGACGGCGCTGCTCTTCGCCGCCGGCTTCGTCCTCGTCGGCGTCGCCGCGATGCTCTGGCCGGCGATCGACCCCGGCCTGAAGACGACCTTCGACCGCTCGCTCGGCGCCCAGACCGGCCGCAGCTCGCCGTTCAGCGTCTGGGGCCAGGCCGACCTCGAATGGCTGCACACGATCCTGCTCGCGGCCCTCGCGGCGCTGGCCCTGGCGCTCGCCTTCGTCCCGCGCCGCAAGTCGCTGCTGCAGGTGGCGGCCCTGGGCGCGGCGCTGATCATCGGCGTGCAGCTCACGCTCCACCACTGGTTCTACCTCTACATCGTCTGGTTCTTCCCGCTGCTGCTGGTGGCGCTGGCGCTGCTCGACCGCGGCGAGGAGCCGGGTCCCGAAGCGGGGGCGCTCAGCCCTGCGGCGGAGCCGGCACCATCACCTGCTCGAAGCGGTCCGCCAGCCCCCGCTCGTTGACCTCGACCAGCGCTCCCATCACCCAGACGTCCTCGCTCGCGGTCTCGAACCGGGTCGGCATCTGGTTGATCATCTGCCGCAGCACCTGCTCGGGCTTGACCCCGAGGATGCTGGTGCGGGGGCCGGTCATGCCGACGTCGGAGATGAAGGCGGTGCCGCCCGGGAGCACGCGGCCGTCGGCGGTCGGGACATGGGTGTGGGTGCCGAGCACGGCGGCGACCCGCCCGTCGAGGTGCCAGCCCATCGCCACCTTCTCGCTCGAGACTTCGGCGTGGAAGTCGACCAGCACGACGTCGGCTTCGAGCCGGTCGAGGATCGCGTCGACGGTGTCGAAGGGCGAGCGGGCGACAGTCAGCCGGATCCCGCCGGAGAGGTTGATCACCGCGACCCGCTTCCCCGCGATCTCAACCACCGTGTGACCCCGGCCCGGGTTGCCGCTCGGGTAGTTGGCGGGCCGCACCAGCCGCTCGCAGCGGTCGATGAACTCGTAGGCCTCGCGGTGGCGGTAGACGTGGTTGCCGGAGGTGATGACGTCGGCGCCGGCGGCGAAGAGGTCGTTGGCGGTGCGCTCGGTGATCCCCATCCCGCCTGCCGAGTTCTCGCCGTTGACGACGATCAGGTCGGGGGCGTGGCGCTCGCGCAGCGCCGGCATCGTCTCGCGCAGGCCGCGCCGTCCGGGGCTGCCGACGACGTCGCCGATGAAGAGGACCCGCATCCGCCGACCCTAGATGATCGTCTGGCGCTCGAACCCGGTCCGGCGTCGCCCCGAGTTTCATTCGCGGCGAGCGGGTATACCGCGTGTCCCGGCCGACGCAGAGTTTCGATCCGATCGAAGAATCGCCCAGCCGCAGCGAGATCCTGGCCCGCGCGGCGGGCTACCCGTACCCCGGTGCTGCTGCGCTCCTTCGTCCAGGACGGGGACCGCACCCACGACCTGCCGGAGGCGCCGGACCTGGTCGGCCGCCGGCCGCTCCTCGCCTACGGCGCCAACGCCTCGCCGCTGGTCCTGGCCCAGAAGCTGGCGCCGTTGCCGCGCCAGCCGTTGCCCGTCCGGCGCGCGGCGCTGGCCGACTTCGACGTCGTCTACTCGGGGCCCACATCTCTCCCTACGGCGCCTACCCGACCGCCGAGCAGGAGGAGGCGCTGACCGCGACCGAGCCGAACTACGAGCTGGCGCAGCTCGAGCTCGAGGTGCGGACCGAGGACGGCGAGGCGCTGGCCCTGCTCGACGCCTTCGTCAGCCGCCACGGCTGCCTCTCGCTAGACGGCGGCGAGGTGGCGCTGGCGGCAATCGAGGCCGAGGGCCGGCGCTTCCCGGCCATGGGCGAGATCGAGGTGCTCGAACGGGCGCGCCAGATCGTCGCCCCCGAGCTCGAGCTGGAGCGCTTCGTCGAGTCGAGCCTCGACCCGGGCCTCGCCGCCGCCCGCACCGCCGTCCTCCGCGGCAACGCAATCCCCCTCGCCCCGTAGGAAAGACCGGGGTACCGACATTTCGGCCCCTGGGGCGGCGAAAAAATCGGGGTACCGACATTTTCCCCAGGGGGGTGTGGAAAAGATCGGGGTACCAGTGGCGGCCCGGGGTCAGACCGCGGTGAAACGGCGCAGGGCGAGGCGGGCGATGACGGCGTAGGCGACGAGCAGGATCGCCAGGTGCAGGAGCGGGCCGCCGATCCCCGGGCCGGCCGAGTCGAGGGCGCCGGTCAGCGCTTCCAGCGCCGGCTTGAAGGGGAAGAGGGCGGCGATCACCTTGATCACCGAATAGAGGCCACTGCCGACCGTGCCCGAGGGCACCAGCGAGAGGAAGGCGACCGGCAGCGTCACCATGAACGCCAGCAGGGAGACGGCGCGGACCTCGCGGGCGAGGGCGCCGAGCGCCGCCCCCGCTGCTGCCAGGGCGCCGCCGCCGACCAGGATGGCCGCCAGCCAGAGGCCGATCCGGCTCCATTCGAGCGGCACGAAGATCTGCAGCCCGGCCAGCATCAGCAGGGTGACGAGGAGGCCGATCGCGACCCCGAGCAGGATCTTCTCGGCCAGCAGCGCCGACTCCGAGACGAGGCCGCGGACCAGCCGCGGGAAGGCGTTCTCCTCGCGCTCGAGCGCCAGCGAGCCGGCGACCAGCAGGACCGTGACGAAGGCCAGGGTGAAGGTGGCGGCGACCGCGACGGCGAAGATTTCGAGCGGGGGGGAGGAGCCGCCGACGGTGACCTTGTCGACCTTGATCGGCTCGGCCAGGCGGTCGATCAGCGGCCCGGCGATGTCGAGGTTTTCCCCCGCCTGCTTGGCGAATTCGGTGACCAGGCCGAGCGAGCTGCGCAGCGGCCCGGGTTCCAGCGCCGGTTCGAGCGCTTCGAGGATGCTGGCGCTGGCCCGCAGGCCGAGGATGTGGATCGAGCTTCCGAGCACCGGCAGCTCGCCGCCCTTGATGATCAGGTTCAGGTAGTGGCCGCCTTCGGAGGCGATGCGGCGGGCGATCGCCAGGTTGGCCTGGGCCAGCAAGGCGCTGATGCGGTCGTCGACCAGGCTCGCCTTGAGCGGGTCTTCCTCGTTGACGAGGACTTCGACTTCCGGCGTCCCCGGGCTCAGGGTCGAGAGCGAGTTGATCTCGTCGATCAGGTCTTCGGGCAGGATCAGCGCCGCCAGCACGTCGCCCGAGGAGACCTTGTCTTCGGCTTCGGCCCTGGAGTGCACGTGGACGCACTCGACTTTGTCGCAGATCCGTCCCTGCACGTTGGCCTGCGGCAGCTTCTGGCCGCCGACGACGATGCGGCTGTTCTGCGGCACTTCGTTGAGGAAGGCGACGCGCGGCTTTTCCGGCCCGCGCGAGATCGCGAAGCCGACCAGGACCGCGATCAGCACCGGCCAGAGGACCAGCAGCGCTGCCTGCAGCGGTGAGCGCCGCAGGATCTGCAGGTCCTTGAGCAGCAGCCAGCGCACCGCTCAGTGCCCCCGGTGCTGGAGGTAGGCGACGAAGGCGGTCTCGAAGTCGCGGTCGGCGGCCTCCGGCGCCTCGGCCTCGCTCCGCACCGCCTCCCGCAGCTCGGCGGGCGAGCCGTCGAAGAGCGCCTCGCCGTCGGCGAGGACCAGCAGCCGCCTGCCGTAGCGCTCGGCCTCCTGGATGTCGTGGGTCGAGAAGACCACCGTCGTGCCGCCGTCGGCGAGCCCGGAGACGAACTCCCAGAGGCGCGCTCGCTGGCGCGGGTCGAGCCCGACGCTGGGCTCGTCTAGCAGCAGCGCCGCCGGCCGCGCCAGGAGGCCGATCGCGATGTTGATCCGCTGCTGGTTGCCGCCCGAGAGCCGGGCGACGATCTCACCCCGCCGCTCGCCCAGCCCGGTCAGCTCGAGCATCTCCGCGCAGGAGGCGTGCGGGTCGGGATGCCCCTCGAGCCGCGCGAACAGCAGCAGGTTCTCCTCCACCGTCAGGCGGCGGTAGAGCGCCGCCTGCTGCGGCACCCAGCCGACCGCGCCGCCCCCAACCTCGACCTCACCCTCGTCCGCCGCCGTGATCCCGGCCAAGATCGAAAGCAACGTCGTCTTCCCGGCCCCGTTCGGCCCGATCACCGCCACCTGTTCGCCGGCAGCGGCCCCGAAGCTCACGCCCCTGAGAGCCTCGCGATCCCCGTACCGCTTGACCAGCCCACGCGCCTGCACGCGGAGAAAAGCTAACGCCCACCGATGAAGCTGGCGGCCGCCTCCCAGGAATCCCGCCCCCTAAACTCGGCCCCCGATGCCTTTCCCCGCCACCCGGATGCGCCGCCTCCGCCGGACGAGCACCCTTCGCGGCCTGGTCCGCGAAACCGAGCTCTCCGCCTCGCACCTGATCCAGCCGATGTTCGTCGTCGCCGGTGAGGGAGTCAGCGAGGAGATCGCCTCGATGCCGGGGATCTCGCGCTACTCGATCACCAACCTGGTCGCCGAGGCCGGCGAGATCGCCGCCGCCGGGATCGGCGCGATCCTCCTCTTCGGCATCCCCGGCGCCAAGGACGAGGTCGGCTCCGGCGCCTACGACGACGAGGGGATCGTGCAGATGGCGGTGCGGGCGCTGAAGGAGGCGCACCCCGACCTGACCGTGATCACCGACGTCTGCCTCTGCGAGTACACCTCGCACGGCCACTGCGGCATCTTCCGCGACGGCGGCACCGAGGTCGACAACGACCTCTCGGTCGAGCTGCTGGCGAAAACCGCGATCTCCCACGCCGACGCCGGCGCCGACGCGGTCGCCCCGAGCGACATGATGGACGGCCGGATCGGGGCGATCCGTTTCCAGCTCGACGAGGAGGGGCACCCCGACACGCCGATCGTCTCCTACAGCGCCAAGTACGCCTCGAGCTTCTACGAGCCGTTCCGGGTCGCCGCCGACTCGACGCCCGAGTTCGGCGACCGGCGCGGGTACCAGATGGACCCCGCCAACGCCGAGGAAGCGATCCGCGAGTCGCTGCTCGACCTCGAAGAGGGCGCCGACATGCTGATGGTCAAGCCGGCCCTCCCTTATCTGGACGTGGTGCGGCGGGTGAAGGATGCGACCGGGGCGCCGCTCGCCGCCTACCACGTCGGCGGCGAGTACGCGATGCTGAAGGCCGCCGTCGCCCAAGGCTGGCTGAGCGAGCCCGCCGCGGTGCTCGAGACCTTGACCGCGATCCGCCGGGCTGGGGCCGACGCGATCATCACCTACTACGCCAAGGAGGCAGCAGCTTGGCTTCAGTGAAATCGCCGAAGGTTCCCCAGTCGAAGGCCCGCGCCCGCAAGGACGGCGCCGCGATCCCGCTCGACGAGACCGACAAGCGGCTGATGAACCTGCTGCAGTCGAGCTTCCCGCTCGACCCCGAGCCCTTCGCCCTCGTCGCCTCCGAGGCCGGGCTGGAGCTGAGCGACGTCCTCGCCCGCACCCAGCGGCTGCTCGAGAACCGGATCATCCGCGAGATCACGCCGATCTTCGACACCCGCGCGCTCGGCTACGAGTCGATGTTGGTCGCCGCCAAGGTCGACGCCGAGAACCCGCAGCGGGCGGCGAAGATCGTCAACGCCCACCCCGGCGTCTCCCATAACTACCTGCGCACCCACGAGTTCAACCTCTGGTTCACGATCGCCACCCCGCCCGACTCGAAGCTCGGGCTGCAGGGGACGCTGCAGGCGCTGATCGAGGAGACCGGCGCCACCTCGATGCGTGAACTGCCGACCCTGACCCTGTTCAAGATCAACATGAACCTGGAGATGGAGAAGGGGACCGAGGCGCTGGCGGAGTCGGTCGAAGCAGCGCCGCCGCGCGAGCTCGAAGCGCAGCCCTACGACGACGACGACATCGCCCTGATTCGCGCCCTGCAGGGGCCGATGCAGGCGGTCGAGCGTCCCTACGACGAGGCCGCGGCCGAGCTCGGCATCGCCACCGAGGAGCTGCTCGAGCGGCTGCAGGCGATGGTCGACCGCAAGATCCTGCGTCGCGTCGCGGCGATCCTCTTCCACCGCCGCGCCGGCTTCTCGGCCAACGGGATGGGGGTTTGGAAGGTGCCCGAGGACCAGGTGCTCGAGATCGGCGGCCGAATGGCCGCTACCCGCGGCATCTCCCACTGCTACGAGCGCCCGACCTACGCCGACTGGCCCTACAGCGTCTTCACGATGGCCCACGGCCGCTCCAAAGAAGAGTGCGACGCGGTCCTCGACTCGATCGCCGAGAAGTGCGGGATGGGTCCCGACGATCGCGCCACCCTTTACAGCTCGACCGAGTACAAGAAGATCCGCCTCCACTACTTCACCGACGACTACGCGGCCTGGGAGGCCGAGCATTCCTAGCGAGGGGGCGGGGTCGGCGCGCCTCTTCGAGCGCGCGCAGCGTGTCCTGCCCGGAGGGGTCAACTCGCCGGTGCGGGCGATGCGGCAGATCGGCCGCGAGCCGATCTTCGTCGCCCGCGGCGAAGGCTGCGAGGTCGTCAGCGTCGACGGCGACCGCTACCTCGACTGGGTCGGCTCCTGGGGCCCGCTGATCCTCGGCCACGCCGAGCCGAGCGTGATCGCGGCGGTGATCGACGCCGCCAAGCTGGGGACGAGCTTCGGCGCCGCCACCGGCGGCGAGGTGGCGCTGGCCGAAGAGGTGGCGTCGCGGCTGCCGTCGGTCGAGATGGTGCGGATGACCAGCTCCGGCACCGAGGCGGCGATGAGCGCGGTGCGGCTGGCGCGGGCGATCACCGGCCGCGAGGTCGTGGTCAAGTTCGCCGGCGCCTACCACGGCCACTCCGACGGCCTCCTGGCCGAGGGCGGCTCGGGGATGGCGACGCTCGGCGTTCCCGGCAGCCCCGGCGTGATCGCCGCCCAGACCGCGGCCACCGTGGTGGTGCCGTGGAACGACCGCGAGGCGGTGAATACGGCGCTGGCCGGCCGCGAGGTGGCGGCGCTCCTGGCCGAGCCGGTCGCCGCCAACATGGGCGTGGTCCCGCCCGAGGAGGGCTTCCTCGAGTTCCTCCGCGAGGCCACCCGCGAGGCCGGCGCGATGCTCGTCTTCGACGAGGTGATCACCGGCTTCCGCGTCGCCCGCGGCGGCGCCCAGGAGCTGTACGGGGTAGAGCCCGACCTGACGGTGATGGGCAAGGTGATCGGCGGCGGCCTGCCGGCGGCTGCCTACGGAGGCCCGCGCGCGGCGATGGAACGGATCGCCCCGGCCGGCGACGTCTACCAGGCCGGCACCCTCTCCGGGAACCCGCTGGCGGTGGCTGCCGGGCGGGCGACGCTGGCGGCGCTCGACGAGCGCGCCTACGCCCGGCTCGGCGAGCTGACCGACCGCCTCGCCGCCGGGCTGCGAGGGCTCGCCGCGGAGCGGCCCCTGCAGGTCGCCGCGGTCCCCGGCCTGGTCACCCTCTTCTTCAGCCAGCGCCCGGTGCGCGACTTCGCCGACGCCAGCGCCTGCGACCTCGAGGCCCACGCCCGCTTCTGCCGGGCGATGCTCGACCGCGGCGTCTACCCGCCGCCGGCCCAGTTCGAGGCCTGGTTCGTCTCGCTCGCCCACGACGAGGCCAGCGTCGACCGCACGCTCGAAGCGGCCGCCGAGTCACTGACGGAGGCCCTGTGAGCGCCCCGGTCGCCGCCGGCGCCCCGGCCGAGGCGCTGCGCCTGCTCGCCGCCCAGCTGCGCGACGAGGGGACGCCGATCTCGCCGCACGTGGTCGAGGCCGCAGCCCGGCCGCGGCTCGGGCTGCTCGCGTCCGCCGGCCCCCGCGCCGAGCTGGCGCCGGGCGAGTACGCCTTCGTCGTCGAGGCGGTGCGCGAGGGTTACCTGCTCCACTACGGCGAGCCGCGCCTGCTGGCCGGCCACGATCCCGACCTCGGCCTGCTGGCCGGCGACTACCTCTACGCGCTCGGGCTCGACCGGCTGGCGCTGCTCGGCGACACCGAGGCGGTTGCGGTCCTCTCCGAGCTGATCGGCCGCTGCGCCCAGCTCCACGCCGAGGGACGGGACGCCGAGGTCGAGCCGCTCTGGACCGAGGCCGCGTACCGGATCGCCGGGCGTTGAGCCAGCCGCTGAGTGACGTAGCGCACAGAGCGCCGGCGGCCGGCCACCCGGTAGGCCTCGCAGCCCGCCGAGGGAATAGACTTCGTTGCCCTACGCGGAACGACTGTGGCAGCTGAGAACGGCGACAAGACGAACGGGGCTCAGGGGGCTCCGAGGCAAAGGCCCGAGCCCGAACCCCCAGGCTATTTCGAGGGCGAGTCGATGACTCGGCGCAAAGCGCTGACGATCGGCTCGCAGGCGATTGGCGGCCTGGCCGGGGTGGCAATCATCCTGCCCGCGGTCGGCTTCGCAGTGGCGCCGATCTTCCACCGCGGCAAGGAGCGCTGGGAGAAGGTCGGCCCGGTCTCCGACTTCGTCGAAGACACCTACCGCCAGGTCGTCTTCACCGAAACCGAGGGGATCGGCGACGCCGGCAAGCAGACCGCCTACGTGCGCCGCAGCTCGGCCGAACTGGAAGAAGAACCCGGCAAGTTCGTCGCCGTCTCCAACCGTTGCGCCCACCTCGGCTGCCCGGTCCGCTTCGTCGAATCGGCCGGCAACTTCATCTGCCCTTGCCACGGCGGCGTCTACGACTTCCAGGGCAAGCGGATCGGCGGCCCGCCGGTGCGCCCTCTCGACCAGTTCCAGACCCGGGTCCGCAACGGCCAGGTGGAGATCGGCCCGCGCTACAGCGTCACCAACCAGATGGAACCGGTCCGCGCCCGCGACCCCGGCGAGTTCACCGGCGGGATCTGGGAATACCTCTACCCGCCGCGTCCGTCCACCTTCCCGCCGCCATGATTGAGCTGACCTGATGCCGAAGCTCCGAGACGCAATCGTTCCCGCCCCGTTGCGCAAAGTGGCCAAGCCCGGCAGCTCCGGCGTGCCCAAAGACCAGGCGCCGGCCGACCTGAAGACGGCGCCGCCGAAGCGGCAGACCGAGCTCGAACAGCTGACCGAGAAAGCCAAAGAGGCGCCCGCCGAGTCGCTCGCCTGGCTCGACCAGCGCCTCGGCGCCAGCGGCTTCCTCACCGGCCTGCTCTACCGCAACGTGCCGAAAGGGACGAACTGGTTCTACACGCTCGGCTCGGCGACGCTCTTCGCCTTCATCGTCCAGGCCGTCACCGGCGTCTTCCTGGCGATGTTCTACACGCCCTCGGCGACCCAGGCCTACGCCTCGATCTCGCACATCAACAACGACGTCCCGCTCGGTCAGTTCGTGCACGGCATGCACAAGTGGGGCGCCTCGGTGATGGTGATCCTGGTCTTCCTCCACATGGGGCGGACCTTCTTCTTCGGCGCCTACAAGTACCCGCGCGAGCTCAACTGGGTGATCGGCGTGGTGCTGCTGATCCTGACCATGCTGATGGCCTTCACCGGCTACCTGCTGCCCTTCGACCAGCGCTCCTTCTGGGCTTCGATCGTCGGCATCAACATCAACGGCACCGGCCCGATCGTCGGCCCCTACCTGAACGACTTCCTCCGCGCCGGGCCCGAGCTGGGAGCGACCACGCTCTCGCGCTTCTACGCGATCCACATGCTGCTCGTGCCCGGGGCGATCATCGCCCTGATCGGCGCCCACCTCTATCTGGTGGTCAAGCTCGGCACGACGGCGCCGCCGTGGGTCAAGGCGGAGCGGCCGAAGCTCGCCTCCCCGCACACCGAGCTCGAGGCCGGGGCCGAGAACGGCCGTGTCAACGGTCACGTCAACGGCTACGAGCCCGCCGACGGACACGGCAACGGGACGGGGGCGGCGCCGGCATGAAGCCCAAGGACAAGCAGGCGTATCTCGAAGAGTACGAACTGCTGAAGAAGAAGGGGAAGCCGTTCTTCCCCTATGCGGTGATGAAGGACTCGACGATGGCGCTGATCGTCGTCGCCGTGATCATCGTGATGTCGCTGGTGCTGGGCGCCGAGCAGGGCCCGAAAGCGGACCCGACGACGACCACCTACGTGCCGCGCCCCGAGTGGTACTTCTTCTTCCTCTTCGAGGTCCTGCGCGTGATCAAGCCGCCGGAGCTGGTCCCGATCGCGACGATCGGGATCCCGACCGTCTGCATGGTCCTGCTGCTGCTGCTGCCGTTCTACGACCGCAACCCCGAGCGCCGCCCGGAGCGCCGGCCGCTGGCGACCACCGCCGGCTGCCTGACGATCGCGGCGATGGCCTACCTCACCTACCTCGGCGCCACCGGCGGCTCGCCGACCGAAATCGACATGAAGGTGGCACCGCAATACGAAGCCGGCAAAGAGGTCGTCGCCGGCAACGGCTGCCTGGCCTGCCACAAGCTCGGCGAGAACGGCAACAACGGCCCCGGCCCCGAGCTGACCCACATCGGCGCCCGCATCCCACGCGCCGCGATCATCCGTTCTGTGGAAATCGGGCCAGGGATCATGCCTTCGTTCCGGGAACTGCCGGAAAAGAAGTTGAACGAGCTGGCGGACTTCCTCAGCTCGTTGCATTAGGGCTCGGAAAGCTTTGCGGGGGAGGGGGTTGGGTATCCCTCCTCTCTCGATCTGTCGTCGTCGCAGCGGATTCGGCTGACGCCCGGGGGAACTCCCCTCCTCAATCGCAAAACGTTCGGAGGGACACCCAACCCCCTCCCACCAACCATTACGGCCAAAGGGCAGTTGGATCGACCTTGGGCTCCCGTCCCTTGGAAGCTTCAAGGAAGGCCGGCCGGCCTTCCTTGAAGCTTCCGAACCCTGGGAGCTTGGTTGGGAGTTCGTTGCGGGGGTGAGAGGGCGTGGGGTACCCCTCCCGCGCGGACCGGCGTTAGCAATTTGCACCTGAACGCCGACGTCGACAGCCGGAAGACTTAACGGCAAATTGCCCAGGGAGCACGGGAGGGGTACCCCACGCCCTCCCCTCACGGCCCGAGGAGGGGAATCAATCGCTACGCTCGCCCCCTCATGGACACGATCAACGACAACCGCCACTCGCCCCAATTCGCCG
This sequence comes from Solirubrobacterales bacterium, assembly GCA_036494495.1. Lineage (GTDB taxonomy): Bacteria > Actinomycetota > Thermoleophilia > Solirubrobacterales > 70-9 > VAYN01. Next base: position 4,718 of record DASXOF010000115.1, on the reverse strand, counting down.
GCCAGGTCAACCGCATGTTCGACCGCATCGCCGGCCAGTACGACGCCCTGAACACGGTGATGACGGCCGGGCTGCACCATCGCTGGCGGCAGCGCGCTGCCGATCGGGCGGAGCTGAGGCCCGGGGACGCCGCGCTCGACGTCTGCTGCGGCACCGGCGATTTCTCTTTGGAGCTGGCTTCGCGGGTGACGCCGGGGGGGTCGGTGGTGGGCTGCGACTTCTCCGAGCCGATGCTCGACCTGGCCCGTGAGAAGGCGGCGGCGCGGGGGGTCGACGGGGTTCGCTTCGAGTGGGCGGACGCGCTGCAGATGCCCTATGACGGCGGGCGCTTCGACGCCGTCACTGTCGGCTTCGGGGTCCGCAACCTGGCCGACCTCGACCGCGGCCTGCGTGAGCTCGGCCGGGTGCTGAAGCCCGGCGGCCGGCTCGTCGTCCTCGAGATCACCCAGCCTCAGCGGCCGCCGCTCTCGACCTTCTACTCGCTGTGGTTCGACCGGGTCGTGCCGCTGCTCGGCCGCTTCGCCGACGACCCCGAGGCCTACTCCTACCTGCCGCAGTCGGTGCGCAGCTTCCCCAGCCCCCTCGGCCTCGCCGAGAAGATGGACCGCGCCGGCTTCGAGCGGATCCGTTACACGGTGCTGGCCGGCGGCATCATCGCGATCCACAGCGGCATCCGCGGGTGAGCGAGCGCTCGGCGGTGCCGCCGCCGGTGACGGCGGTGCTCGACGCCTCGAGCCGCTGGCTGCCGACCCGGCTGGGCGAGGTCGAGGACCGGCTGCGCGAGGCGATCTCCCCCTGGGGCGACTCCCCCCTCGGGGAGGACGCGGCGGCGACGCTTGCCGCCGGCGGCACGCGGCTGCGGCCGATGCTGGTTCTGCTCTGCGCCGGCGAGGCGGGGGGCGGGGCGGCGGTGCGGGCGGCGACCGCGATCGAGCTCGTCCACATGGCGACGCTGGTCCACGACGACGTCCTCGACCAGGCGCCGCTGCGCCGCGGCCAGCCGACCGTCGCCGCGACGTCGGGGCGGCTTCGCGCCCAGGCGACCGGCGACCTGCTGCTCTCGCGCGCCTTCGCGCTCCTCTCGGAGGCCGGTGACGCGCGCGCGGTCGAGCTGCTGGCCGATGCCTCGGTGGCGCTCGCCCGCGGCGAGCTGGCCCAGCGGCAGGACGCCTTCGACCTCTCGATCGACCAGGAGCGCTATCTGCAGCGCTGCCGGTTGAAGACCGCGACGCTGTTCGAATGCGCCTGCCTGCTCGGCTTCGACGACGAGCGTCTGCGCCGCTTCGGGGCCGAGGTCGGGCTCGCCTTCCAGCTGCTCGACGACGTCCTCGACGTCACCGGACCGCCGGAGCGGACCGGCAAGGCGCGCGGCACCGACTTGCTCGACGGCACCATCACCCTGCCGCTGATCCTGGCGGCGGCGCGCGACCCGGCGCTCCGTGCGGTCGACATGCAGGCGCTCGACCCCGCCTCCGCCGAGGAGCTCTGCGAGCGGATCGCGGCGACCGGGGCGCTCGAGGAGGTGCGCTCACGGGCGCTGGCGATGGTCGCCGCCGGCAAGGAAGCGCTCAGCGGCCAAGGCCTCGAGGCCGAACAGCGGCAGCTGCTCGAGCTGGTCGCCGACGGTGTCGTCCAGCGCTACAGCTGAGCCCGCGCGTTCGCCTCAGCCCTGCTCGGTGGGCCGGATCAGCACCTCGTTGATCGAGACGTGGCGCTCGCGGGTGACGACGTAGGCGATCGCGTCGGCGATATCCCCGGACGCGAGCCGCTCGATCTCGCCGATCCGCTCTTCGACCACTGCCTGGATCTCCGGCCGGTTGTGGCTGACCAGCTCGGTGGCAACGGCGCCGGGCTCGATCAGCGAGACGCGGACGTGGCGGTTGGTGACCTCCTGGCGCAGCGACTCGCTGAAGGCGCCGACGCCGTGCTTGGTCGCGCTGTAGACGCCGCTGCCGAGCCTGACGACCCGGCCGGCGACCGAGGAGACGTTGACCAGGTCGGCGACCCGCCGCGGCCCCGCCTCGGCGGCGGCGAGCAGGTGGGGGAGGGCGGCTCTGGAGACATAGAGGAGGCCGAGCAGGTTGACCTCGATCATCCGCTCCCATTCCTCCACCGGTGCTTCGACGATCGGGCCGAGCAGCATCACCCCGGCGTTGTTGACGACGACGTCGAGGCGGCCGAGCTCCGCGACCGCGCGCGCGACGCCCGCCTCAGCCTGCTCGCGCTCGCCGATGTCGGCCTCGATCGCCAGCGCGCGGCTGCCGCTCTGGCGCAACTCCTCGGCCAGCGCCTCGATCCGCTCGACCCGGCGGGCGAGCAGAGCGACGTCAGCTCCCTGGGCGGCGAGCTCGCGGGCCGCCGCCTCGCCGATGCCGCTCGAGGCGCCGGTCACCAGCGCCACCGTCCCGGCCAGCTTTCCTCCCCTTGCCACGGGCCCAGGGTACCTCTAAGCGCGTGATTCAGTACGAGCGTGGAGGCGCTACCCGAGCCGGCGCGAGAAATCGTCGGCGCCGATCAGGTCGGCACCGAGCGCGGCGACGAAGGTCGCCGCCATCGCCGCCATGTTCGAGCGCTCCAGCTCGCGCAGTTCGGCGGCCAGCTCGTGGGCGCCGCGGTCGAGCTGCTCGTCGTAGGCCTCGATCTCGGCCTCGCCGTGGACGCCGTCGGCGCGCCAGTCGCATTCGGGGCAGCGGCGCCAGACCCGCCAGCTGGTGCGATCGCCGGTCGGCTCCCAGGCGAGCGGCTGCACCATCCCCGAGCCGCAGCGCGGACAGAGGTGGAGGACCGCAGTCGGCTTACTCCTGTCGGGGCTCGTCTCGGGCATGTCTCTATATCGAACCCGCGGCGACCGGACTTGATCCGTTCTTTCAGGAACTTTTAAGTGGCGAGCGGGGGCAAAGTGATCCGCGAGGCGCCCGGCCCCGATACCATGAGTACAGATGCCAGGAAACATCGGACCCCTCGAGATAGGAATCGTCCTCATCATCGCGCTCCTGGTCTTCGGACCGAAGCGGTTGCCGGAACTGGGCAAGAGCCTGGGCAAGGGCATCCGCGAGTTCAAAGGCTCGATCAGCGGTGAGAACGACGACAAGCCCGACGAACAGACGCAGATCACCGCAGCCGATCCGACGCCGCCGCCCGCCCGGGCCGAGGAGCGGACCGAGGCGGAGGTCGTTCGCGACAAGTCGGCCTAGATGGCTGCGGCCGTCTAGGGAAACACCGCGATGCCGCGCCGCGTCAGGCCGGTCTCTCACGACGACCAGCTGTCCTTGGTCGAGCACCTCGACGAGCTGCGCTCGCGGCTGATCGTCTGCATCGTCGTCTTCTGCGTCGCTCTCGCCCTCTGCTTCTGGCAGAACCACCTGCTGCTCGAAATCGCCGCCCACCCGCTGCCCGAAGGCCACAAGCGGCTCATCACCTTCGGCGTCACCGAGCCGTTCACGACGACCCTGACCGTCTCCGCCTACGCGGCGATCATCCTCTCGCTGCCGATCTGGCTCTGGCAGCTCTACGCCTACGTGCTGCCGGCCTTCAGCCCGAGCGAGAAGCGCGTGGTGCTGCCGATCCTGCTGCTCTTCCCGTTTCTCATCCTGGCCGGCGTCGCCTTCTCCTATTTCGTCGTCATGCCGGCCGCGGTCAGCTTCCTGCTCAATTTCAACGACAGCCAGTTCAACGTCCAGGTGCGGGCGCGCGACTACTACAGCTTCTTCTCGATGACCGAGCTCGCGGGGGCGATCATCTTCCAGCTGCCGCTGGCGATCCTGGCGGTGACGCGGCTCGGGATCGTGCCGGTCGAGTGGTTCAGCAAGAACCGCCGCTACGCCTACCTGGTGATCGCGATCGTCGCCGCCGCACTGCCCGGGGTGGACCCGATCTCGATGCTGTTGGAGATGGTCCCGCTGCTGATTCTTTTTGAGTTGGCTATCTTGATCGCACGGGTTTTCGGCAGGCCGAAAGAACGCGGCGGGGCGGTCGAGCCTTCACCGCAGTAGAACGGGACTTCGCATGGCATCGAGCAACGAGCACAGGATGGTCTTCGACATCCGCGGCAAGCGGCGACACGTCGTCAAAGTCGTCTACGCGATCCTGGCCGTGCTGATGGGCGCCAGCCTCTTCCTCGTCGTCGGCCCGGTCAACATCGGCTCGCTGCTGGGGAACAACAACTCGGGCGAAAACAACCTCGCCTCCGAATACGAGCAGCGGGCGGAAAAGATCGAAGTCCAGCTGCAGAAAAGCCCGGGCGACGAAGAACTGCTGGCGCAGCTGACCAATACCCGGATGAACGCCGGCCAGCAGTCGTTCGTCGCGGGCCCCAACGGCGAACCGCTGCCGACGGTCGAAGTGCGAACCCAGTACCAGAAGGCGAGCGCCGCCTGGAGCGAATACCTGGAAGCGACGCAGGAACCGGCCACCAGCCTCGCGCAGCGGATGGCGAGCGTGCTCTTCAGCCTCGCCCAGTACTCGCGCGGCTACCCGGAAGCGCAGTCGAACCTCGAATCCGCGGTAGCAGCGCAGAGGATCTATGCCGAAGGGCGCCCGACCCTCAACTCGCTCAGCACCCTCGCCCTCTACGAACTCTATACCGGCGATTTCAAGGCAGCCGAAGCGACGAACAAGGAAGCCGAAGCCAAAGGGAGCAGCAAGTTCCAGCGCGAACAGGTCGGCAACCAGTTCGACTCGACCAAGAAAGGCGCCGAAGAATTCCAGACGGGCCTGAA
>DASXOF010000114.1:0-18920 GCA_036494495.1 Solirubrobacterales bacterium | reverse complement strand
GGGGACGATCCCGACCGCGAACTGGAGGTAGTTCCCCGGCACCGCGTCGAGGACGCCGCCGCCGGCTGCCGGGCGGGCGAGGGTGCCGCCGATGTGGCGCAGCTCGACCGAGACCAGCGGCGAGCCGGAGCCGGGGCCGACGACCCCGAGCCAGGTCTCGAGCGCCGCCTCGTCGAGCTCGCCGAGCAGCATCCCGTCGCCGAGCGCGGGGCCCGGCTCGGGCGGGTCCATGTGCAGCTCGGCGATCCCCGCCGGCGGCTGCATCGCGAAGGTGTCCATGTCGGGGCCGAGCTCGCGCAGCGGCGCGATCAGCTCGGCGCCCTCCTCCTCGCCTCCGAGGAAGACGGCCTCGATCACCGCGAAGGAGTTGCCGCGCAGCGGCTCGGGGATCTCCGGGAAGGGCGGGAAGGCCAGCAGCCGGCCGACCGAGGTGACCTCGTCGGGGGCCGTGTCGCTCCACTGCCGCCAGGCGTTCAGCGCCTCGCTCGCCCGCTCCAGCGGGAAGAAGAGCGCCCCAGCGTAGACGCTGGCGATCGGCAGCAGCTCGAACTCGAGCGCGGTGACGACGCCGAAGTCGCCGCCGCCGCCACGCAGTGCCCAGAACAAGTCGATCTCGTGCTCGGCGTCGGCCCGCCGGATCTCGCCGTCGGCGTCGACCAGCTCGATCGCGGTCACCGAGTTGCATGCGAGCCCGTGCTTGCGGCCGTACCAGCCGAGCCCGCCGCCGAGCATGTAGCCGGCGACCCCGACCGTGCCGGTCGAGCCGTGGAGCGCCGCCAGGCCGAGGTCGGAGGCGGCCGGGACGAGGTCGCCCCAGAGGGTGCCGGCGCCGACCTTCGCACGCCGCGAATCGCCGTCGATCTCGATCCCGGTCAGGCCCGCGGTGCGGATCAGCATCGTCCCGTCGAGGGCGCCGAGCGGGTCGGCGCCGTGGCCGGTGCGCTGGGTGGTGACCCGCAGCCCCTGCGCCTTCGCAGCCGCGACCGCCTCCGCCACCTCGGCCGCGCTGACCGGCAGGGCGATCGCCTCCGGCCGCTGGTCGAGCAGCAGGTTGAAGGCGCCGCGGTTCTCGTCGTAGGCCGGCGCTCCGGCGGTCAGCAGGTCACTTGACATGTGGGGCCAAGCTTATGGTTTCGCCTGCAGTCGCGTGAAGGAGACCGAGTAGGTGATCTCGGTCTTCGACCACCAGCCGCTGCCGCTGTCTTTGGCCGAGCCGTGGCCGATCGCGATCCACTTCTGGAAGTCGGGATCGAACAGCTCGTCCTGGGTGACTTCGGCGTGGATGTACCTGCCCTGGTGGCCGGAGCCTTCGACCAGCAGCCAGGGGAAGCCGGCGACGCCGTTGCCGGGGCAGTTGACATAGGGGTCGCCCTCGCCGCTGCCGCTGAGGAGCAGCGCGTTCTTCTTGTCGCTCGCGTACTGGAGCTCGAGCGTCCAGGGCCGCACCGTGCGGGTGCCGCAGTCGGGTTTGGTCGCTTCGGCGCCGCCGCCGTTGAATTCGCATTCTTTTGCCGGGCCGGTGATCACCGGGGTGAAGCTGCGCTCCACCTTGGCGGTGGTCGGGAAGCCGAGCTGGCGGCCGCCGAACATCTGCGGGTTGAATTCGCCCGGCATGTGCATCGCGGTGATGTAGACCGGCTTCGTCGTGCGGAAGCTGACCTTCTCGCGGCCGAACGAGTGGTCGCTGACGCTGCATTCGTCGGCCGCCTCGATCGTGCGGTGCCAGGTCGCGGTCTGGGTGCCCTCGACCTCGATCTTGAACTTGGCGACCTGGAAGCCGCTGCCGTAGCTCGCCGCGTCCGCCCTGCTGGCGAACGCGGCGGCGACGGCGATGGCGGCGCAGAAGGCCAGCGCGGTGGCGACGATCTTGTCGGCCCTCGTCATCGACATGGTCTCGATCCTCTCCTCTCGCGGCGCCGCCTCAGCGGGCGGCGCCGATCTCGTGGTTGGGCTGGAACAGGCGCTCGGGGTCGTAGGCGTCGCGGGCCGCGGTCAGGCGGGCCGCCGTCTCGGCCTCGAAGGCCGACTCCGTCGTCATCTCGCGCTCGACGAAGTTGAGGTAGCGGCCGGCCTCGTGGTCGCGGGTCGCGGCGCTGACGCGGGCCAGGTCCTCGGCGGTCTTGGCGGCGATCTCCGGGATCGCCATCCCGACCGAGAAGCTGGCGAACTCGCCGGGCAGCGAGGCGATCGCGCCGTTGCCGGGCCGCCGCCGCGCCAGCTCGCCGCCGGTGTGGCGCAGCTCGACCGAGACCAGGCTCGAGCCGGAGCCCGGGCCGGCGGCGGCGACCAGGTCGTCGATCGCCCGCGGCGGCAGCTCGCCGAGCAGGGCGTGGTCGGTGTCGGCCGGGACCGGGTCGCGCGGGTCCATGTGCAGCTCGGCGATCCCGACCGGCGGCACCATCGCGAAGCTGTCCATCGCCGGGCCCAGGTCGCGCAGCGGCGCGATCAGCTCGCGGCCCTCGGCCTCGCTGCCGAGGAAGACCGCCTCGACCAGCGCGAACGATTTGCCGCGGACCGGCTCGGGGACCTCCGGGACCGGCGGGAACTGCAGCATCCGGCCGACCGAGGTGACCTCGTCGGGGACGCCGGCGGTCCACTGGTGCCAGGCGTGGAGCACCTCGGCGGCGCGCTCGAAGGGGAAGAAGAGCGCCCCGGCGTAGACCTCGGAGACCGGCAGCAGGTCGAACTCCAGGGCGGTGACGACGCCGTAGTTGCCACCGCCGCCGCGCAGCGCCCAGAACAGCTCGGGCTCGTTCTCGTGGTCGACCCGGCGGATCTCGCCGTCGGCGGTGACCAGCTCGATCGCGCGGATGCTGTTGGCGGCCAGCCCGTGCTTGCGGCCGTACCAGCCCATGCCGCCGCCGAGGCTGTAGCCGGCGACGCTGACGTCGGGGGTCGAGCCGTGCAGGGCGGCGAGGCCGAGCTCGGAGGCCTGCGGGACCACGTCCTCCCAGCGGGCGCCGGCGCCGGTGCGGGCGCGGCAGGCCGCCTTGTCGACGTGGACGCGGTCGAGGCGGTTGGTCTTCAGCAGCACGGTGCCGTCGAGCGGGCCCAGCGGGCCGGCGTTGTGGCCGGTCCGCTGCGGCGCGACCCGCAGCCCTTCCTCGCGGGCGAAGTCGACCACCGCGGCGACTTCCTCGCGGCTGCCGGGTTCGGCGATCATCGCCGGCCGCTGGTCGATGGTGAGGTTGAAGACGCCGCGGGCCTCGTGGTAGCCCTCGTCGCCGGGGGCCAGCGCCGGGCCGCCGATCAGGCGGCGCAGGGCGCGGGCGTCGGGCATGCGCAGTGCGGTCTCGGTCGGGTTCATCGGATCCTCCTGGTTCTCGCTCGCGGCGGCGAGCAGCTCGTCGATCGTGTGCATCAGCCCGAGGCGCCCGCTGAACTCGCGGGCGGCGCCGCGGCCGTCGAGGGCGCGCCCGCTGAGGCCGTCGCCGGCCTCCAGCAGCTCGAGCGTGATCGTGTGGGTGCGGTTCATGTCGCCCAGGATCGGCGCTGCAGAGCCGTTTGCCATCGGGGAGGTCCCTAATCTCGACCCCAATCTCGGGGTTGGGGACCCCTAGAGGTGAGACGCAGTCGCCCGGAGCGTTTCGGCGACGTGGCGAGGGTCGTAGCGGACCTGCCAGTGGGTGAAGCGCAGGGTGGTGAGGCCGGCGGCGGTGTGGGCCTGGTCGCGGAGGAAGTCGCGGGACTGCTTTAAGCCGGTGCGGTGGTAGCGGAGGGAGTCGGTCTCGATTACGAGGGACAGGGCGGGCCAGTAGAAGTCGACTTCGAAGTCGTTGACGAAGGCTTTGGTTTCGGGCTGTGGCAGGCCGGCGGCCAGGGCTATGGGGCGGAAGAGGCGCTCGAGCTCTGAGTCGGAGAGGCGGAAGGCTTCGGGGTCGAGGAGCTGCTTCAGGCGTTTGACTCCGGGCTCGCCGGGACGGAGGGCGCAGTAGCGGCGCAGGGACGGGGGATCCAGGTCGATGGCGTCGCTGGCGTCGGCTTCGTTTACGAGGCGCTCCAAGGAGCCGTCGGAGATCGGCAGGGCGGCCTGGTCGAGGATCGTGCGGGCGGGGGTGGTGACCGGGATGCAGCGGTGCAAGGTGACGTCTTGGCTGGGTAGGGAGGGGCGGCTTCTGACCTTGATGCCGTCATGTTGTGGCCAGGTGCGCCGGCGTACGGTGGTCTCGATTTGCTTCCAAGAGGGACCGATGCCCCAGAGGGCTGCCGCGCTGCCGTGGCTCAGGACGGCATCAGCCCCGCAGGCCAATACCGCCGCCATCCAATACCCCTCGCGGTTCAGTTGGCGGCGGCCGACGGCGTAGACACCGCGGTGGACGGGGTGCAGGCGGCCGCGTGCGAGCCGGTGCTCGATGGCCTTCTCCGTGAACCCCAGCGCCCGCAGTTGGTGGCGTGCGACCACCCCGTGTTGAGCCCGCACGAGCCGCCAGGCGAGCCGATCACGCGCTGCAAGAGTTTCACCCCCCATAGGGGGTGTAAGTGCTGCAGGGGGTGAGGTTCTCCCCCGGAGGACGGGGGCGGGGTGGGGCTACGCCTCGGTCAGGGCGTTGGCTAGGTCGCGGCGGGAGCGGATGTCGAGCTTGCGGTAGGCGTTGGAGAGGTGGACCTCGACGGTCTTCGGGGTGACGAAGAGCTCTTGGGCGATTTCGCGGTTGGTTTTGGCCTCGGCGGCCATGCCGGCGACGCGGCGCTCGCTGGGGGTCAGGGACTCGACCCCACCGAGGGCCTCGCGGCGGGGGCGGCCGCCGGCGGCGCCGAGCTCCTCGCGGGCGCGCTCGGTGAGGGCGTCGGCGCTGCAGGCGGCGCCCAGCTCGAGGGCGCGGCGGAGGGGGTCGCGGGCCTCGGTCGGCTTGCGGGCGAGGCGCAGGGCGGTGCCCTGGGCGAGGAGCGCCTTGGCGAGCTCGAGGCGGGCGCCGGAGCGCTCCAGGGTCGCGACGGCCTGCTCGAGGTCGTCGAGGCCCTGGACGCGGCGCAGCTCGCCGAGCACCCGCAGGGCGCGGCCGATCGCCTGGGGGGCGCCGAAGGCGCGCGCCTCCTCCAGCTCCTCGAGCGCCAGCGGGATCCCCTCCTCGGGGCGGCCGAGGCGGGAGAGGGCTTCGGCTTTGAGCGAGCGCCAGGGGGCCGCTGCGGGGTTCTTGAAGGTGCCGAGGTTGGCGGCGTACTCCTCGCAGAGCGCGAGCGCCTCCTCGTGCTCGCCGCGGGCCGCCAGCAGCTCGATCTTGCCACGGCGCCAGAAGCTGACCGCGTCGCCGACCGGCGGCCCGCCGACGTCGCCGCGCTCGACCGCGGCGGCGGCCTTCTCCAGCTCGCCGCGCTCGACGTGGATCTGGGCCAGCATCCCGGCCGGCCACTCGACCGTCATCTCGCCTTCGGAGCCGGCCCAGAGGAACATCTCCTCGATCGCCGCTTCGACCGATTCCTCGGCCTGGGCGAGGTCGCCGCGGCGCAGCATGTCGAAGCCGAACCAGAGGTCGACGCTCAGCATCGTGAAGAGCGAGCCGCGGCGGTGGGCGATCGCCCGCGCCTCCTTCCAGATCTCGCGGGTGTCCTCGAGGTCGGTGTAGATCAGGACCACCACCGCGGTCACCCAGAAGAGGCCGTTGTCGACCGTGAACAGGGTGTCGCCGTCGAGCGCTTCGCGGGCCAGGGCGGCGCAGCGGTCGCTCGGGCCGCCGCTGTTCTCCCACCCGTAGGCGGTCGCCGCGCTCAGCATCCTGCTGCCGGGGCCGTCGCCGGGCACGCCGTCGCGGTAGGGGACGGTGAGCGCCACTTCCTCCGCCGCGTCGCGCCCGAAGTAGAGGGTCTGGACCTCGAGCGCGAGCAGCGCCCGGCCGAGGTCCTCGAGGCCCTCGGGCAGCTCCGCCCGCGCCTGGCGGGCGACCGCGGCGGCCTCGTTCTCGTGGCGCACGAACATCAGCGTGCGGGCGAGAGCGAAGCCGGCCCAGCCCTTCTCCTCGGGGTCCTCGAGCCGCTCGTAGGCGGTCCGCAGGTGGGTCACCGCCTGGTCGCCGCGGATGTCCATCTCGCGCTGGCCGAGCTCGTAGACGACCCGGGTGTGGCGCGCCGGCGGCAGCGGCTCCGCCAGCGCCCGCCGCAGGTAGGCGACCGCGTTCTCGGCGGCGCCCTTCTCGGCGGCGGCGCGGCCGGCCTCGACCAGCAGGTCGGCAACCCACTCCTCGCCGACCGGCGCCACCGGCAGCAGGTGCGCCGCGACGCGCTCCGGCGGCGCCCCGGCCTCGCGCAGGAGCCGCGCCGCGCGGGCGTGCTCGAGCTCGCGCTGGGGCGGCGGCAGGTCCTCGTAGACGGCGTCGCGGACCAGCGGGTGGACGAACCCCAGCGGCGGCTCGCGGCGCAGGATCTCGACCCGCATCAGCTCCCCCGTCGCCTTCGCCACCGCCGCCTCGTCGACCGCGGCCAGGGCGGCGACCTCGGACGCCTCGGCGCCCTCGCCGAGCACCGCCAGCGCCCGCGCCACCGCCACCTCCTCGTCGGTCAGCCGCGCCAGCCGCAGCAGCACCGCCCGCGAGACCGCCCGCGGCCCGAGGTCGTGGACGACGGCGACGCGGTCGCTCCGGGGCTCGACCCCCTCCGCCGCCAGCCCCTTCAGCAGCTCGTCGAGCAGCAGCGGGTTGCCGCCGGTCGCCTCGTGGCAGGCGGCGGCGAAGGCGCCGTCCGGGGCGGCGTCGAGCCGGCGCTCGATCAGCCCCGGGATCGCCGCCGGGCTCAGCGGCCCGGGCTGGATCCGCTCGCTCACCGGGTCCTGGGCGATCTCGGCGAGCAGCGCCGGGTCGGTGCCGGGCTCGTTCGTCCGCAGGGTGGCGACGATCAGCACCGGCATCCCCTCCAGCCGCCGGATCACGTAGGCGAGCATCCGCAGCGAGGGCCGGTCGCACCAGTGCAGGTCGTCGATCGTCAGCAGCAGCGGCCGCTCGCCGACCAGGTCGAGGGTCAGCCAGTAGAGGCCATGGAGGACCGCGAAGGAGGCGTCGCCGCCGAGCGATTCGGTCCCCGGCGGCGCGAAGACCGAGGCCGCGACCTCGGCCGCTCCCTCGAACAGCTCGGTGCGGTTGGGCCGCGCCAGCAGCGCCGGCTCCAGCATCTGCCGCACCACCCCGAAGGGGAACTCGCGCTCGAGCTCGGAGCCGCGCGCCCCGAGCGAGGGGATCCCGCGTTCCTTCGCCGCGGCCCGTGCCGCCGCCAGCAGGCGCGTCTTGCCGATCCCCGCCGGCCCCTCGATCAGCGCCGCCCGCGAGCGACCCTCTGCCAAACCGTCCAGCAGCGCATCGAGGCTCCCCAGCTCACTCTCGCGCTCGATCAGGTCCATCAGTCGCGGATGGTCGACCTCTCGACTTCATTCCCCCTGCCGACGAAGAGCTCAGACACCATCGCCGGCGGGAAGAGGCCGTGGGCGGCGACTCCGGGGTCGGCCTCGAGCCGCGCCGCCAGCGCCGCCGGGTCGCCGATCTCCCCGCGGTAGTCGGCGATCACGCCGCCGTCGGGGCTGCGGGGGACGTCGCGCACCTCCACCTCGGGCCCCAGCCGGGCCAGGGTCGAGGCGGCGCCGAAGCCGAAGACCTCGACCGGCACCGGCCCGCGCAGCGCGTCCACCGGCTTGCTCGAGTCGGCGATGACGACGAAGCGGGCGGCCGCGGCGGCGACGATCTTCTCCCGCAGGTGGGCGGCGCCGCCGCCCTTGATCAGCCAGCCGTCCGGCGTCACCTCGTCGGTGCCGTCGATCGCGATGTCGAGTCGCTGCAGCGCCTCGAAGGGCTCGACCGGCAGCCCGAGCCCGCGCGCCTGCTCTTCGGTCGCGACCGAGGTGGAGACGCAGCGCACATCGCGGAGGCCCCGCGCCGCCAGCGCCGGCAGGAGGAAAGCGACGGTCGAGCCGGTGCCGAGACCGACCGTCATCCCGTCCTCGACCAGCTGCGCGGCAGCCTCGGCGGCGAGCTTCTTCTCCGTATCGGACCCAGGCACGATGCGCACGCTACATTGCCCGAATGACTACCAGCGCAGCAGCCGCAACCCAGGACTACAAGGTCGCCGACCTCGGGCTCGCCGATTTCGGCCGTAAGGAGATCTCCCTCGCCGAGGTGGAGATGCCGGGTCTGATGCAGACCCGCGAGGAGCTGGGTTCGAAACAGCCGCTGAAAGGCGCCCGGATCACCGGCTCGCTGCACATGACCGTGCAGACGGCGGTGCTGATCGAGACGCTGGTCGCGCTCGGCGCCGAGGTGCGCTGGGCCTCCTGCAACATCTTCTCGACCCAGGACCACGCCGCCGCCGCGATCGCCGCCGCCGGCATCCCCGTCTACGCCTGGAAGGGCGAGACCCTGGAGGAGTACTGGTGGTGCACCGAGCAGGCACTCTCCTGGCCCGACGGCGAGGGCCCGAACATGATCCTCGACGACGGCGGCGACGCGACGCTGCTGGTCCACAAGGGCGTCGAGTTCGAGGCCGCCGGAGCCGTGCCGGACCCGGCCGGCGCCGACTCGGAGGAGTTCCGGATCGTGCTGGAGACGCTGAAGCGCTCGCTCGAGGCCGATCCGCAGCGCTGGACCAAGATCGCCGCCGGGATCAAGGGCGTCACCGAGGAGACCACCACCGGCGTCCACCGCCTCTACCAGTTCGCCGAGACCGGTGACCTGCTGTTCGCGGCGATCAACGTCAACGACTCGGTCACCAAGTCGAAGTTCGACAACCTCTACGGCTGCCGCCACTCGCTGATCGACGGCATCAACCGGGGCACCGACGTGATGATCGGCGGCAAGGTCGCGGTCGTCTGCGGCTACGGCGACGTCGGCAAGGGCTGCGCCGAGAGCCTGCGCGGCCAGGGCGCGCGGGTGATCGTCACCGAGATCGACCCGATCTGCGCCCTTCAGGCGGCGATGGAGGGCTACGAGGTGCGCCGGCTCGCCGACGTGGTCGAGAGCGCCGACATCTTCGTCTCCGCGACCGGCAACCGCGACGTGATCACGATCGCCGACATGCGCCGGATGAAGCACAACGCGATCGTCGGCAACATCGGTCACTTCGACAACGAGATCGAGATGGCGGCGCTGGAAGAGTCCGACGCCGAGCGGGTCAACATCAAGCCGCAGGTCGACGAGTGGCGCTTCCCCGACGGCCACTCGATCATCGTCCTCTCCGAGGGCCGGCTGCTGAACCTCGGCAACGCCACCGGGCACCCGAGCTTCGTGATGTCGAACTCGTTCACCAACCAGGTGATCGCCCAGGTGGAGCTCTTCACCAAGGCCGAGGACTACAGCAAGCAGGTCTACGTGCTGCCCAAGCACCTGGACGAGAAGGTCGCGCGCCTGCACCTCGGGTCACTCGGGGTCGACCTGACCGAGCTGACGCCCGAGCAGTCGTCCTACCTCGGCATCCCGGTCGAGGGCCCGTACAAGTCCGACCACTACCGCTACTAGGCCGGGCGGCCTCGAGGCGGTACCGGACGCCGTGGACCCGCGGCTCTGGCTGAGCGCCGGCGGCGAGGCGCCGCACTCGGTGCCGCTGCGGGGCGAGCGGACGGTCCTCGGCCGCTCGCCCGAGGCCGACGTCACCCTCGAGGACGACGCGGTCTCCTGGAACCACCTCGAGATCGAGCGCCGCGGCGACGTGCTGATGGCGACCGACCTCGACAGCCGCAACGGCACCGCGCTGAACGGCGAGCCGCTGGAGCGGCCGCGGCGGCTGCGCGACGGCGACACCCTGATCGTCGGCGGCCACCGGCTCGAAGTCTCGACCGGCGCCGCGACCCCGGTCGGCGCGACCGTCGCCACCAGCGACCCCGGGGTGGCGCTGAGCGAGGAGGAGCGGGCGACCGCAGCGGCCCTGGTCGCGCCGTACCGGACCGAGGGCGCCTTTGCCGGGCGACCCGCGACCCGGGCCGAGATCGCCGCCGAGCTGCATGTCTCCGAGCGCACCGCGCAGCGGCGGCTCGATGCCCTCGCCGCCAAGCTCGACGTCGCCGGCGACGCCGGCCGCGAACGCCCGCGCCTGGTCGCCGCCCGGGTGATCGAGCTCGGCCTCGATCGGCCGCGCTGAGATGAGCGAGGCGATCGGCATCGGCTTCCACCTCGACCAGCCGGTCGAGGGGTTCGCGGCGGCCGTCGGGGCCGGGCGGATGCTCGATGCCGAGCCGCCGCCCGGCGAGCAGTGGCAGCGGGTCGCGGCGCTGCAGGAGCGGTTGGCCGAGGCGGTTGCAGCCGAGGCGGCGCCTGCCACGGTGATCAGCGCCGACTGCCCCTCGGGCGTTGGCGTGCTGGCCGGGCGCCGGCGCGCCGGCGAGGACCCCGGCGTCGTCTGGTTCGACGCCCACGGCGACTTCAACACCGAGGAGACGACCGAGACCGGCTACCTCGGCGGCTTTCCGCTGGCCGAAATCAGCGGCCGCGGCGAGCGCCGGGTGGCGAGCGCGCTCGGCCTCGAGCCGCTCGCCGACGAGCGGATCCTGCTGGTCGGCGCCCGCGACCTCGACCGCGCCGAGGCGGAGCTGCTCGCCGGCTCGGGCGTGCGCCGCGCCGCGGTCGAGGAGCTGGCGGCTGGCGGCGTCGAGCTGCCGGCCGGCCCGCTCTACCTCCACCTCGACATCGACGTCGCCGATCCCAGCTACGCGCCCGGCCTCAACTACCAGGTTCCGGGCGGCCCGGCGGAGGCGGCGCTCGAAGCCGCAGTGGCGACCGTGGCCGCCAGCGGCCGCCTCGCCGCCGTCAACCTCGCCCTCAACTCGGACCCGCTCGCGCCCGGCGCCGAGCGCACCCTCGCCCTCGGCCGCCGCCTCCTCGCCGCCGTCGTGATCGAGCTCGGCCCCGACCCCCCGCGCTGACCGTTCGCTTTTTCTACCTCATATAGGACAGAAAAAACGAACGGCGGCGGCCCGGACCGGGCCAGACGTGGCCCGGTGGGTGGCGCGGCTGTCGTTTTCACGCCCGGTTCCAGCGCCGACCATCGGTGGGCAATCGCTTGACCCACCGAAAGGAACCCCGAAATGAGCACCCGCACCCACAGCAAGCGCAACTACATCGTCACCGCCCTCGTCGCCCTCTTCGGCCTCGCCCTGCCGACGATGGCGAGCGCCGCGCCGAGCACCGGCGCCGTCGTCTTCTCCAAGAGCGAGACCGTCGGCACGACCACCGAAAGCGGCCTCTTCGCGGTCCGCGAAGGGCACCTCAACCAGCTGACCGAAGATCCCACCGACGTCGAACCCGCCTTCTCCCCCGACGGCACCGTGATCGCCTTCGCCCGCGGCGGCGACCTCTTCTCGGTCCGCCCCGACGGCTCCGGCCAGCGCCGCCTGACCAGCGGCTCGGAAGTCGACTCGCGGCCGATCGTCGGCGCCAACGGCCGCTACGTCGTCTTCGAGCGGCGGACCGGCGAAGGCGCTCCGGCCGACCTCTACACGGTCGCGATCAACGGCGGCGAAGCCCACCAGCTGACCAGCGGCGCCGGTGACGACCACGAAGCGGCGATCGCCTCCGACGGCCGCGGCATCGTCTTCGTCCGCTCGACCCCCGGCCCCGAAGGCGGCGTCAACGACGACCTCTACTCGGTCCGGCCCAGCGGCGCCGGCCTGGCGCGGCTGACCCGGACCGCCCGGGTCGACGAGTTCGCCCCGCGCTACTTCGCCGGCGGCATCCTCTTCAGCCGCGGCGACGACAGCGAAACGCCGGCCGCCTACGCCGACGTCTACACGATGAAGCGCAGCGGCCAGAAGGTGCGGCCGCAGGTCAAAGGCGTCGGCTCGGCCTACGTCGAAGACGTCTCGCCCGACGGCCACACGCTGCTCTTCCGCCGCGATCAGGGCCTCTGGGCGAAGCGGATCGGCCCGGCCCGGGCGCACAAGCTGACCGAGCTGCCCGACGGCTCGCGGACGACCTCGGTCTTCTCCTCCGACGGCAAGCGGGTCGCCGCGATCGTCGAACTCGAAGGCGAACAGCGACTGGTCTCGATCGACGTCGCCCGCGGCGGCAGCGCCGAGCTCGCCTCCGGCTACGACCTGGCCGAAGGCGGCAGCGAAATCGGCCCGGTCATCGACTGGCAGCCGACCCCGCACCAGCGGTAGCGCTCCGCGCCACACCTGACGACATGACTGGCACCCCGGGTATAACGCCGGGGTGCCAGCACGTCTGCAGGTCGGATCAACCGTCGCCGGCTATCGGGTCGACGCCCTCATCGCCCGCGGCGGGATGGGCGTGGTCTACCGCGCCACCCACCTCGGCCTCGAACGGCAGGTGGCGCTGAAGGTGATCGCCCGCGAGCTCGCCGACCGCGGCGGCTTCCGCGAGCGTTTCCTGCGCGAGTCCCGCCTCGCGGCCCGGCTCGACCACCCCGCGGTGGTGCCGATCTTCGACTCGCGCGAGGTCGACGGCGAGCTGCTGGTGGCGATGCGGCTGGTCGAGGGCGGCGACCTGCGGCGGCTGATCGACCGCGAAGGGCCGTTGCCGCCCGAGCAGGCGACGGCGCTGCTGGGCCAGGTGGCCGAGGCGCTCGACGCCGCCCACGCCGCCGGCATCGTCCACCGCGACGTCAAGCCCCACAACGTCCTGGTCGAAGGCGACCGCGCCTTCCTCTCCGACTTCGGCCTCGCCAAGGCGCTCGACGAGTCCGGGGCGGTCAGCGGCACCTCGGTGGTCGGCACCGCCGAGTACATGTCGCCGGAGCAGTGGCGCGGCGGCAGCGTCGGGCCGGCCGCCGACGTCTACTCGCTCGGCTGCGTCCTCTTCGAGTCGGTGACCGGGATCCCGCCCTACGCGCGGCGCGAATCGGACACCGAGCCGGAGATCCCGGAGGGGCTCGAGGACGTGATCGAGCGCGCCGTCGCCAAGGATCCCGGCGACCGCTTCCACAGCGCCGGCGCCCTGATTGCCGCCGCCCGCCAGCGCCAGGGCTCGGAGGTGCGCCCGACCAAGGTGCTCTCGGCCGAGTGGGACGAGGCGCGGACCCGGGAGCTCGGCGGAGTCGCCCGCCGCCGCGCGCCGGGCCGCTCGCGCCGCCGCCTGCTCGGCTTCGCGGCGGCCGGCGTGGCACTCGTCGCTGCCGTCGCGGTGGCCGCGGTGCTGGTGCTCGGGGGCAGGGGAGGGGTCGAGGTCTCGGCCCCGATCGCGGTCGGGTCGCCGCCGCTGCGGGTCGCCGCCGCCGGCCCCGAAGTCTGGGTGACGAGCGAAGCCGACGGCACCCTGACCCAGCTCGACCCGGCCAGCGGGGCCGAGGTCGGGAAGCCGCTCGAGCTCGGCGCCGGGGTCTCCGGCGTCGCGGTGGGCGGCGGCGCGGTCTGGGTCACCGACCCGCGCGACGGCCTGCTGCTGCGGGTCGACCCGCGGAGCGACCGCGTCACCGAGCGCATCGACGTCGGCGGCCGTCCCGGCCCGGTCGCCTACGGCGGCCACCGCGTCTGGGTCGCCGACGACGACGGTGCCGGCGTCACCGCCGTGAACGCCAAGGGCGGCAGTGTCTTCCGCCGCGGGATCGTGCCCCACGCGGCGCCGCTGCGGCTCGCGGTCGGCGCCGGCGGCCTCTGGGTCTCGAGCGCCACCACGGCCAGCATCCGGCGCATCGACCTCGGCAGCGCCACCGCCTCGGCCCCGATCCCGGTCGGCCGCGGGCCGGCGGGCATCACCGTCGCCCGCGGCTTCGTCTGGGTTGCCAACAGCCGCTCCGGCACCGTCTCCAAAGTCGACCCGACCCTGCGCAGCGTGGTCGGCGAGCCGGTCGAGGTCGGCGGCCGGCCGGGCGGCATCGACGCCGGCCCGACCCTGCTCTGGGTCGCCTCCGCGGCCGACGACTCGGTCACCCGGATCGACCTCGCCAGCGGCCAGCCGCAGGGCTCGCCGACCGCCGTCGGCCCCGAACCGGGCGCGGTCGCGGTCGGCGGCGAAGCCGTCTGGGTCGCCAACAACGGCGACGGATCGGTCTCCAGGATCGAACCCTGAGCGCGGCGGGGAGGGGTCGCGGACGCTACTCGGCTCACCCGCTCGCAGCATCCGCGCCCCCTCCTCACGGACGCGTAGCTGAATCGTCACGCTGCGGGTAGCTGGATCACTAGGATCGGGCGCATGACGACTCCGCAGATCGACCTCGACATCGACACCCTTTGCATCGACACCATCCGCACCCTCTCGATCGATGCGGTGCAGAAGGCCAACTCCGGCCACCCGGGCGCGCCGATGGCGCTGGCCCCGGTCGCCTACGAGCTCTGGCAGAACCACCTTCGCTATGACCCGGCCGACCCGACCTGGCCGAACCGCGACCGCTTCGTCCTCTCCAACGGCCACGCCTCGATGCTGCTCTACTCGATGCTGCACCTGGCCGGCGTCCGCAAGGTCGAAGACGACTACACGCTCACCGACGAGCCGGCCGTCTCCCTGCACGAGATCGAACGCTTCCGCCAGCTCCACTCGCGCACCCCGGGCCACCCGGAGTACCGCTGGACGTCCGGGGTCGAGACCACGACCGGGCCGCTCGGCCAGGGGATCGCAACCTCGGTCGGGATGGCGCTGGCCTCGAAGTGGCAGGGAGAGCGCTTCGGCTACGACCTCTTCGACTTCGACGTCTACGCGCTGGCGGGGGACGGCTGCCTGATGGAGGGCGTCTCGCACGAGTCCGCCTCGCTGGCCGGGCACCTGAAGCTCGACAACCTCTGCTGGCTCTACGACAACAACCACATCACGATCGACGGCAACACCGACCTCGCCTACGAAGACGACGTCCCGACCCGCTTCAAGGGCTACAACTGGAACGTCGTCCACGTCGCCGACGCCAACGACCGCTCGCAGCTCGCCCGCGCCCTGGACGAATTCAAGGCGACGACCGGCCGCCCGACCCTGATCGTCGTCGACAGCCGCATCGGCTACGGCTCGCCGAACAAGGAAGGCACCGAGGCCGCCCACGGCGAGCCGCTCGGCGAGGAAGAGGCGAAGCTGACCAAGCGCGCCTACGGCTGGCCCGAGGACGCCCAGTTCCTCGTCCCCGACGGGGTCCTGGAGCACTTCGCCGAGGGCATCGGCGCGCGCGGCGCCGAGCTGCACGCCGACTGGAAGGCGAAGCTCGAGGCCTCCTCGCACGCCGACGAGATCGCGATGATGCAGCAGCGCGAGCTGCCCGACGGCTGGGACGCCGACCTGCCGAGCTTCGAGGCCGACGAAGAGAAGGGCCTGGCCACCCGCAAGGCCTCCAACGCGGTCGAGAACGCGATCGCCGAGCGGGTGCCGTGGATGATCGCCGGCTCCGCCGACCTCACCGACTCGACCTCGGTCCGCCTCAACTTCGAGGGCGTCGAGAACTTCGAGCCGGGTGAGTTCAACGGCCGCCAGATCCACTTCGGGATCCGCGAACACGCCGCCGTCACCGCCTGCAACGGGATGTCGCTGAGCAAGCTGCGGCCGCTCTGGTCGACCTACCTGACCTTCTCCGACTACGCCCGGCCGGGGATCCGGCTCTCGGCGATCATGGAGCTGCCGGTCGTCCACCTCTTCACCCACGACTCGATCGGGCTCGGCGAGGACGGGCCGACCCATCAGCCGATCGAACAGCTCTCCTCGCTGCGGGCGATGCCGCACCTCGACGTGATCCGGCCCGCCGACGCCAACGAGGTGGCCGAGGCCTGGCGGCTCGCGGTCGGGCGCACCCACAACCCGGTGGCGCTCGTCCTCACCCGCCAGAACGTGCCGGTCTTCGACCGCTCCAAATACGCCTCGGCCGAGGGCGTGCGGCGCGGCGGCTACGTGCTCGCCGACGCCGAGGGCGGCGACCCGGAGCTGATCCTGATCGCCACCGGCTCCGAGGTGCAGCTCGCCGTCGGCGCCCACGAGGCGCTGGCCGCCGAGGGGGTCCGCTCGCGCGTCGTCAGCCTCCCCTGCTGGGAGGTCTTCGACCGCCAGGACGAGGCCTACCGCGACGAGGTGCTGCCCGACAACGGAGCCGTCCGGATGGCGATCGAGGAGGGCTCGACGCTCGGCTGGGAGCGCTACGTCGGCAGCGACGGCACGATCCTCGGCATGCACACCTTCGGCCAGTCGGCGCCGTTCGCCGATGTCGAGGCCGAGTTCGGGTTCACCGTCGAGAACGTCACCGAAGTCGCCCGCGAGGCGCTCGCCAAGGGCGGCAAAGCCAAGGCTGGACAGGAGGAGGAACGATGAGCAAGCCGACGCAGCGGCTGCACGACGTGGGTCAGAGCCTCTGGCTCGACAACATCACCCGGCGGATGCTCGGGGACGGCACGCTCGAGGGCTACATCCGCGACCTCTCGGTCACCGGGCTGACCTCGAACCCGACGATCTTCGACAAGGCGATCTCGCAGACCGAGGACTACGACGAGCAGATCGCCCAGGACGCGCCCGGCGCCGACTCGCACGAGGAGCTCTTCTTCAAGCTGGCGATCGCCGACCTCTCCGACGCCACCAAGCTCTTCCACGACGTCCACGAGCGCACCGCCGGCGTCGACGGCTGGTGCTCGCTCGAGGTCTCGCCGACGATCGCCGACGACACCGAGGCGACCACCCGGCAGGCCGCCAAGCTCCACGCCGACGCCGCCTGCGAAAATCTCTACATCAAGATCCCCGGCACGCCCGCCGGGCTCGGCTCGATCGAGGAGTCGATCTACGCCGGCGTCCCGATCAACGTCACCCTGCTGTTCGACGACCAGCAGTACCTGGCCGCCGCCGACGCCTACCTGAAGGGGATCGAACGGCGGATCGCCGAGGGCAAGGACCCGGTCGTCCACTCGGTCGCCTCGATCTTCATGTCGCGCTGGGACGTCGCGGTCAAGGACACGGTCCCGGCCGAGCTGAAGGACAAGCTCGGGATCGCGATCGGGGGCCGCGCCTACCGCGCCTACCGCGAGCTGCTCGACTCGCCGCGCATGCAGCGGCTGATGAACGAAGGAGCGCGCCCGCAGCGGCTGCTCTGGGCGAGCACCGGGACCAAGGACCCCGACGCCTCCGACACCCTCTACATCGAGGCCTTCGCCTCGCCGCTGACGGTAAACACGATGCCGGAGCCGACCCTCCACGCCTTCGCCGACCACGGCGAGGTCGGCGACCTGATGGCGGCCGACGGCGCCGCCGCCGAGCTGACCCTGAAGGAGATCGAGGGGGCCGGGATCGACGTCGCGGCGCTGGCCCAGCGGCTGCAGGACGAGGGCAAAGTCGCCTTCGTCAAGTCCTGGGAAGAGCTGATGAAGTCGATCGAGTCGAAGAGCAAGGTCGTCGCCGGGTGAGCCCCGACGGCGCGGAGCGCCCCGGGCTGCGCGAGACCGCCGCCTGGGGTCAGCTCCAGTCGCACTTCGAGCAGATCCGCGGCCGGACCCTGCGCGAGCTGTTCGACGCCGACCCCGAGCGTGGGGAGCGCCTGGTCGCCGACGGCGCCGGTCTCTTCCTCGACTTCTCGAAGAACCGGGTCAGCGACGAGACGATCATGCTGCTCGGCGAGCTGGCGCGCGAGCGCGGCGTCGAGGAGCGGCGCGAAGCGATGTTCGCCGGCGAGCACATCAACACCTCCGAGGACCGCGCCGTCCTCCACGTGGCGCTGCGGATGCCGCGCGAGCGTTCGCTGCTGGTCGACGGCGTCGACGTCGTCAAGGAGGTCCATGAGGTGCTCGACCGGATGGCCGCCTTCAGCGAGCGGGTCCGCTCGGGCGAGTGGCGCGGCCACACCGGCAAGCCGATCACCGCCGTCGTCAACATCGGCATCGGCGGCTCCGACCTCGGCCCGAAGATGGCCTACGAGGCGCTCAAGCACTTCTCGAAGCGCGAGATGACCTTCCGCTTCGTCTCCAACGTCGACGGCACCGACTTCGCCGAGGCGACCCGCGACCTCGACCCCGAGGAGACCCTCTTCGTCCTCTCCTCGAAGACCTTCACGACCCTGGAGACGATGACCAACGCCCACACCGCGCGGGACTGGGCGCTGGCCAAGCTCGGCGACGAGGCGGCGGTCGCGAAGCACTTCGTCGCCGTCTCGACCAACGAGGCCGAGGTGACGAAGTTCGGGATCGACACCGACAACATGTTCGGCTTCTGGGAGTGGGTCGGCGGCCGCTACTCGATGGACTCGGCGATCGGGCTCTCGACGATGCTGGCGATCGGCCCGGCCCAGTTCGGCGAGATGCTGGCCGGCTTCCACGCGATGGACGAGCACTTCCGCGAGACCCCGTCCGGCGCCAACCTGCCGATGCTGATGGGACTCTTGGCGGTCTGGTACGGCGACTTCTTCGGCGCCCAGACCTGCGCGGTGCTGCCCTACGACCAGTACCTGCACCGCTTCCCCGCCTATCTGCAGCAGCTGACGATGGAGTCGAACGGCAAGCACGTCACGCTCGACGGCGCCCACGTCGACTACGACACCGGCGCGATCTACTGGGGCGAGCCGGGGACCAACGGCCAGCACAGCTTCTACCAGCTGCTGCACCAGGGGACGCGCCTCGTGCCCGCCGACTTCATCGGCTTCTACCACTCCAACAACCCGCTCGGCCGCCATCACGACCTGCTGATGTCGAACGTCTTCGCCCAGCCCGAGGCCCTCGCCTTCGGCCGCACCGCCGAGGAGGTGCGCGAGGAGGGGACCCCCGACGCGGTCGTCCCCCACAAGGTGATGGAGGGCAACCGCCCCTCGAACACCATCCTCGCCGACCGCCTCACCCCCGAGACCCTCGGCACCCTCGTCGCCCTCTATGAGCACAGCGTCTTCACCCAGGGGGCGGTTTGGGGGATCAACTCCTTCGACCAGTGGGGGGTCGAGTTGGGGAAGAAGCTGGCGCAGGCGATCATTCCGCAGTTGGAGGATGGGGAGGAGCCGAAGCTGCGGCATGACAGCTCGACGAATGCGTTGATCCGGCGGTATCGGAACGCGCGGCGGGGGGTTTAGCGGTAGGAGGGGGTCGGGGGACCCTCCCCGGGCTGCTTCGCAGGAGTTCCCGGGGAGGG
>DASXOF010000113.1:0-20108 GCA_036494495.1 Solirubrobacterales bacterium | reverse complement strand
GTCGAGCTGATCTCGCCGCTCGACGCAAACAGCGGCGGCGTCGCCAAGTTCATCGCCGACAACGGCCCCGGCCTGCACCACGTCGCCTACGCCGTCGAGGACATCGACGCCGCGCTCGAGCAGATCGCCGCGGCCGGGATCGACCGCATCGACGAGCAGCCGCGGACCGGGATCCGCCAGAGCCGCGTCGCCTTCCTTCACCCCCGCTCGACCGGCGGGGTCCTGACCGAGATCGTCGAACCCGCGGGAGGACACTGATGGCCGAGGCGCAACGAGTCGAGATCGGATTCGAGGGCGGTCAGGTGATCTCCGCCCGGATCGGCGCCGACGACCTCAAGGACCTCCGCAAGCAGCTCGAGAAGGGCGGCTGGCACGACCTCCACACCGACGACGGGGTGGTCTCGATCTACCTCGGCAAGGTCGCCTTCGTCCGCGTCGGCACCCACAGCAGCCGCGTCGGCTTCGGCACCGTCGACTGAGCAGCTTCAGGCGCCGCGCGGCGCGTAGCGGTGGTGCAGCATCAGGGTGTTGCCGTCGGGGTCGCTGAAGATCGCCATGTGGCAGACGCCGCTGTCGATCGTCTCGCCCAGGAAGGCGACGCCGTCGGCTTCGAGCCGCCCGCGGGCCGTGGCGACGTCGTCGACGTGGAGGGCGATCGGGTGGGTGCTCGGCTCGAACTCGCGGCCGATCGAGGCGGCGTCCATCACCTGCAGCGTCAGGTTGCCGGTCTCGAACTCGCCGGCCGGGATTTTCCCGTAGTCGACCGAGTGGTCGAGGCCGAGGGTGCCGCCGTAGAACTCGACCGCGGCGCCGTAGTCCTTGACGAAGATCGTCACGAAGTCGACCCCGTGGACGTCGGCGCCGGCGCTCACTCGTCCAGCGCTTTCGCCAGCAGCTCGTGCAGCTTGCGCCGCTCGGCTGCGCTGAGGTGGCCGAGCACCTCGTCCTCGAGGCCCTCGAGCCGGCGCTCGCCGTCGGCCAGCGCCTCGAGCCCGGCGGGGGTGATCTCGACGATGTGGCGGCGCCGGTCCTGCGGGTCGCGCCGGCGCTCGATGTAGCCGTCGTCGTCGAGCTCGTTCAGCAGCAGGACGCAGTTGTTGGCGTCGAGCATCAGCATCTCGGCCAGCCCCTGCTGCAGGCAGGAGTCGTTGTCGCGCAGGTGTTCGAGCGCCATCAGCTGCTTCAGCCGCATGCCGATGGTCTCCTCGTTGGCGCGGCGGAAGACGACCTTGGAGAGCTTGGTCAAAAGCCCGATCGAGCCGCGCGCGTGGGTGGGGGCAGTCGTTGGGTTCATCGTATTTCCGTGGGTCTCCCAGTGACCTTAATATCTGTGAGGATAATCCTTGCTACAGTGATCATCATGGCACAGCTTATTAACAACAGCCTAAAGCAAGAAACCTCCTCCGACCGGTCCCGTTGGACCGCCCTCGTAGTCCTCTGCGTCGGCATGCTGATGATCGTCCTCGACGCGACGATCGTCAATGTCGCGCTGCCCTCGATCCAGGACGACCTCGGCTTCTCGCAGTCGAGCCTCGCCTGGGTCGTCAACGCCTACCTGATCGCCTTCGGCGGTCTGCTGCTCCTGGCCGGACGGTTCGGCGACCTCGTCGGCCGCCGCGATGTCTTCCTCTCCGGCCTCGTCCTCTTCACCGCCGCCTCGCTGGTCTGCGGCCTCGCCCAGAGCGAGGCGATGCTGATCGGCGCCCGCTTCGTCCAGGGCGTCGGCGGCGCGATGACCTCCGCCGTCATCCTCGGGATGATCGTGACCATGTTCCCCGAGCCCGGGGAGCAGGCCAAGGCGATCGGCGTCTACAGCTTCGTCGCCTCGGCCGGCGGCTCCGTCGGCCTGCTGCTCGGCGGCGTCCTCACCGAGGCGATCTCCTGGCACTGGATCTTCTTCGTCAACCTGCCGATCGCGGTCGTCACCGGCATCTTCGCCCTGCGGGTGCTGAGCCGTGACGAGGGCGTCGGCTTCTCTCGCGGCGCCGACATCCCCGGGGCGCTCCTGATCGTCGGCGCGCTGATGGTCGGCGTCTACGCGATCGTCGAGGCCAGCGAATACGGCTGGGGCTCGCTCCACACCCTCGGCTTCGGTGCCGGCTCGGCGGCGCTCCTGGCGGGCTTCATCGCCCGCGAGGCGAGGGCCGCCAACCCGCTGGTCCCGCTCGGGATCTTCCGCTCGCGGAACCTCTCGGGGGCGAACGCGATCCAGGCGCTGATGGTCGCCGGGATGTTCGGGCTGTTCTTCCTCGGCGCCCTGTACCTGCAGCGGGTGCTCGGCTTCGACTCGCTCGAGGTCGGCCTCGGCTTCCTGCCGCTGACCGCGATCATCGGCATCCTCTCGCTCGGCTTCTCGGCGAAACTGAACATGCGGTTCGGGCCGCGGGCGACCCTGCTGCCGGGCCTGGCCTTCGTCGCCGCCGGCCTCGGGCTGATGACCCAGATCTCGGTCGGCGGCAGCTACTGGACCGAAGTCCTGCCCTCGATGGTCCTGATGGGCATCGGCGCCGGGCTCTCGTTCCCGTCGATCATGACCCTGGCGATGGGCGGCGTCCGGCCCGAGGAGGCGGGCCTCGCCTCCGGCCTCGTCAACACCACCCTGCAGGTCGGCGGCGCCGTCGGCCTGGCGGTGCTGGCGACCCTGTCGAGCAACCGGACCAGCACCCTGCTGTCCGGCGGCGACTCCAACGCCGAAGCGCTGACCGGTGGCTACCAGCTGGCGTTCGCCGTCGGCGCCGGCCTGCTGGTCATCGCGATCGCCGTGGCGGCGTTCGTCCTGCGGCCGGGAGCGGGGCAGGAGGTTCCGGTCGGGGAAGTGGAGGAGATCGGCGAGCCGGTGTTCTCGTCCGAGGCGGCGTAATTCGAAGCCGCCTCCGGGAGGGGGCGCGGACCCCGCATGCGGCTCACCCGCTCGCACTATCCGCGCCCCCTCCCAACGGGGGCGCGGCGCGGGCCGGCTCGGGGGCGGTGACTCAGCTTCCTCGGGTAGGGGGTCTTGGAAGCTGCTGTCGAGACTCGGTCTTGGGCGCGCGGATCGGTGCAATGTACGGGGCCGCGCGTACGGTCGAGAGGCTTACACCATTTTGTTGCCCTCACCCGGGCGTTGGTTATGTAAGTTCGGTCGATGGGCATTCCGGTCGCTCATTTGGGGAGCGAGGACGGTTGGGAGTGGGGCGAAGCGCAGCGGGTTTGTCTCCGCACTGCGTATCGCTACGCCAAGGACCGCACCGAGGCCGAGGACATCGCCCAGGACGCCCTGCTCCGCGCCTGGCGCCGGCGCGCGACCCTGCGCAACGCCGAGCGCCGCGACCAGTGGCTGGCGACGATCGTCCGCAACGAGGCCTTCCGCACCCACGCCCGCTCGCGACCGGACCTCAGCGAGTCGATCGAATACCTCGAGGGGGCCGAGGACGAACGGATGCTGGAGACGGTCGAGCACGCCGACCTGCAGGCGGCGATGAGACGGCTCAGTGAACGCGACCGCAAGCTGCTGGCGATGCGCTACGTCGAGGACCTGACCCAGGCGGCGATCGCCCGCCGGCTGGGGATCCCGGAGGGCACCGTCAAGGTCCGCCTGCACCGCGCCCGCAACAAGCTGCGGCGCGCCTACGCCGCCCAATAGGCGGGGCTCTGGGCCGAGGAAGGATCGGCCCCCTGTACACCGGGGCCAGCGCGGCCGCGGGAAGTTCGGACCGCTGGATAACGACGCACCGCGGTGTCTCGCCGACCATTCGGCAATGAAGACCGCGCCCCGACAGATCGTCGCCTTCGGCGGCGGTGGGTTCTCGATGGAGTCCGGCAACCCGCTGCTCGACGACTACGTGCTCGGGCTCTGCCAGGCCGAGCGGCCGCGTGTCTGCTTCCTGCCCTCGGCCAGCGGCGACGCCGACCACTACATCGTCCGCTTCTACCGCGCCTTCTCGGCCCACCGCTGCGAGGCCAGCCACGTCTCGCTGTTCCGCCGCGAGCAGGGGCCCGAGGACCTGCGTCGCCACCTCCTCTCCCAGGACCTGATCTACGTCGGCGGCGGCAGCGTGATCAGCCTGCTCGGCGTCTGGCGGGCCCACGGCATCGACGCGATCCTGCGCGAGGCCTGGGAAGCGGGGGTGATCCTCTGCGGGCTCTCGGCCGGCTCGCTCTGCTGGTTCGCCGAGGCGGTGACCGGCTTCCACGGCGCCCCGCAGCGGCTCGAGGGGCTGGGCCTCCTGCCGTTCAGCAACTGCGTCCACTACGAGCCGAGCTCGGAGCGGCGCGAGGCCTACCACCGCTTCCTGCGCGAGGGGATGCGGCCGGGCTACGCGGCCGAAGACGGCGCCGCCCTGCACTTCAGCGGCGAGGAGCTGGCGCGGGTCGTCTCCTCGCGCCCGAAGGCGCGCGGCTACCGGCTCGACGTCAGCGGCCAGCGGGTGGTGGAGATGCGGATCGCCACCACCTTCCTCGGCGACAGGGGCGTCGAGCCCGAGGCCCCGCTCCCGGAGGCGCTCTCCACCGCGGTCGCCCCCTAGTGGCTATCCAGACGCCCCCACGCACGCCTGGCGGCGCCGCACACACTTCGCGGGGCGGCGTCCTCGGTCGGCCAAATGGCTCTGCCATTCAGCCTTCCTGCGTCCTACCCCCGCTCGGTGCGGCACTCGCCAGGCGCACGCGCGGGCGTCTGGATAGCCACTGATGCCGGTGCGGCGCGTGCTCGCGCTCGGCGGCCACGACTTCACCTCGCGCCCGCCCGACCGCGCCGTCTGCGAGCTGCTGCTGCGGCTGGCCGGCGAGCGCGGCGGCGAGCGGCCGCGGATTTGCATGCTGCCGACTGCCAGCGGCGACCCCTCCGAGCAGATCGGCCGCTTCTACGCCGCCTTCGGCGAGCGTTCCTGCGAGCCCTCAGACGTCTCCCTCTTCCGCCTCGGCCGGCGGCCGATGGCCCTCCGCGACCACCTGCTCGAACAGGACCTGGTCTACGTCGGCGGCGGCAGCATGGTCAACCTGCTGGCGGTCTGGGAGGCGCACGACATCGCCTCGATCCTCAGCCTCGCCTGGCGCCGCGGCATCGTCCTCGCCGGCCAGAGCGCCGGCGCGATGTGCTGGTTCGAGGCCGGGATCACCAAATCGTCCGGCAAGCCCCTCGCCGCCGCCGGCCTCGGCCTCCTGCCCGGCAGCCTCTGCGTCCACTACAACAACGAGCCCGAGCGCCGGGCGGCCTACCTGGCGGCGGTCGCCGAGGGCATGCCGGCCGGGTACGGGCTCGACGACTACGCGGGACTCCTGTGGGAGGGCGAAGCGGCTCCGTCGGCGGTGACGGCGCGGCGCGGCGCCCGCGCCTATCGCGTCGCCGCCCGCGACGGCGATGTCGCCGAGTCGCCGCTGCCCGCCCGCTTCCTGCCGGCCCCCGCTCCGGCGGCGCTGCGCGAGGACATCGCCGAGTTCCGCCGCCTCAAGACGATGCGGAAGCGCGCCGGCTGGCTCGGCTAGTCCCCGCGCGCCGGCGGGTGGCTAGCCCTCGCCGGCGATCGGCGGCGCGGTCGGGTCCTCGGACTCGGCGCCCAGGTTCTCGCGCGCGATGTAGTCCTCGACCAGCAGCAGGTTGTCACTCGAGCGCTCCACCACGTTCAGGAGGTCGCCCATCAACGCCACCTCCTCGACCTGCTCCTTCAGGAACCAGGTCAGGAACTGCTCGGCCCGGTAGTCCTTGATTTCCCGCGCCAGCTCGAAGAGGGCGAAGATCTCGTCGCTGACCCGCTTCTCCTGGTCGAGCGCGACCTTCACCGGGGCGGCGCCGTCGGCGAAACTCGTCTGCTGGGACCTGATGTCGGGGATCCGGACCTCCTCGCCGACGTCGAGCAGGTAGCGGATCATCATCATCGCGTGCTCGCGCTCCTCCAGCGCCTGCCGGTAGAAGAAGGCGGCGAGGCGGGGCAGGGTCTCGGCGTCGTAGTAGACGGCAGCCGCGATGTACTGCTGGTGGGCGGCGAACTCATTCGAGATCTGCTCGTTGAGGGCGTCGGCGAAGGATTTCTTTTTTTTCGGCATCGCGGTGGGCTCCTTTGGTCGCGAGCGGGACTGGCGGTCGAGGTCAACGTAGCCGAAGCGGGCGCGGTCACGCCGTCCGCAGCGCCTCGGTCGGCTGTCACGCTCGGGCGCCGGACGGTGTCGTATCCCCGACCGAAGACCGACCCTGGAGGGAATGATGACCGTACGAATGCCGAAGACCGACATCCCGGACGAGCTCCGGAAGGCAATGCTCGAGCAACTCGGCTCGGTGCCGGAGCCGTTCGAAGTGTTGTGGAACCACCCCCGGCTGGCCGAGGCCAACCAGGAGTTCACGGCGAAGCTGGCCGCCTGCGACGCCGTCGACGCGAGCCTCAAGACGTTCGCCCACATGGCCGTCGCCGCGCAGATCGGCTGCAGCTGGTGCCTGGACATCAACTACTTCCAGGCGCTCAACATCGGCCTCCACATGGAGAAGGCCAGCCAGGTGCCGCGCTGGCGCGAGTCGGATCTGTTCACGCCGCTGGAGCGCGACGTGCTCGAGTACGCGGAGGCGATGTCGAATACCCCGGTGATCGTGGCCGATGAGCTGGCCGCGCGACTGCTCGACCAGCTGGGGCCGGAGGCGATGGTCGAGCTGAACGTCTTCATCGGATTCGCCAACCTCGCGACCCGCTGCAACGTCGCGCAGGGGATCGAGTCGCAGGGGTTCTCCTCGGCCTGTGAGATACCGCTTGCCGCTTCTTCGCCTGGTCAGGGGGCGATCTCGCCGGCATGACGGGAGACCCGTTCATCGCCCACCGGAGCCTGCTGTTCACGGTCGCCTACGAGATGCTCGGCTCGCGTGCGGATGCCGAGGACGTGCTGCAGGAGACCTGGCTCCGGTGGGCCGACGTCGAGCGCTCCGAGGTCCGTGACCCACGGGCCTACCTCGTCCGGGTCGTGACCAGGCAGGCGCTGAACCAGCTGCGCACCGTCTCCCGGCGGCGTGAGCAATACGTCGGCGAGTGGCTGCCCGAGCCGCTGCCGACCGGCCCCGACGTCGCCGACGACGTGGAGCTGGCGGAGGGCGTCTCGATCGCGACGCTGACCGTGCTCGAGACCTTGGGGCCGACGGAGCGGATCGTCTTCGTCCTGCGCGAGGTCTTCGACGTCCCCTACGGCGAGATCGGCGAGGCGATCGGCAAGCCTGCGGCGACGACCCGGCAGATCGCGCGCCGGGCGCGGGAGCACGTCGCGGCGCGGCGGCCGCGAATGGAGGTCGGAAAAGGCGAGCACCAGGCCGTCGTGGAACGCCTGGCGATCGCACTGCGAACCGGGCACCTCCAACCGTTGGTGGACGCTCTGGCACCGGACGTCGTCCTGGTCGCGGACGGCGGCGGGCTTGCGCCCACCGCGCTGGCCCCGGTCCATGGTCGCGAAGCCGTGGCGGACGTGCTCGACCGCGCCTCTGGAGCCCCCGGCACGGTCGAGACGAGGATCGTCGTGCTGAACGGGATGCCCGCGGTCCGCATCGAGCTCGGCGGGCGCCTCGGCGCATCGCTCAGCGTCGTCGTCGACGGCGGCCGGATCACGTGGATCTACCTGATGCGAAATCCGCAGAAGCTGGCCCTCCTGGACGAGCCGGTCCAACTCGCCAGGTAGACCGCCGCAGGCCCCGGCGCCGGCGCAGCTAAGCGGCCCAGCGGAAGCCGCGCTCTTCGATCCGCGGCTCCAGCGGGCTCGAGGGGAGGCCCGGCCTGGTCGCCTGCTCGGGGTCGTTGTAGCCCGAGGGGGCGACGTCGTTGGGCGTGTCGGGATGGAAGATCGCGGCCAGGTACTGGATCTGGCCGCGGCCCGGCCCGAGCTCGCTCTGGCCGCCGCCGTAGGCGCCGATCCCGCGCTCGTCGCAGTAGTCGTAGGTGGCGAAGAGGTTGGAGATCGGGCCGAAGCGCGAGGGCTTGACGTTGACCGTCCGCGGCGGCGACCAGGGCATCGCCTCGATGTCGGCGATCGAGTGGATCGGCGCGTCCCAGGTCACCCGCTCCGAGACCGGGTCGAGCAGCGGTTTCGTCTCCTCGGTCACGTCGGGATCCTCGAGCCAGGCGTCGGGGAAGGCCTCGATCAGCTTCGAGTAGAGGACCGGGTCGGTGACGACGTCGACCGGGGTGCCTTTGTAGAAGCCCTTGAGGTCGAGCGAGTCGACTGCGCCGGTTGCGACCAGCGCCGCTATCAGCTCGTCGTCCCAGTCGTTGAAGGGGTCGAGCTTGAAGCGCAGCGTCGGGTAGGCCTCGAGCCGCCGCAGCAGCGGCTCGATCGAGGACTTCTCGTTCGGATCGAAGCCGGCCAGCCGCATCGAGTTGACGAAGTTCAGCGGCTTCGGCTCGCGGCCGAGCGCGGCGGCGAGGTTGGTCCCCGCCTGGCGCAGCGCCAAGTCGAGCGCTGCCGACTCGAAGGCCCAGCGGCGGTAGTCGCGCGAGACCTCGGCGCGCTCCGGCGCCCCCGCCGGGAAGAGGTCGATCCCGTCGAGCCGCTTGGAGAACTCGTCGAAGCTGCCGGAGAAGGCGAGGCCGTCGGGCGGGCCGTGGCTCTGCTGGCCGATGTGGTCGACGGCGTCGTAGACGACGTCTTCGCCGACCCCCTCCTCACCGCCGCCGCGCAGCTTCACCACCGTGGTCAGCCGTTCGAACTTGCCGAGGGTGACTTCGAGCCCTTCGAACGCGCACTCCTCGACCACCAGCGGCAGGTCGCGGATCGCGTCGTAGGAAGCCATCGCCGCTGACCCTACCTGCCCGGCCGCGCCGGCCCCTCAGCTGCGGGCCACCCGCAGGGTGCGGAGCGCCCGGTCGGAGCCGCCGCGGACGTAGCCGCCGTGGGCGACGCTGTCGCGGATGTAGTCGAGCGTCTCCGCGGTCAGCCGCTCGCCCGGCAGCACGTTGGGGATCCCGGGCGGGTAGGCGGCGAGGCCCTCGGCGGCGATGCGGCCGGCGGCGGCGTCGAAGGCGACCACCTCCTGCGGGCCGAGGTAGGCCTCCCGCGGGGTCAGCACCAGCTCGCCCCAGGGCGGCGGCGGCATCAGCTTCTCGTCCGGCAGCCCGGCGCCGGCCTCGAGGTGGCCGACCGCCTCGCGCAGGCCCGCGACCAGGCGCTCGCCCTGCGCCGCCGGCTCGGCCATGCCGAAGATCGCGACGATGACGTTGGAGGTGTAGAGCTCGAGGTCGAGGCCGGCCTCGTAGAAGGCCGCTTTGGCCAGGTGGTAGCCGTCGGAGCCGGTGCCGCGCACGTCGATCGCCAGCCGCAGCGGGTCCCAGGCGGCGATCCCGGGCCGGCCGACCATCCGCTCGTCGAGCACGTCGAGGCCTGGGATCTGCCGGATCGCCTCGCGGGTGGCGCCGATCGTCGCCAGCGTCGCGCTCAGCAGCTCCTCGCCGTGGACCGCGGCCTGGCGGCGGGCGGCGTCGAGCGAGCCGGAGAGGAGGCCGCTGGGGCTGGTCGTTTCGACCAGGCTGACGCAGCGGTCGACCACGGCGTCGTCGATGCGGGCCCCGTGGCCGAGGTGGAGCATCGCCGCCTGGGTCAGGGCGCCGACGATCTTGTGGGTCGAGGAGGTGACCAGGTCCGCGCCTGCCGCCAGCGCGTCCTGGGGCAGCTCGGGATGGAAGTGCATGTGGGCGCCCCAGGCCTCGTCGACGACCAGCGGCACGCCGCGCTCGTGGGCGACCTCGGCCAGTGCCGCGACGTCGGCGCAGGCGCCGAAGTAGGTCGGCGAGACGACCAGCGCCGCGACCGCGTCCGGGGTCGCCGTCAGCGCCGCCTCCAGCGAGGCGGGGGTGAGGCCGTGGGCGATCCCCAGCTCCGGGTCGAGCTCCGGCGAGACGAAGGTCGGCCGCATCCCGCTGAGGACCAGGCCGTCGATCACCGAGGAGTGGACGTTGCGCTGCACCACCAGCTCCCTGCCCATGTGGGCGAGCGCCATCAGCGTCGCGTGGTTGCCCTGCGAGGCGCCGTTGATCAGGAACCAGGAGCGGCGCGCGCCCCAGGCCTCGGCGGCGAGCAGCTGCGCCTGCTGGAACGGCGTCGGTTCGGGGCCGATGTCGACGCCCTCGGTGACCGAGGGGATGTCGTTGCGCAGGCCGACGTCGCCGACCAGCTCGCGCATCGCCGGGTCGGCGCCGAGACCGCCCTTGTGGCCGGGGACCTGGAAGCGGCCCGGGTCGAGCTCCGAGTAGGAGAGGAGGGCGTCGACGTAGGGCGTCGTGGACTGCTTGGGGTCTGGCATCGATTGAGCGTAGCCTGCACGGCTCATGCACCACACCCGTTTCGGCTACTGGATCGAGGAGGCCGACGAGGTCGAGCCGGCGCCGCCGCTGGCCGCCGAGGTGAGCGCCGACGTGGTCGTCGTCGGCGGCGGCTTCACCGGGCTCTGGAGCGCCTGGTACGTCAAGCAGCTCGAGCCCGAGGCGCGGGTCGTCGTGCTCGAGGCGGAGGCGGTCTGCGGGCGCGGGCCGAGCGGCCGCAACGGCGGCTTCTGCAACGGCATGTGGCTCTCGGCGGCCTCGCTGCGCGAGCGCTGGGGCGACGGGCCGGCGCTGGCGATCTGCCTCTCGGCCTCGGAGGCCGTCGAGCGGATCGGCGCCTTCTGCGCCGAGCAGGAGGTCGACGCCTGGTGGCGCCCGGCCGGCTACCTGCAGACCTCGACCGCGCCCGCACACGACGGCGCCTGGGAGCGGGCGCTCGTCGCCTGCCGCGAGCTCGGGCTGCCGGAGGCGATCGTGCCGCTGAGCCCCGAGCAGGTGCAGGCTCGCTGCGCCTCGCCGGCCTTCCGTGCCGGCGCCGTCTGCCCCGACTCGGCGACGGTGCAGCCGGCGCGACTGGCACTGGGCATCCGGCGGCGGCTGCGCGAGGAGGGCGTCGCGGTCCACGAGTCCTCGGCGGTGCGGGAGCTGCGGGCGACGCCGGGCGGGGTCGAGGCGCGGACCGAGGGCGGCGTCGTCCGGGCCGAGCGCGCGGTGCTGGCGATCGGCGCCGCCGCCAAGGGCCGCCGCGGGCCGCTGCGCAGCCAGCTCACCGTCGCCTCCTCCCACATCGTCCTCACCGAGCCGGTGCCCGACGTGCTGGCGGAGATCGGCTGGGACGGCGGTGACGCGATCACCGACTGCCGCTCGCTCCTCGACTACTTCCGCACCACGCCGGACGGGCGCATCGCCTTCGGCTGGGGCGGCGGCCGGATCGCCTTCGGGGCGCGGACCCGCGGCCGCTCCGAGGTCGACGCCGCCGTGGTCGAAGCGACGGCCGCCCACCTCTACGACTACTTCCCGGCGCTGCGCGGCCGCCGCCTCACCCACGCCTGGGGCGGCCCGATCGACGCCTCGCCGACCCA
The DNA here is from genome assembly GCA_036494495.1 of Solirubrobacterales bacterium. Taxonomy (GTDB): domain Bacteria; phylum Actinomycetota; class Thermoleophilia; order Solirubrobacterales; family 70-9; genus VAYN01. The sequence continues at coordinate 8,770 of DASXOF010000113.1, read as the reverse complement.
CCTGCCGACCGTCACCTCGCTGCCCGGCGGCCGCGCCTTCGCCGCCGCCGGCTACACCGGCAACGGCGTCGGCCCCAGCAACATGGTCGGCCGGACCCTCGCCTCGCTCGCCCTCGACCGCCGCGACGACGCCAGCCGCCTCGCCTTCGTCGACGGCGCCTCGCCCCGCGTCCCGCCCGAGCCGTTCCACTGGATCGGCGGCGAGGCGATCCGACTCGGCATCCTCGCCAAGGAGGAGGCCGAGATGGCCGGCCGGGCGCCGGGCAAGATCGCCTCGGCGGTCGCCAAGGTCCCCGAGCTGATCGGCTTCCACATCGGCCGCTAGCCTGGCGCCATCCCGGCGGCGCGTTGCGGCGTCCTCGGTCGCCCGCCTTCGGGTCACGCACCGGAGTGCGCTCCCCTCGTCGGCCTCCCTGCGTCCTTGCCCCGCTTGCCGGGATGGCGCCAGGCCCACCACCCGGCGCCACCGCTACCGTCGTCGTAGATGAGCACGGTCGAGCCGCTCACCTACCGCCGCCCGCAGACCCCTCGCCGCCACCGCCGGGCCTGGCCCTGGCTGCTGGGGCTGGCCGTGGTCCTGCTGCTCGCCGTCGCCGCGGTGGTGCGGGCGGAGACGAAGCCGACGCCGGACGTCGTCCTCACTCGCACCGTCGCCCGCGCCCTGCCGCAGCCCGGCAAGCCCTTCCACCCGGCCTGGCCGGCGGAAGGCCAGGCGGCGGTGGCGGTCGAGGGGCTCGGCAGCGTCGGCGCCTCGGGCGGCCAGCAGCCGGCGCCGATCGCCAGCGTCGCCAAGGTGATGACCGCCTACCTGACGCTGAAGCAGCACCCGCTCGCACCCGGCGAAGAGGGCTTCCGGATCCGCATCAGCAAGGCCGACGTCGCCGATCTGCACGCGCGGATCGCCCTCGACCAGTCGGTGGTGAACGTGCGGGCGGGCGAGGTCCTGAGCGAGCGCCAGGCGCTCGAGGCGCTGCTCCTGCCCTCGGCCAACAACGTCGCCGCCCTGCTCGCCGTCCACGAGGCGGGCAGCATCGGCGCCTTCGTCGCTGAGATGAACGAAACGGCGGCCGCGATGGGGATGGACGACACCCACTACACCGACCCGAGCGGCTTCGAAGAGGACACCGTCTCGACCGCCGCCGACCAGCTGAAGCTGGCGCGGCTGGCGATGGCCGATCCGACCTTCGCCGAAATCGTCGCGATGCCCTCGGTGGTCCTGCCGGTTGCCGGCGAAGTCGCCAACTACAACGAACTGGTCGGCCACGAAGGCTTCGTCGGGATCAAGACCGGCTCCGACGAAGCGGCGGGCGGCTGCCTCCTCTTCGCCAAGGAGATCGAAGTCGGCGGCCGCACCCTGACCGTGCTCGGCGCCGTCCTCGGCCAGCGCCAGGGCGAACTGGTGCAGGCGGCGCTCTACAGCGCCAACAGCCTCGCCGCCTCGATCGCCGACGCCGTCCGGGTGCGGACCGTGATCCCGAAGGGGACGAAGGTGATGGTCGCCCGCGGCCCCGACGGCGACCGCGTCGCCGTCGTCACCGCCCGCCCCGTGCGCCAGCTCGGCTGGCCGGGGATGCCGGTCCGGGTCGAGCTCCGCGCTCCCGGCCCCGGGCGCTCGCTCTCCGCCCACCAGCGCCTCGGCGTCCTCACCGCAACCGGCACCAGCACCGTTCGCGTCCCGATCGTCGCCGCCGGCGATCTCGCCGAACCGTCGTTCGGCTGGCGCCTCGAGCACCTGCCCTGAGGCCGGCGTGCCGACCCGCTACCAGCGCGTCGTCACGACCTTCTTGCGCGTGTAGAACTCGACCGCGTCCCTGCCGTTGGCGTGCAGGTCGCCGTCGATCGAGTCCTTCCAGCCGGAGAACGGGAACCAGGCGACCGGCGCCGGGACGCCGATGTTGACCCCGAGCATCCCCGCCTCGACGCCGTAGCGGTAGCGCCGCACCGCGTCGCCGGACTGGGTGAAGATCGAGCCGCTGTTGCCGTAGCGCGAGCCGTTGACGAACTCGAGGGCGGCGTCGAGGTCGGGGGCGTCGACCAGCGCCAGCAGGGGCCCGAACAGCTCCTCGCGGGCGAGCTCGGACTCGGGGCCGGGGGCGGTGGCGATCGTCGGGCCCAGCACGGTGCCGGCCGGGCCGGCGTCGCCGCGGCCGTCGAGCAGCACCTCGGCGCCCTCGCGCTCGGCCCGGGCCAGCGCCGCGACGACCCGCTCGCGCGCCGCCGCCGAGACCATCGGGCAGACGTCGACGCCCTTCTCGGCTCCCGGCCCGACCCGCAGCTCCGCGGCGGCGGCGACCAGCGCCTGGCGCACCTCCGCCCGCCGCGTCTCGCCGCCGACGAGGACGCAGACCGAGCCGGCCAGGCAGCGCTGGCCGGCGGCGCCGAAGGAGGAGCCCATGATCGCCGGCACCGCCTTCTCGAGGTCGGCGTCGGGCATCACCACCAGCGCGTTCTTGGCGCCGCCGAGGGCCTGCACGCGCTTGCCGTTGCCGGCCGCCCGCTCGGCGACGAAGCGCGCCGTCTCGGCCCGGCCGACGAAGGAGATCGCGTCGATCCCGGGATGGTCGAGGATCGCGGTCACCGCCTCGCGGGCGCCGTGGACGAGGTTGACGACCGCCGCCGGGATCTCCGCCACCGCGTCGACCGCTTCCATGATCAGCTGCGCCGGGCGCGGGTCGGCCTCCGAGGGCTTCAGCAGGAACGAGTTGCCGCAGGCGATCGCGTAGGGCAGGAACCAGAGCGGGATCATCGTCGGGAAGTTGAACGGGGTGATCGCGGCGACCACGCCGACCGGCTGGCGCACCATCTCGACGTCGACGCCGCGGGCGATCCCCTCCAGGTTCTCGCCCTTCAGCAGGTGCGGCGCCGCCGCCGCCGACTCGACCGACTCGATCCCGCGGCCGACCTCGGCGTCGGCGTCGGCCAGCGTCTTGCCCATGTCGGCGCAGACCAGCGCCGCCAGCTCCGCCCGCCGGCGCAGCAGCTCCTCGCGCAGGGCCAGGAGCGCCCGCGCCCGCACCGGCGCCGGCGTCTCGCGCCAGCCCGGCTGCGCGCCGCGCGCCGCCGCCACCGCGGCGTCGACGTCTGCCGCGCCCGAGAGCGGCACCAGCGCCGTCACCTCGCCGCTCGCCGGGTCGACGTCCTCCAGCGTCTCGGCTCCCGGCAGCTCGACCCAGCGGCCGCCGGCGTAGTTGCGCAGCTGGGTGGCCACCGTGGTGGCCATCAGGTCGTCGCCTGTGCCTGCGGCAGCGGCACCAGCGTGCCCTCCTGCTCCGGTCGCACCTCGCTCAGCTTTTCGGCCCGTCGCTGCTGCCAGGTGGTGAAGCCCATCGCCGCCACGGTGACGCCGAAGAGCACCATCGCGACGCAGTAGACCTCGACCGGAATCCCGCGCTGGGCGGCGCCGAAGATGTAGAGCGGGAAGGTCACCGTCGTCCCCGAGTTGAAGTTGGAGATCACGAAGTCGTCGATCGAGAGCGCGAAGGCGAGCATCGCGCCGCCGAAGATGCCGGGCAGGATCAGCGGGAAGGTGATCAGCCGGAAGGTCGTGAACGGGCCGGCGCCGAGGTCGCGCGCCGCCTCCTCGAGCGAGCGGTCGAAGCCGATCAGGCGCGAGCGCACGACGACGACGACGAAGCTGATGCAGAACATGACGTGGGCGATCAACAGCGTTTCGAAGCCGAGCGAGAAGGTGCCGATGATGAGGAAGAAGGAGAGCAGCGCCGCCCCCATCACCACCTCCGGCGTCGCCATCGGGATCACGATCAGGAAGTTGGCGATGCGGCGGCCGAAGAACTGGTGCCGGACCAGCGCCAGCGCCATCATCGTGCCGATGATCGTCGAGATCACCGTCGCCAGCAGCGCCAGCTTGATCGAGGTCAGAAGCGCTTCGGTCAGGTCTTCGATCCCGAAGACGTTGCCCCAGTGCGAGAGCGTGAAGCCGACCCAGGTGAAGTTGTAGCGGCCGGCGGGATCGTTGAACGAGAAGACGAAGATGACGATGATCGGGACCAGCAGATAGAGGACGACGAGCGCGCCGACGATCATCACCGCGTGCTCGCGCAGCCAGCGCCACGCGAAGGCCAGCCCACTCTCGCCCCGTCGCCGCTCCATCAACGCGCCTCCTCGCCCATCAGCGCCTCGGAGCCGGCGAAGCGGATGTAGATCACCACGGCGATCATGATCAGCGCCATCAGCACGAACGAGAGCGCCGCCGCCGAGGGGTAGTTCGACTGGCTCAGGTAAAGCGACTGGATCACGTTGCCGATCATCCGGTTGCCGACCCCGCCGAGGAACTGGGCATTGACGTAGTCGCCGGCGGCGGGGATGAAGGTGAGGAGGACGCCGGCGACGACGCCGGTCATCGAGAGCGGCAGCGTCACTTTGAGGAAGGTCTGGGTCGCCGAGGCGTAGAGGTCCTTGCCGGCCTCGATCAGCCGCACGTCGATCCGCTCGAGCGAGGCGTAGATCGGCAGGATCATGAACGGCAGGAAGTTGTAGGTGAGGCCGGCGATCACGGCGAAGCTGGTGGCGAGGATGTGGCCGCTCGGCGCCAGCCCGATCGAGTGGAGGAATTCGGTCACCGGGCTCTGGTCGGAGAGGATCGTCTCCCAGGAGAGGGTGCGGATCAGGTAGGTGGTGAAGAACGGCGCCACCACCGCGAACAGCATCAGGTTGCGGTAGCGGCCGGCCTTGAAGGCGATCGCGTAGGCGAGCGGGTAGGCGAGCAGCAGTGAGGCCAGCGTCGCCGCACCCGCGTAGATGAAGGAGCGGATCATCTGCGAGTGGTAGAGGTCGAGGGCGTCGCTGTAGTTCGCCCAGTGCCAGTTGAATTCGAGGCTGCCGACTACCCCCGTCTCCAGCGACAGTTTGAACATGTAGTACAGCGGCACGACGAAGAAGAGGACGAGCCAGATCGTCCCCGGGCCCAGCAGGAAGTAGGGGATGACGCGGCGGCGCAGGACGGTGGCCATCAGGCCACCCGCCCTGCGCACCGGCTGTCGACCGCGCCAGCCCCCACGGCTATTCGTTCAGCACCGCGTCGAAGGCCTGGATCACCTTCTGTTCCTCTTCGCCTTTGAGGATCGGCGTGTTGGAGCACTTCTTGGTGAACGACGCGCTCGGGAAGATCAGGTCGTTTTCCGCCAGTTCGGGGTCCTTTTCCGCGAGGACTTCCTGGACCCCTTCGACCGGCGTCACGTAGTTGACGTATTCCGCGATCTGAGCCTGGTTCTTCGGGTCGTAGACGTAGTTCATGAACGCCTCCGCCGCGGTCGGGTTCGGCGCCCCGACCGGGATGATCATGTCTTCCGACCAGAGCATGCAGCCTTCGGTCGGCATCCGCCATTCGAGGTTGGGGTTGTCGGCCTGCAGCTGGACCGCGTCGCCCGACCAGCCGATCACCGCAACCACGTTGCCGTTGGTGAGGTCGGCCGCGTAGTCGTTGCCGGTGAAGCGGCGAATCTGACCCGACTGGGCCGCGCCCTGGATTTTTTCGATCGCCTTCATCCAGTCGGCTTCGGTCGCCTTGTCGGGATCGACGCCTTCGCACTTCATCACCAGCGGCACCGTTTCCCGCACTTCGTTGAGGAAGTCGACCTTCCCCTTGTATTTCGGGTTGAAGAGATCACAGATCGACCTGACTTCTGGCGCCAGTTCCTTGTTTACGATGATCCCGGTCATGCCGCTCTGCCACGGCACGGTGAAGCTCCGTTCGGGATCGAAGGACGGGTGCCGCAGGCTCTTGTTGAGGTGCTTTTCGACGTTCGGCAGGGCCGACTTGTCGAGTTCCTGCACGTACCCCAGTTCGTGCATTTTCGTCACCTCGTAGTCGGCCAGCACCATGATGCTGCGGCCGCCCGATTCACCCTTGGCCAGGATCGGCTGCATTTTGTTGAAATATTCTTCGTTCGAGTTGATGTCCTCGATGTAGTTGACGCTGATCCCGGTCGCCTTTTCGAAGTCGGGAACCGTCTGCTTGTCGATGTAGAGCGGCCAGTTCGAGATCACCAGCTTGCCGCTGGCCTTCTTTTCGAGTTCGACCTTCGACGCTTCGGTCGCGCCGCCGCCTTCGATCCCGCCACCGCCGCCACCGCCGCAGCCGACGATCCCCAGGGCCACCGCCAGCGCAGCCACGGCCACCGCCAGCGCCGTCACCGTCCCCCTGCTTCTCTCCCTGGCCTTCATCTCGCTTCCTCCTCTTTCGTTGCAAGCTCGGCGTCGCCGTCCACACCCTCGGCGGCAGTCGCGGCGGCCGCTTCCCCTGGCGATTCGGTGACCACGTGCATGTGCTCGGGGTCCCAGCTCAGCCTCACCCGGGCGCCGCCGCCCGGCAGCCGCTGGCGTTCGGCCTCGTCGGCGTTGGGGACGAGGACGGTCATCCGCACCCCCTCGCCGAGCCCGACGACGATCTGCGTCGCCGTTCCCAGGTACACCGAGCTCTCGACCACGCCCTCGACCGAGGGCGCCCCGTTGGCGGCGGCCCCGTCGCCTGGCAGCGTCACCCGCAGCTTCTCCGGCCTCACCACCGCGGCGCAGCCTTCGCCCGGCCCGAGCGCGCCGGTTTCGGCCGCCACTTCCGGGCCGCTGTCGAGCTTCACCATCCCCTGCCGGCCGACCGTCGCCGGCATCAGGTTGGAGACGCCGATGAAGCCGGCGACGAAGGTGGTGCTGGGGCGGTCGTAGACCTCCTCGGGGACGCCGATCTGCTCGACCCGGCCGCGATTCATCACCGCGATCCGGTCTGACATCGTCAGCGCCTCCTCCTGGTCGTGGGTGACGTAGACGAAGGTGATCCCGACCTCGCGCTGGATCCGCTTCAGCTCGACCTGCAGTTCCTTGCGCAGCTTCAGGTCGAGGGCACCGAGCGGCTCGTCGAGCAGCAGCACCTTGGGCAGGTTGACCAGCGCCCGCGCCAGCGCCACCCGCTGCTGCATGCCGCCGGAGAGCTGGTTCGGCCGCCGGTTGGCCTCGCTCGCCAGGCCGACCCGCCGCAGCTCGGCGGCGACCCGTTCGGCGGTCTCGGCCCTGGAGACCCGCTTGCGCTTGAGGCCGAAGGCGACGTTGGCCTCGACGCTGAGATGCGGGAACAGCGCGTAGCTCTGGAAGACGGTGTTGGTCGGCCGCTTGTGGGGTGGCAGGCCGGCGACGTCGGTGCCCTCGATCCGGATCTCACCCTCGCTCGGCTGCTCGAAGCCGGCGATCATCCGCAGCGTCGTCGTCTTGCCACAGCCGCTCGGGCCGAGCAGGGTGAAGAACTCGCCGTGGGCGAGGGTGAGGTCGAGGTCGTCGACCGCGGTGAAGCTGCCGAAGCGCTTGGTGACGCCGCGGAGGTCGACGCTGGCGTCGGCGCTCGCGCCGCTGCGGTTGTCCTCCATCGTCACCTCGCTAGTCATCGGCGTGCACCACCAGGACCGGCCGCCCGGCGAGGTGCAGGAGCTTGTGCGGGGTCGTGCCGAGGATGGCCCCTTTCAGCGTTCCCTCGCCGCCGCTGCCGACGACGATCATCCGCGCATCGCGCTGGTCGGCCACCTCGAGCAGCGCCTCGGGCGCCCGTTTCGGGACCAGCTCGACGTCGATCTCGGCTCCGCGCGCCGCGGCCCGGCTCCTCGCTTCGGCGGTCATCTTCTCTCCCAGCTCCTCGATTGCCTGCTCGTGGTCGGCGATCTCACCGCCCCAGATACCCGGTGGCGCGTAGCCGAAGACGACGGTGACGCGGTCGCGCAGCTCGCCGGCCAGCGAGAGCGCCTCGTCGAGCGCCGCGTTGCCGCAGCTCGAGCCGTCGTATCCGACCACGATCTGGCCCATCACTCGGCCACTCCGGTCGGGCCGGGCGCCGGCGCTTCGCCCTCGAGGAAGCCGGCCGGGACGACGCTCGGCTTGCGCTTGAAGAAGGCCGGCACCTTGCGCCACTGGATCACCATCAGGAAGATCCCGAGCAGGAGGAAGAAGACCGCGATCACCAGCGGCGGCCCGAGCCCGAACCACGAGTTGCCCGATTCCGAGTTCGCCGGGTCGGCGAGTTCGATCCCGTTCTTGATCAGCAGGTAGAAGAGGATCACGCCGCCGACGGTCGGGCCGACGCCGATGAAGAAGAAGTTCTTGACGCTGCGCAGCAGCTCGCGCCGGTAGTAGATCGTGCAGGCGAAGCCGGTGATCCCGATGTAGAAGGCGATCATCAGCCCCAGCGCGGCGAGGCTGTCGAAGAGGATGTCTTCGCTGACCAGGGTCAGGCCGACGTACCAGAGGATCGAGAGCGCGCCCATCAGGATCGTCGAGACGTGGGGCGTGAGGAAGCGGGGGTGGACCTTGCCGAGGCTCTGCGGCAGCGCATGGGCGCGCGCCATCGAGAGCGTGGTCCGGGCGGTCGGCAGGATCGTCGTCTGGGTCGAGGCGGCCGCCGAGGTCAGCACGGCGATGATCAAGAGCTTGTCGAGCGGCGAGCCGAAGACTTCGGTGCCGAGCGAGCTGAGCACGTCTTCCTGGTTCTTGACCAGGTCGGCGACGCCGGCGTAGGACTGGGCGGCGACGGCGACGACGATGTAGATCCCGAGCAGGATCAGGGTGCTGATCACGGTCGCCTTGCCGGGCGCCTCGCCCGGGTCCTCGGTCTCCTCGTTGACGGTGGCGGTGGTGTCCCAGCCCCAGTAGATGAAGACCGCGAGCAGCATCCCGGCCGAGATCTCGCTCGGCGTCAGCGAGAACGGGTTGATCCAGGAGATGTCGGGGTGGATCGACGCCGCCGGGGCGCTGCCGGCGTAGACCTTGATCAGGG
>DASXOF010000112.1:0-1771 GCA_036494495.1 Solirubrobacterales bacterium | reverse complement strand
CGACGCATGGGCGCCGAGACGAGAGGCCGAACTCGACCAGACCGACAGACCGCCGACGAGCCGTCCGGCGCTGGCCGGGTGGCCGACAAGCTGCGTGACCCAAGTAACGAGACCCCAGCCGAGATCACGGCAAACTCGCTTGCGCGGCACGGACGGAGAGGCGTTCGCGGCAGTGGAGAGGATTTCGCGTCTCCCCGGCGTCCCCCGGGGCCGACAAGCACCATCGCTGTCTTTGTCGCCCTTCGCGATTTCTTTCTTGGCTGGCCGGGTAATCGCATCGGTAGATCACGCGCCATGTTGAGGTTGGTGCCTGCTTATGGTCGAGAACGGAGTTCGGCATCTGCGCATCCTGATCGCGAACGAACGGCGCGACCGTTTGGTGGACTTCCCCCGCTTCCGTGGACAGGTTTCGGCTAGGCGGCCTTGTCTCTATTGATAACGGGTAGGCGCATTCTTTCGTACTCGGCGGGGGAGCGCTGCCCGAGCGTGCTGTGGCGGCGTTCGCGGTTGTAGAAGGTCTCGATGTAGTCGAAGACCTCGGTGCGCAGCTCGGCCTTCGAGGGCCAGGAGCGGCGGTGGATCAGCTCCTTCTTCACCGTCGCGAAGAAGCTCTCGGCGACGGCGTTGACGAAGCAGTCGCCGCGGCTGCCCATCGACTGCGCGATCCCGGCGGCGCGGGCCTGCTGCCCGAACGCCAGACTGACGAATTGACTGCCCTGGTCGGAGTGCCAGATCAGCCCCCGCTCGGGGCGGCGGTGCGCGAGTGCCATCTGCAGGGCGTCGGTGACGAGCTCGGCGCGCATGTGATCGGCCATCGCCCAGCCGACGATCCGGCGGCTGAACAGGTCCTGCACCGCGACCAGGTACAGCCATCCCTCCCACGTGCGCAGGTAGGTGATGTCGGCGACCCAGCAGCGGTTCGGGGCGCCGGCGGCGAAGTTGCGGTCGAGCAGATCCTCGGCGACCCTGACCCCGGGCACCCGGATCGTGGTCGCCTTCCACTTCTTGGGGATCAGCCCGGAGAGCCCGGCCTGGCGCATCAGCCGCTCGACGCGCTTGCGGCCGATCCGCTCGCCATCGTCGAGGACGAGGTCGGACCAGATCCGCGGCGAGCCATAGACGCCGCGGCGCTTCGCATGCAGCTCCCGGATCCGCTCGGTCAGCCGCGCGTCCTCGACCGCACGCGGCCCGAGCGGCCGCTTCGCCCAGGCGTGGTAGCCGGACTTGCTCACCTCGAGCACCCGGCACATGATCGTGATCGAGTGTGCGGCCTTCTCCGCAGCGATGAACCGGAAGACGCTCACCGGGTCCCGCTCTCCTTGGCGAAGAAGGCCGCGGCTTTTTTTAAGATCTCCCGCTCTTCGGCGAGGACCCGGACCTCGCGCCGCAGACGGCGCAGCTCCTCACGCTCATCCGAGCTCAGGCCCTCGGCCTTGCCCTCGTCGACGTCGAGCTGCGTCGACCAGTTCCGCAGCGTCTGCGGCGACACCCCCAGCTCCTTCGCGAGCTGCGGAATCGAGCGGCCACTGCTCCGCAGCAGCCTCACAGCCTCCAGGCGGAACTCCAACCTGTACGGCGGGATCTTCGGCATGACGGACATCCTTCCCGACCGAGACGCGCTCAGTCAGATGATGTCCACCAAAGCGGGGGAAGTCCACCTTGGCCCAAGCCTGGTGGGAGGCCGTCCTCTCCGAACAGAAAGCCGCCCACGCGACACGAGGTCTCATGGGCGGCTCAGATCGACTCTCTGATCAGGTCATAAGTTTGAAAG
>DASXOF010000111.1:0-3432 GCA_036494495.1 Solirubrobacterales bacterium | reverse complement strand
GAAGATGAAGGCGTGGCCGGCGTCGGCGGCGAGGGCGGCGATCGCGATCCCCTCGATCAGCTGGTGCGGGTTGCGCTGCATCAGCTCCCGGTCCTTGAAGGCGCCGGGCTCGGACTCGTCGGCGTTGCAGCAGAGGTACTTCTTCATCTCGCCGCGCGGCAGGAAGGATGCCTTTTTGCCCATCGAGAAGCCGGCGCCGCCGCGGCCCCGGAGGCCCGAGTCTTCGAGCTCCTTCAGCACCTCGTCCTGCTCCATCTCGCGGTAGGCGCGCTCCTGGGTGGCGTAGCCGCCGACCAGGTCCTTGTAGCCGGCGAGGGTGCGCAGCCGCGGGTCCTCGGCGTGTTCGAGCAGAACCCGCGTCTCGAGCTGGTGCGGCATCAGGAATCTCCCGCCAGTCCGCGCTTCGCCAGCGCCTTCTCCGGCAGCACCTCGGCGCCGGCCAGGATCTGCTCGATCGCGGTCCCGGCCTCGGCCGCCTCGAGCGGCCCGTAGTAGCGCTGGTCGATCGAGGCCATCGGCGCGATGTCGCAGGCGCCGAGGCACTCGAAGCCGGTGACGAAGACGTCCTCGCCGTCGGCGGCGGCGCGGAAGGCGTCGAGCAGCTGATCGCCGCCGCGCATCCAGCAGCTGATGTTGGTGCAGACCTCGATCCGGTGGCTGCCGACCGGCTTGGTGTGGAGCAGGTCGTAGAAGCTCGCCACCGACTCCAGGTAGGCGGGGGTGACGCGCATCACCGCCGCCGCCTGGCGGATCCCCTCGGGCGAGCAGTAGCCGTAGCGCTCCTGCACCGCCCACAGCGCCGGGATCGAGGCCGAGCGGCGGTCCGGGTAGCGGCCCATCAGCTCTTCGATCCGCGCCTGCAGCTCCGGCGGGCACTCGACTTCGTGGAGCTGCGGGATCTGCTCGGGGTCGGCGGGCGGAATCCGGCCCTCGGTCACCGCGCGGTCGACCGGCAGGTTCGGGTTGCTGACGCCGGGCCCGTCGACGGGGCTCATCGGTCCACCCCGCCGAGGATCGGGTCGAGCATCCCGAGGCTGCAGATCATGTCGGCGATGTAGCTGTCGACCGCCATGTCGCGGAAGGACTGCAGGTTGACGAAGGAGGGGTCGCGGAAGTGGACCCGGGCCGGCTTCGAGGAGCCGTCGGCGAGGACGAAGCAGCCGAGCTCGCCGCGCGGGCCCTCGATCGCGTAGTAGATCTCGCCGGGGCCGACCCGGTAGCCCTCGGTGACGAGCTTGAAGTGGTGGATCAGCGACTCCATCGAGGTCGGCAGCTCCGAGCGCGGCGGCAGCACGTACTTGCGGTCGTCGGCGATGAACGGGCCCTCGGGGAGGGCGTCGAGGCACTGGCCGACGATCTTCGCCGACTCGACCATCTCGGCGACCCGGCAGCGGTAGCGGTCGTAGTTGTCGCCGACGGTGCCGACCGGGATCTTGAAGTCCATCTCCGGATAGGCGAGGTAGTCGAAGGACTTGCGCAGGTCCCAGGGCTCGCCGGCGGCGCGCAGCAGGGGGCCGGTGACGCCGAGGTCGAGCAGCCGCTCGCGGGAGACGATGCCGACGCCCTTGGTCCGCTGCAGGAAGACCTCGTTGCGGTCGAGCAGCGCTTCGTACTGGCCGACGCGGACCGGCATGTCTTCGACGAACTTGCGGCACTTCTGCTCGAAGCCGAGCGGGATGTCCTCGATCACGCCGCCGACCTGGAAGTAGCGGGTGTGCATCCGCTGTCCGGCCGCCATCTCGAAGAGGTCGAGGATGCGGTCGCGCTCGCGGAAGCAGTACCAGAGCATCGAGATCGCGCCGAGGTCGAGCGCGGTGGTGCCCAGCCAGACCAGGTGCGAGTGGATCCGGTTGAGCTCGAGGAAGAGGGTGCGCAGGTACTTGGCGCGGGGCGGGATCTCGAGCTCGATCAGCCGCTCGACGGCGCCGCAGAAGGCCTCCATCTGGAAGAAGTAGGAGACGTAGTCCATCCGCTCGACGAACGGGATCACCTTCCAGTATGCCTTGTCCTCGCAGGACTTTTCGATCCCGGTGTGGACGTAGCCGATCACCGGCCGCAGCTCGCGCACGAGCTCGCCTTCGAGGTCGACGACGAGGCGCAGCACGCCGTGGGTCGCCGGGTGGTGCGGCCCGACGTTGACGGTCATCACCTCGGCGGTGCGGTCCTCGTTGAGCTCGGTGCCGTTGCGGGTAGAGAGGTCGCTAGCCACGGTTGTGTTCGTTGTAGGTGAAGGTGACGGGCTCGCCGCCGACCGGGAAGTCGCGGCGCTGGGGCCAGCCGACGTAGTCGTCGGGCATCAGGATCCGGGTCAGGTTCGGGTGGCCGCGGAAGACGATGCCGAAGAAGTCGTAGGCCTCGCGCTCCTGCGCGTCGGCGGTCGGGAACATCGCCGTCACGGAATCGATTTCCGGCAGCGCGTCCTCGCCCGGGTCCGCCAGCATCGCTTTGACCCGGAGCCGCTCGCGGCGGTCGAAGTTGAGCAGCTCGTAGTGGACGCCGAAGCGCGGCTCGGCCGGCAGGTAGTCGGCGACGTGGAGGCTGGCGAGGAAGCGGTAGCCCTGGCCGGGGGTGTCCTTCAGCCAGCCGAGCACGGCGAGGATCTGCGCCGGGTCGGCGATCATCACCGCGCAGTTGTGTTCGTAGGAGGTGGCGCGGATCGACTGCGGCAGGTCGCGTTCGATTTCCTGGCGGATCAGCTCCAGTCCGGGTGCGTCAGGCAACGGCCAGCTCCCTAGGCGACTGGCGGTCGGCCCGTGCACACCTTGATGACACGCGTGGCAGTCGCATCTCTACGCCCTCGGGCTCGCCTTTGGCGCCGCCAAAGGCGTCGCCCTGCGTCCTTGATCTGCTCGGCCACGCGCGCCCCCGGTTGCACCCGGGCCGACCGCCAGTCGCCTCGCCTCTTCGTAAGCGGCCGCGGCCTCGGCGCTCGGTTCCGAGCGCGGGCCGCCGCGCGCCCACTCCTCGGTGCCGGCGGCGTTGTAGCGGGCGCGCCAGCCCTGATCGGGTTCGCCGATGATCTTCCGCTGCAGCTTGGTGAAGCCGTACATGACCGCCTCCGGCCGCGGCGGGCAGCCGGGGATGTGGAGGTCGATCGGCATGAACTTGTCGGCCCCCTGGACGACGGCGTAGTTGGCGAACATGCCGCCGGAGGAGGAGCAGGCGCCCATCGAGATCGCCCACTTCGGCTCCAGCATCTGGTCGTAGAGGCGGCGGACGACCGGCGCCATTTTGATCGAGACGCGGCCCGAGAGGATGATCAGGTCGGCCTGGCGCGGGGAGGCGCGGAGCGCCTCGGCGCCGAAGCGGGCGAGGTCGTAGCGGGCGGTGACGATCGAGATCGGCGCCTCGATCGCGCAGCAGGCGAGGCCGAAGGTGAGCGGGAAGATCGAGTTGGCCCGCGCCAGGTTCAGCATTTTCTCGAAGGTGGTG
>DASXOF010000110.1:0-24361 GCA_036494495.1 Solirubrobacterales bacterium | reverse complement strand
CTGAGGCCCGGAGCTCGCCCGGGGCGCCAGCCGAACACGCCCCAGCCGACAGGCCGAGAGAGGAGGCACACCCACACCCCCGCCCCCGCACCGCCCCGAACCCTCGCCCGTCCCTTGGCCGCCCCCTCCATACAATCGCCGAGCCCTTGCCCTCCCCTGTCATCTCCACTCGCGGCCTTCGCATGTCCTACGGCCGGAACGAAGCAGTCCGTGGCATCGACCTCACCGTCGAGCCCGGCGAAGTCTTTGCGTTTCTCGGGCCGAACGGGGCCGGGAAGACGACCACGGTCGAGATTCTGGAGGGGTATCGGAAGCGGTCGGGGGGAGAGGTCGAGGTGCTCGGGGCCGATCCGCAGAGCGCCGGGCGGGATTGGCGGGAGCGGATCGGGATCGTGCTGCAGAGCTCGCGGCTCGATCCGTATCTGACCGTGGCCGAGTCGCTGGAGCTGTTCGCCGGCTATTACCGGGCGCCGCTGCCGGTCGAGCAGGTGGTGGCGCTGGTCGGGCTCGACGGCAAGGCCGACGAGCGGGCGCAGAAGCTCTCGGGCGGGCAGCAGCGGCGGCTCGACGTCGGGCTGGCGCTGATCGGCGACCCCGAGCTGCTCTTCCTCGACGAGCCGACGACCGGCTTCGACCCCTCGGCCCGGCGCCAGTTCTGGGACGTGATCGCCGGCCTGCGGGAGCTCGGCAAGACGGTCTTCCTCACCACCCATTACATGGACGAGGCGCAGCGGCTGGCCGACCGGGTAACGATCATCGCCGCCGGCCGGATCGTCGCCCGCGGCACCCCGGCCGACCTCGGCGCCCGCGAGGGCGGCGCGACCACGATCCGCTACAAGGCCGACGGCCGCGAGGTCCTGGTCGAGACCGACGACCCGGTGAGGACTCTGCACGAGCTGACCGGCGCGGCGCTGGCCAAGGGCGAGGGCCTGGAGGGGCTGGAAGTGACGCGGCCGACGCTCGAGGACGTCTACCTCGAACTGACCGCCTCGGCCGAGGCGAGCGGCCAATGAACGGCTTCGCCCTGGTCGGGCACCAGTTCCGCTACGAACAGAAGGCGTTCTGGCGCAACCCGGCGGCCGTCTTCTTCACGGTGATGTTCCCGGTCATCGTCTTCCTCATCCTCGCCCTGGTCTTCAGCGGCGACACGGTCGACGTCCGCGGCGGGGTCAAGGCCAGCACCTACTACGTGCCGGCGATCATGTCGCTCTCGATCATCTCCTCGACCATGCAGTCGCTGGCGATGACCCTGGTGATCGCCCGCGAAGACGGGCGCCTGAAGCGCGGCCGCGGCACCCCGATGCCGTCCTGGGTCTTCATCGCCGGCCGGATCGGCAACTCGATCGTGGTGGCGCTGATGATGCTGGCGCTGCTGGCGCTGATCGGCCTCGCCTTCGACACCTCGATCCCCTGGGAACGGCTGCCGGAGATCCTGCTGACCCTCCTGATCGGCGCCGCCGCCTTCTGCTGCCTCGGCATCGCCCTGACCGCGGTGATCCCCTCCGAAGACGCCGCCGCGCCGATCGTCAACGCGATCCTGCTGCCGCTCTACTTCCTCTCCGGCATCTTCATCCCCGAAGACCAGCTCCCTCACGGGGTGATCGTCTTCGCCGACCTCTTCCCGGTCCGCCACTTCTTCGACGCCTTCTTCGACGCCTACGTCCCCGGCAGCGGCTCGTCGGTCTCCTGGGACAACCTCGCGGTGGTCGCCCTTTGGGGCGTCGCCGGCCTGCTGCTGGCGATCCGCTACTTCCGCTGGACCCCCCGCTCGGGCTGATTCGACCAACCGGCCGACTTGCCGGGAGGACCGCCGTGTAGCTTCCAGGGTCCCGATGCTCCACCACGTCCTCCTTGAGGTCGGCGACCTCGAACGCAGTGCCTCGTTCTACGACTCGATGCTGGCCCCGCTGGGCTGGCGGCGTCACTATGAGGAAAACCAGACGATCGGCTGGGGCATCGCCAAACCGGTCTTCTTCATCTCCTCCCACCACGACCCGAAGCCGGGCTTCGGCCTGCTCAGCTTCTCGGCCCTCGGCATCGTCGCGGTCAAGGCGGCGTGGGAGAACGGCGTCAAAGCCGGCGGCACCAACGTCAGCGAGCCGGGCGAACGCCGCTCCGCCGGCTCCGGCTCCTACTCGGCCTTCCTCCAAGACCCCGACGGTTACGAGATCGAGCTCACCATCGGGTCGGACTGATAGTCGAGGAGTGACCGTGCTCGTCCCCGCGCCGACTCCCTAGGATCGGCGCCCCAACCCCAATCAGGAGGCATCGAGGAATGGCTGTGAAGGTCGGCATCAACGGTTTCGGGCGGATCGGGCGTAACATCTTCCGCGCTGCCCACGCGGCGGGAGCCGATCTCGATTTCGTCGCCGTCAACGACCTCGTCGACGTGCCGACGGTCGCCAACCTGCTCAAGTACGACTCGATTCTCGGCCGCTTCCCCGCTGAGGTCGAGGCCGGCGATCGCGCGATCAGCGTCGGCGGCAAGGAGCTGAAGGTGCTCTCCGAGCGCGACCCGGCGGCGCTGCCCTGGGGCGAGCTCGGCGTCGACGTGGTGATCGAGTCGACCGGCTTCTTCACCAAGCGCGAGGACGCCGCCAAGCACCTCGAGGCCGGCGCCAAGAAGGTCGTGATCAGCGCCCCGGCGACCGAACCCGACGTCACCGTCGCGCTCGGCGTCAACTTCGACGAGGCCTACGACCCCGCCCGGCACGACGTCATCTCCAACGCCTCCTGCACCACCAACTGCCTGGCGCCGCTGGCGAAGGTCCTGCACGAGGCGTTCACGATCGAGCAGGGGCTGATGACGACGATCCACGCCTACACCGCCGACCAGCGCCTGCAGGACATGCCGCACAAGGACCCGCGCCGCTCGCGCGCAGCCGCCCTCAACCTGATCCCGACCACGACCGGCGCCGCCAAGGCCGTCGGCCTGGTGCTGCCGGAGCTGAACGGCAAGCTGAACGGCTTCTCGATGCGGGCCCCGGTCCCGACCGGCTCCGCCGTCGACCTCGTCTTCACCAGCCCCGAGCCGCTCGACAAGGAGAAGATCAACGCCGCCCTGAAGGCTGCGGCGGACGGGCCGCTGAAGGGCATCCTCGCCTACACCGAGGACCCGATCGTCTCCAGCGACATCGTCGGCGACCCGCACTCCTCGATCGTCGACGGCGAATCGACGATGGTGATCGGCGACGGCCGCATGGCCAAGGTGATCAGCTGGTACGACAACGAGTGGGGCTACTCGAACCGCTGCGTCGAGCTGGCGGGGAAGGTCCTGCCGGCCTAGCCAGATGGCCAGCCTCGCGACCAGGCACACCTGGATGACGCGCCCGCCCCACGCGCACTTCGCACCTCCGCGTCCTCGGGTTTGCCTTTGCCAACCGGCAAAGGCTGCACCCTGCGTCCTTGATCCGCTCGGCCGGGCTCGCCCCCAGCCGCACCTGGCCACGGGGCTGGCCATCTAGATGGTGGAGGCGCTGGTGAGCTTCGCCAAGGCAAGCGTCCGCGACGCCCAGGTGAAGGGGCGCCGGGTCCTGGTGCGGGTCGACTTCAACGTGCCGCTCGCCGACGGCGAGGTGGCCGACGACACGCGGATCCGGGCGGCGCTGCCGACGATCGAGCTGCTGCGCGAGCGCGGCGCCGCGGTGATCCTCGTCTCCCACCTCGGCCGCCCCGGCGGCAAGCCCGACCCGGCCTTCTCGATGAAGCCGGTCGGGGCGCGGCTGGAAGAGCTGCTGGGGACCAGGGTCAAGGTCGCCAAGGGCGTGCTCGGCGCCGACGTCGACCTCGACTGCTCCGGCGGCCTCGGCCCCGGCGACGTGCTGCTGCTCGAGAACGTCCGCTTCGAGCCGGGTGAGACGAAGAACGACCCGAAGCTCGCGGAAGGGCTGGCCAGCCTCGCCGACGTCTACGTCGACGACGCCTTCGGCGCCGCCCACCGCGCCCACGCCTCTACCGAGGGCGTCGCCCACCACATCCCCGCCTACGCCGGGCTGCTGCTGGAGCGCGAGGTGACCGAGCTGCAACGGGTGGTCGAGTCGCCGCAGCGGCCGCTGGTCGTCGTCCTCGGCGGCGCCAAGGTCTCCGACAAGGTCGGCGTGATCGACCGCTTCCTCGAGGTCGCCGACAAGATCCTGATCGGCGGTGCGATGTGCTTCAGCTTCTTCCGTGCCCAGGGGATCGCGATCGGCGACTCGCTCTCCGACGAGGACAGCGTCGCCGCGGCGCGCGAGGCGCTGGCCAAGGCCGAGGCGGCCGATTGCGAGCTGGTGCTGCCGGTCGACCTGGTCCTGGGGCGCGAGTTCGACGCGGCCACCGAGACCCGGGAGAGCGATGGGGTCGAGGTCCCGGACGGCTGGATGGGCCTCGACATCGGCCCGCGCAGCGGCGTGCTCTACGCCGAGGCGGTCGGCGGCGCCGGAACCGTGCTCTGGAACGGGCCGATGGGCGCCTTCGAGCTGGAGCCGTTCGCGGCCGGGACCAAGGCGGTGGCCGAAGCTGTCGCGGCGGCCGAGGGGACCACTGTGGTCGGCGGCGGCGACTCGGTCGCGGCGCTGAAGCAGTTCGGCCTCGACGACCGGGTCGACTGGGTGTCGACCGGCGGCGGCGCCTCGCTGGAGCTGCTCGAGGGCAAGAAGCTGCCCGGGGTGGAGGCGCTGGCAGATGCCTAGAACGCCCTACATCGCCGCCAACTGGAAGATGCACAAGACGGTCGCCGAGGCGTCGGAGTTCGTCGACGCGCTGCTGCCGCGGATCGCGGCGACGCAGAGCGACGTGGTCCTCTGCCCGGCTTTCACGGCGCTGGCCGAGGTGGTCGAGCGGCGGCGCGGCACCGCCGTCAAGGTCGCCGCTCAGAACATGCACGAGGAGGAGTCGGGGGCGTTCACCGGTGAGGTCTCGGCCCCGATGCTGGTCGAGCTCGACGTCGAAGCCGTGGTGCTCGGGCACTCCGAGCGGCGCCAGCACTTCAACGAGACCGACGAGGCGCTGGCGCGCAAGGTCGTCGCGGCGCTCGCCCACGACCTCGAGCCGATCCTCTGCGTCGGCGAGAGCGAGGAGGCGCGCGACGCGGGGGAGACCGAGAACGTGCTGGAGCGCCAGCTGCAGGCCGACCTGGCGGGGCTCGAGGACGCCCAGGTGGCCGGCGTCGTCATCGCCTACGAGCCGATCTGGGCGATCGGCACCGGCCGCACCGCGACCCCCGAGCAGGCCCAGGAGGTGTGCGCCTTCATCCGCGACGTGCTGCGTGCCCGCGGCGCCGCCGCCGACGAGGTCCGGATCCTCTACGGCGGCTCGGTCAAGGCCGCCAACGCGGCCGAGATCCTCTCCCAGCCCGACGTCGACGGCGCCCTGGTCGGCGGCGCCTCGCTCGATCCCGAGGAATTCGCCGCGATCGTCGACGCGGCTTAGGATCGGCCGATGACGCTGGTTCCCTCGCTGGCGCTGGTGATCCTCGACGGCTGGGGCCTCGCCCCGCCCGGCCCCGGCAACGCCGTCTCGCTGGCCGAGACCCCGGTCTTCGACCGCCTCTGGGCGGACTATCCGCACACCGAGCTCTCCGCCCAGGGCCGCGACGTCGGCCTGCCGCCGGGGCAGATGGGCAACTCCGAGGTCGGCCACCTGAACCTCGGCGCCGGCGCGATCGTCAAGCAGGACCTGGCGCGGATCGACGACGCCGTCGCCGACGGCAGCTTCTTCGAGAACGAGGCCCTGCTCGCCGCCTGCGAGCGCGCCCGCAACAGCCCGCGCGGCCGCCTGCACCTGATGGGGCTGGTCTCCGACGGCGGCGTCCACTCCGGCTGGGAGCACATCGAGGCCTGCATCGAGCTGGCCTCCCAGGAGGGCGTCCCCGACCTCGTCTTCCACGCCTTCACCGACGGCCGCGACACGCTGCCGAGCGGCGGCCGCGGCTATATCGCCGAGCTCGAGAGGTGGCTGCGGGCGGCGGGACGGGTCGGCACCGTCAGCGGCCGCTACTACGCGATGGATCGCGACACCCGCTGGGAGCGGACCAAGCTCGCCTACGACGCGATCGTCCACGCCCGCGGCCTCGCCGCGGCCAGCGGGGTCGAGGCGGTGACTGAGTCCTACGAGCGCGGCGACACCGACGAGTTCGTCAAGCCGACCGTGGTCGGCGACTACGACGGGGTCGAGGCCGGCGACGTCGCGATCTTCGTCAACTTCCGTCCCGACCGGGCGCGGCAGCTGACCCGCGCCCTGGCCGAGCCGAGCTTCGACGAGTTCTCGCGCGGCGGCGCGCCGACGATCGACCTGACCTCGATGACCGAGTACCGCAAGGGCTGGCCCTATCCCGTCGCCTTCCCCGAGCAGCGGCCGGCGACGACCCTGGCGGAGACGATCGCGGCCGCCGGCGGCCGCCAGCTCCACGTCGCCGAGACCGAGAAGTACGCCCACGTCACCTACTTCTTCAACGGCGGCAAAGAGGCCGAGATCGAGGCCGAAGAGCGCTGCCTGGTCGAGTCCCCGCGCGACGTCGCCACCTACGACGAAAAGCCGCAGATGAGCGCCGCCGGCGCGGCCGCCACCTTCGTCGACCACTGGAACCAGGGCTCCTACCGCTTCGGCATCATCAACTTCGCCAACCCCGACATGGTCGGCCACACCGGCGTGATCCCGGCCGCGGTGGCGGCGGTCGAGGAGGTCGACCGGCTGCTCGGCGACGTCGTCGCCGCGGTCACCGGTCGCGGCGGGGCCTGCATCGTCACCGCCGACCACGGCAACTGCGACAACATGCTCGAGCCAGACGGCTCGCCCAACACCGCCCACTCGCTGAACCCGGTGCCGCTGATCGTCACCGCCGAGGGAGCCGGCCCGCTGCGCTCCGGCGGCATCCTCGCCGACGTCGCGCCGACCGCCCTCGAGCTGCTCGGCATCCCCCAGCCGGCGGCGATGACCGGCAAGTCGCTGCTAGAGGCCTGATGCGGGTGAGCGGCCGGTGAGGTCGGACCCGGCGCGGCTGCGCTTCGAGATCACCGCCCGCGACGGGGCGGCCCGGACGGGGGTCATCCACACCGCCCACGGGCCGATCGAGACGCCCGCCTTCATCCCGCTGGCGACCAAGGGGACCGTGCGCGGGCTGGAGTCGCGGGAGGTCGCCGAGCTCGGCTACGAGCTGATCCTCGGCAACACCTACCACCTCTTCGTCTCGCCGGGGCCGGAGCGGATCGCCGCTGCCGGCGGGCTGCACGACTTCATGAGCTGGGAGCGGGCGCTGGTCACCGACTCCGGCGGCTTCCAGGTCTTCTCGCTCGCCCATGGCGGCGTCGCCAACGAGGTCAAGGGGAGCGGCCGCGGCGGCGGCGAGCAGGGCTCCAAGGTGGAGATCACGGAGGAGGGCGCGCGGTTCCGCTCGCCCCGCAGCGGCGCCGAGCTGTTCATCTCGCCCGAGGTATCGATGAGCGTGCAGGCGGCGCTCGGCTCCGACCTGGCGCTGGTCTTCGACGAGTGCACGCCGTTCCACGCCGAGCGCGACTACACCGCGCGTTCGACCGAGCGCACCCATCGCTGGCTCGACCGCTGCCTCTCCTGGCACGATCGCGAGGGGCCGGCGCGGCAGGCGGTCTTCGGGATCGTCCAGGGCGGCGTCTACGAGGACCTGCGGCGGGAATCGGCGCAGGCGGTGGGGGAGGCGGCGGTCGACGGGCTGGCGATCGGCGGCACTCTCGGCCGCGACAAGGAGGAGATGGCGGCGGTGCTGGCGATGACCGCGCCGCTCTTGCCGGTGGAGGCGCCGAAGCACCTGCTGGGGATCGGCGAGGTCGACGACTTCCTCGGTGGGATCGCGCTCGGCCTCGATGTCTTCGACTGCGCGGTGCCGACCCGGCTCGCCCGCCACGGCGTCGCCCTCGCCCCGAGCCCGGAGACGCGCTGGCGGCTCGACCTGCGCAAGGCCCGTTGGGTCGGCGACCGCGCGCCGATGGTCGAGGGCTGCCCCTGCCCCGCCTGCGCCCGCCACGACCGCGACTACCTCAGCTACCTCTCCCGCGCCGAGGAGCTGACCGCGGTGCGGCTGATCGTCCTCCACAACCTCGTCTACATGCGCGAGCTGGCCCTCGGCGCCCGCGCCGCGATCCGCGGGGCCCGCTTCGACGCGTACCGCGCCGCCGTCATCGCCGGCGCCCCACCCTGGTCGGCCTGACCGCCGCATTCGCCGCTGGTCCGGCATACGCGTCCTTCGGGCGAGGGCGCGGCGTCGCCGTTCGCCGTTTGTCAACTACTGGGTGACAAGCGGCGACGGCGGTGTGACGAAATCGTGCCGAGGGCGCGCTATTCCTTGTTGTTGTTGACGAGGCTCTTCACTTCTTCGACGACCTTGTCGACGGTTTCGCCGGCGACCTTGCTGACGCGGACGCCGGCGGCCTGGTCGGTGGCGAGGATCACCCCGGTCGCGACCGCGGCGGCGACAAGGACCAGCGCCACCAGCGCCAGGACGAAGCGGACGAAGCGGGAGAAGCCGCCGCGCTTGCGCGGCGGCGCCGGGGCCGGGCGCGGCGCGGCGGCGACCGGCGGCGGGACGGGGGCGACGCGTGGCTCCGGCCGCCGGGTCGGGCTCGCCGGCCGGTATTCGGTCGCGGCGGTGTCGCGGCCCATGTGGCGGGTGGCGGCGGTGTCGCCGCCGAGGACGCCGGTCGGGCGCGTGTGGCCGTCTTCGTCGACGGTGATTTCCTCGCCTTCGAGCCCCAGCTGCAGCCCCCGCGAAAGCTCCTCGGCGCTCGCGTAGCGCCGGTTCGGGTCGCCCTCCAGCGCTCGCAGCACGGCGGCGCCGAACGTCTCGGGGACGTCGTCGTTATAGGTGGTCGGCGGCAGCGGCTTCTCGTTCTGCTGGCGCACCGCCAGCTCGGCCAGCGAGCTCCCCTCGTAGGGCAGCCGCCCGGTGAGGAACTGGTAGAGGACGACGCCGAGCGCGTAGACGTCGGTTGCCGGGGTCGCCTCCTCGCCGCGCACCTGCTCGGGCGCCAGGTAAGCGGCGGTGCCGACCACCGAGCCGACCTGGGTGATCCGGGTCTGCTCGATCGCCCGCGCGATCCCGAAGTCGGTCAGCTTGACGATCATCTCGCCGCCGCCGACCGGGCCGCCACTGATCATCAGGTTGCCCGGCTTGACGTCGCGGTGGATGATCCCGCGCCGGTGGGCGTAGTCGAGCCCGGCGCAGGCCTCGATCCCGATCTCGGCCGCCTCCTCCGCCTCGACCGGCCCGTGGCGGGTGAGGATCTGCGCCCCCGAGCGCCCCTCGACGTACTCCATGACGATGTAGTGGCGCCCTTCGTCGACGCCGGTGTCGTAGACCTGGACGATGTTGGGGTGGATCAGCCGCGCCACCGCCAGCGCCTCGCGTTTGAAGCGGGCGACGAAGCGCTCGTCGTCGGAGAGGTGCTCGGCGAGGATCTTCACCGCGACGGTCCGCTCGAGGATCCGGTCGGTCGCCTTGTAGACGTTCGACATCCCGCCCGAGCCGAGCTTCTCCGCAGTTTCGTAACGCCCCGAGAGCGTGCCGGCCTCCATCATTCGACTTCCGTTCCGGGGCCTACACCGCCGGCAGGAGGTTCGTTACCGCTCGGCGTTTCCGCCGGCGGGCCATTGCCTTTTTCCACGCCTTCGCTCTGACTGGGGGTTTCGGGGGGTTCTGCGCCTTCGCCCGCTTCGGCTTCATCGCCTTCGGGGGCTTCCTTCTTCGGCTTTTCCTTCTGCGCCTGTTCTTCTTCTGCTTCCAATTCGGCTTCTTCGGCTTCAACAGCTTCTTGTTCTTCTTGTTCCGCTTTTTCCTCTTCGGCGGCCTGTTCGGTTTCGGCTTCTTCCAGCGCTTCTTCCCCGCAGGAGGAGACGACTTCCCCGAGGCGGTCGGTGCCCTGGCGGAGCGCCGCCTTCAGCTTCTGGTCGACGCCGCCGAGGCCGTCGACCTCTTCGCTGACTTCGTCGACCGCGGCTTCGGCCCCGGCGCAATCGCCTTCGGCGACGAAGGCCCGCACCTGGTCGAGGTTCTGGTTGATCTCGTCGGCGGTCTTGCCGGGCAGCAGTTCGGCGCCGCCGCCGCAGGCGGATAGCCCCAGCGCCATCGCCAGGGCGAGGACGCAGCAGATCGAAGCGGCTCTCAGGCTACCCATGGTTCGAGTCTAGACAACGTTTCCGCTGCTTTGATTTGCCCTGTTTTGCCTGCATTTCAGCGCTATCGGCCGACCCGGAGGCGCTCGGCGAGCGGGCTCGGCAGGCCGGCGTCGAGAATCGCCCGGGCGGCCGCGTCGATGTCGTAGGGGACGCGGTGGTATCGGGCCGCCCAGGTCTCGGTGTCGAGCTGCAGCCAGCCGGCGCGGGAGTCGCCGTCGCGCGGCTGGCCGACGCTGCCCGGATTGAGCAGCCAGCGGCCGGTCGAGAGCTCCACGGAGGCGCCATCGCCGGCCTGGGCGCCGTGGGCGTAGGTCGGCCGTTTGGCGGCGGGGCGGGTGAAGAAGAGGGCGACGTGGGAGTGGCCGATCAGCCCGACCCGCTCCTCCATCGCGTCGAGCCCGGCTTCGGCCTGGTCGAGCGAGAGCACGTACTCCCAGACCGGGTCGCGGGGCGAGGCGTGGAAGAGGCCGACCTCGGCCCGGCTGCCGTGGGGCGAGAGGCCGCGCAGGAAGGAGAGCGTCTCCTCGCTCGCCACCGACTGCGTCCACTCGACCGCCGCCGCCGCGCTGGTGGAGAAGGTCGCGACGTCGATCTCGCCGAGCACCGCGAGGTCGTGGTTGCCCGAGAGCGAGACGTGGCAGCGCTCGCGCACGATCTCGGTGCAGCGGTCGGGCTCGGCCCCGTAGCCGACCAGGTCGCCGAGGAACCAGGTCTCCTCGACCCCGGCCCCTTCAATCGCCGCGAGCACCGCCTCCAGAGCGGGCCGATTGGCGTGGATGTCGCTGATCACTGCGACGCGCAAGCGGCCAGGGTAACGGGCACCCGGTTTCGTGCCCGTAGCCGCGGGGGAGCGCCAGGGGCCGTTTACCTACGATGGGGCGGTGAGCGCCACCGATTCGATCACCGAGCTGCGGGGGGCCGTCGACGAGGCGGCCCGGGCCCTGCGCGGCGGCGAGCGGACCGAGCCGGCGCCGACCCTCGACCGGCCGCCGAACCCCGAGTTCGGCGATTACTCCTCGAACGCGGCGATGCTGCTCGCCGGCCCGCTCGGCGACAACCCGCGGGCCGTCGCCGAGAAGCTGCGGGGCGAGCTCGAGCAGCGGCTCGGGGAGGCCGGCAGCCTGGAGCGGATCGAGGTCGCCGGCCCCGGCTTCGTCAACCTCTTCCTCGCCGACGCCTGGTACCGGCGGGCGCTGGCGACCCTGCTGGCCGCCGGCGAGGATCTCGGCCCGCGGCCGTTGCCGGAGGCCGAGCGCGAGCGGGTCCTGGTCGAGTTCGTCTCCGCCAACCCGACCGGGCCCCTGCACGTCGGCGGCAGCCGCGGCGCCGCCTACGGCGACGCGATCGTGCGCCTGCTGGAGGCGGTCGGCCACGAGGTCGAGCGCGAGTACTACATCAACGACGGCGGTTCCCAGATCGACCGCTTCGCCGACTCGATCGCCGCCCGGATGACCGGCGCCGAGGTGCCCGAGGGCGGCTACGAGGGCGAGTACGTCAACGAGATCGCCGAGCGGCTCTTGGCCGAGGGGGTGGAGCCGGCCGACCGCGAGACGGTCGGCCGCCGCGGCGTCGCCCTGGTGCTCGACGCCGTCCGCGAGACCCTGGAGCGGTTCGGGGTCCGCTTCGACACCTGGACCTCGGAGCGGGGGCTGTACGAGCGCGGCGAGGTCGAGCAGGCGCTCGGGGTGCTGGAGAAGCGCGGCCACACCTACACCCACGACGGCGCCACCTGGCTCCGCACCACCGACTTCGGCGACGACAAAGACCGGGTGCTGATCCGCTCCGACGGCGAGGCCACCTACCTGACCCCGGACATCGCCTACCACTGGGACAAGCTGCAGCGCGGCTTCGAGCGGCTGATCGACGTCTGGGGCTCCGACCACCACGGCTACGTGCAGCGGATGCGCGCCGGGATCGAGGCCCTCGGCGCCGACCCCAGCGGCTTCGAGGTGCTGATCCTCAACCTCGTCCACATCGTCGAGGGCGGCGAGCGGGCGCGGATGTCGAAGCGCAGCGGCGACTTCGTCAGCCTCGACCAGCTGCTCGACGACATCGGCGCCGACGCGGCGCGCTGGTTCATGCTCTGGCGCGGCCACGAGACCGCGGTCGACCTCGACCTCGAGCTGGCCCGCAGCCAGTCGAGCGAGAACCCCGTCTACTACGTCCAGTACGCGCACGCGCGGATCGCCAGCATCCTGCGCAAAGCCGGGGCGGCGGGGGAGGAGGCGGGGCATCCCGGGGCCGACGGCGCGACCCCGGCGGCGGCGCTCGACCCGAGCGAGAAGGCGCTGCTCAAGCGGCTGCTCGAATTCCCCGACGTGGTCGCCGAGGCCGCCGCCCGGCGCGCCCCGCACCGGATCTGCGCCTACTCGACCGCGGTCGCCGCCGACTTCCACGCCTTCTACCGCGACTGCCAGGTGGTCGGCGCCGAGGGCGAGGGGGTCGAAGCGGCGCGGCTCGGGCTCTGCCTGGCGACGAAGCGGACGATCGCCGCGGCGCTCGGCCTGCTGGGGATCTCCTCGCCCGAGCGGATGTGATGCTGGGGCGGGGCGGGAAGCTCCCCGTGCTGGCGGAGATCGCCGCCGGGCCCGGCGGCGAGGAGGCCGTCTGGGGGCTGCGGGAGCGCGACTTCGAGGCGCTGGCGCGGCCGCTGGCCGAGCTCGACGGCGCCCACGACCTGCTGGTCACCGGCGGCGACCCGGAGCGGCTGGTGGTGGCGGTGGCGCTGGCGGCGGTGGCGGCGGCGGGGGGGAGGCGGACGATCCTGGTCGAGTGCGACGTGGCGCGGCCGCGGCTCGCCGCCGACCTCGGGCTCGCCGCGACGCCGGGCCTGCACGAGTACCTGCGCTGGGAGGCGACGCCGCCGGAGCTGCTGCAGCCGCTCGTCCTCGCCGGCTCGGCCGCGGCGGCGGTCGAGGAGCCGCTGGTCTGCGTCGCCGCCGGGCGGGCCGCCCCCGACGCGGCGACGCTGCTCGGCCTCGGCAGCTTCCGCCACATGACCGCGAAGCTGCGCGAGGCCTACGAGCTGCGGGTCCTGCTGGGACCGCCGCTCGGCAACGGCGACGGCGCCCTGACCGCGGTCGCCGCCGAGGCCGAGGCGCTGCTCCTCGCTCTGCCGCCCGACTACGGCAGCGGCCGCGAGGCGAAGTCGGCCGCCGCGGTTGCCCGCCGCCTCGGGCCCCGCCCCCTCGGCTCCGTCCTCGTCACTCCGACCCAGTAGGGACCAGCGAGACTCACGTCCGTAGGGGCTGCGCTGAGGCCGCCGACGGCGACGACCCAAGCTTCCCCACCGGACGAAACCTGCATTTGCCCCCTGTACGGGGGCAAATGCAGCAGTCTTCCGGAGCGAGAACTGCATCCGGTCCCCAGGAGGGCCCAAATGCAGTCCGCTCGAGGGCTGACTCAGAGGTCGTAGCGGCCGAGGTCCTCGTCGAGGCGGCGGCTCTCGGCCTCGGTCGGGCCGCGGGCGGCCGCCGGGCGCTCGTCCCGCGGGCCGGACGCCTGGCGCCAGCGGTAGACGCCGAAGCCGAGCGCCAGCACGGCGACGAGGAAGGCGATGATCGGGACCAGGTAGGCGGAGAGGTCGAAGCCGCTGTCCTGGGGCAGGGCCAGGACCGCGTTGCCGTACTGGGCGACGAGCGCGTCCTTGACCTCCTCCTTGCTCTTGCCTTCGGCGATCAGCCGGGCGATGAAGTCTTTCTCGCGCTGCGCCTGCGGCGATTCGGCGAGGGCGAGGAGGGTGCCGCAGACCGGGCACATCACTTCGCCCTCGATCTCGTTGATGTTGACCGCCGGCAGCGGCGCCGCGGCGCCGGCGCCGGTGGCGAAGCCGACGAGCAGAGCCAGCAGGGCCAGGGGCAGCGCCACGAGCGCCCGGCGCGGCTTCACGAGTTGCCCTTTGCCGGGATCAGCGGCAGGAACTGTTCGCGCAGGATCTTCTCGTCGACCGGCCCGCGCCACGGCACCTTCAGCTTCCCCTGCGGGTTGAACAGGTAGCTCTCGGGGACGCCGGTGGTGCCGAACTCGTGGGCGAGGTCGCCGTTGCCGTCGCGCAGCTGCGGGTAGCTGACCCCGAAGCGCCTGACGAACGCCTTGGCGTCGGGGCTGAGGTCGTTGCTGTCGACGCCGACCACGGTGAACCGCGGGCCGCCGCGTTCCCGCTGCAGCTGGTTCAGCGCCTTCGCCTCCTGCCGGCACGGCACGCACCAGGAGGCCCAGAAGTTGACCATCACCCAGCGGCCGCGGTAGTTGGCGAGCGATTCCTCGCCGCCGCCTTCGAGCTTGTCGAGCGCCGTCCGCGGCGCCGGGTCGCCGACCGCGATCTGCGAGTCGCCCTTGCTGACCAGCCCGTAGACGAGCAGGCCGACGGCGGCCGCGACGGCGAGGACAACGATCGAAGAGCGAACGCTCACAGGGCCTGCAAGGTTAGAGGCCGGCTACTGCGGGACGAACTGACGGACGGCGCCGAAGCTCTCGTCGATCAGCGCGATCAGGTCGGCGGTCTCGCCCGCCTCCGCCCAGGAGAAGACCGCGGCGGAGAAGGCCGCCATCGCCGCCCCGGCCACCGCTTCGGCCCGCACGTCGCCGGTCTCGAGCCCGAGCCGCGGCGCCAGCACGTCGCTGATCATCTGCCGCCACTGCTGCTGGCGCTCGAGCTCGTGGGCCCGCAGGGCCGGCGTCCCGCGCGCCAGCCGCACCCGCTTCAGGGTCTCGGCCGGGTTCTGTTCGTAGCTCCGCACCCCGACGTCGAAGGCGCGTCGCAGCGCCGTCCAGTTGTCCTCGCCGGCGGGGCGCCCGGCGAGGGCGTCGGCGATCTCTTCGCCGATCGCCTCCTGTGCCGCGAACACCGCCTCCTCCTTCGAGCTGAAGTAGCGGAAGAAGCTCGCCCGCGAGATCCCGGCCGCCTCGGCGGCTTCGGTCGCGGTCGTCTCCTCGAAGCCGCGCTCGGCGAAGATCGTGAACACGGCCTGGGCGATCCTCGCCCTCACGGTGGCCCGCGCCTGGGCGCGTGGATCGACCGCGTTTGGTGGCGATGCCGCCATGGGTAGGCATCCTAGGTCAAGAGGCTCCGACCGGGCGCGCTCTGCCGCTTGGGGCGGCGAGGCGACCCAATAGACTGCGTCTCGCCGGGGTGAGACCGAGGCGCACGGATTGGACACCGAAGAGAAAATCTCCGTATTCGTCTGGGTCCAGGTCGCGATCGTGATGCTGGTCCAGGTCTTCCTGGCGGTCTTCGTGATCGGCTTCTTCGTCGGCCACTTCCTCAGCGGCAGCGACAAGACGGTCGAAGTGACGCCCAACGGCGAAGAGATCTCCTTCGGCACGCCGGCGCCGATGAAGTCGTGGTCGATGCCGAACGGCGACCAGTACAACCACCGCGTCGCCAACTCCGAAATCGACTCCGAAAACGTCGGCCAGCTCGGCGTCGCCTGGACGCTGCCGATCACCGCGACGCTGAAGGACGGCTACGTCCCCGCCGCCAAATACGGCTACTTCGCGAGCACCCCGGTGATCGACGAAAACGGCGTCGCCTACTTCCAGGACGCCGACAGCAACGTCTTCGCGGTCAACCTGGAGACCGGGCAGGAAATCTGGAAGAGGGAATACAGCCTGCCGAACGAGGGGCCGAACGGGGTCACCGTCGCCGACGGAGTCGTCTACGGCTGCACCTCGATGTCCTGCTTCGCCCTCGACTCGGAAACCGGCGAAGAAATCTGGCAGAGCGAACGGCTGACGATCACCGAAGCCGAAGGCAAGGCGAAGCTGCCGGCGGCCAAGGCGGCCGGCGCCGACACCAGCACCAAGGGCATCACCGCCAAAGGCCAGGGGATCAACTTCGCGCCGCAGGTCCACAACGGCGTCGTCTTCGTCTCGACCTCGGGGCAGATCACCGGCGGCGAAGCGATCGCCCTCGACGCCGCCAGCGGCGCCGTGCTGTGGCGGACCAACGAGACGAAAGAACCGGCCGACCGCGCGGCCGGCGGGCCGGCCGGCACCGGCGGCGCCTGGAACGCGCCCGCGATCGGGCCCGAAGGAACGGTCTTCCTCGGGATCGGCAACCCCTACCGGTCCGACAACCAGGCGATCGACACCCCGACCGAGCTGCTCTACAACGACTCGACGATCGCCCTCGACCCCAAGAGCGGCGAAGTCAAGTGGTACATGCAGGCGGTCCCCAACGACTTCTACGACTGGGACATGCAGATCTCGCCGGTCTACAGCGAAGAAGCTGGCAAGCCGATCGTCCTCGACGCCGGCAAGATGGGCCAGGTCTACGCGATGGACCCGAAGAGCGGCGAACTGCTCTGGCAGGTCCCGGTCGGCATCCACAACGGCCATGACGAAGACGGCAAGCTGGCGCTCGAAGGCAAGTACCACCCGGCCGGCTACCCGTACAAGGTCTACCCCGGCATCTTCGGCGGGGTGGAGACGAACATGGCGGTCGACGAAGGCGTCGCCTACGTGGTCACCGTCAACAGCTACCAGGAACGGAAGGACCCGAACTCCTTCATCGGCGGCACCCAGAGCTTCAAGTCGAGCGCCGGCGCGATCGCCGCGATCGCAGTCGCGAGCGGCAAGAAGCTGTGGGAAGAGGAACTGCCGAGCATCCCCCTCGGCGCCGCGACCGTCTCCAACGACATGGTCTTCACCACCCTCTACGACGGCACCGTGGTCGGGGTCAGCCGCCGGAGCGGCAAGATCCTCTGGGAAGAAAAGCTCCCCAGCGGCTCCAACTCGCCGCTGGTGATCGAAGGCGACACCCTGATCGCGATCGCCAGCGTCTTCGGGGAAGAAAAACCGCAGATCGTCGCCTACCGCCTCGGCGCCGCCGAAGAACAGAAGGAAGCCGAAGCAGAGGCGAAGGAAGAAGGCGGAGAAGCCCCCGAACCCGAAGAAGCGGGCGAACCGGAAGCGGCGGAAGGCGGCGAAGAACCCGCCGAAGCTCCTGAAGAAGCCGCCGCCGAAGAAGGCGGAGCCGCGTCCGAAGCCCTCCTCACCGAAGGCAAGACCGTCTTCAGCACCAACTGCGGCTCCTGCCACACCCTCTCGGAGGCCGGCACCAGCGGCAACGTCGGCCCCAACCTCGACCAGCTCAAACCGGAAAAATCCCTGGTCGAAACCCAGGTGACCAACGGCGGCGGTGGCATGCCCCCCTTCGGCGGCATCCTCTCGCAGCAGGAAATCGAAGCCGTCGCCGCCTACGTCTCCACCGTCGCCGGCACCGGCAACGACACCCTCGGCGGCAAGAGCACCGGCGGCGCCGGCCCCTAGCCCCTCCCAACTCCTCTCGCATCTAGAATCCCCCTCGCGCGGACGTAGCTCAGCTGGTAGAGCGCGAGCTTCCCAAGCTCGAGGTCGCGGGTTCGAGACCCGTCGTCCGCTTCTCTCCGACGGATCCGGGCGAATTCGTCCTCGGGCGGCGCCGATCTTTCTGATGCGCTGTCGCGGGCTTGCGATCTACCTGTTCCCAACGGGCTCGAGGCGGCGCCGCCCGCTGATCGCGACCCGCCGACCGAGCGGGCGAAAAGCAGCTGGGAGCCGGGCTCGAGAGGCGGCGCCCGCCTGGAGCGGGACCTTCTTCGAATTTCGGCGATGGTTCGAGCGCGAAAAGCGACTGCGACCGGGTCTCAAGAGGGACCGGTCTGTTTCTGGTCGAGCTAATGTCATCGGGTCGCCGGGTCGATAGCCGGAATGTCCGCAGATTTCGCAGATCCGAGAGGACCCAGCGTGAGCTCCAACCCATCCGAGCCGACCATTGGCCTCGGCTTTCGTGCCGATACCGCGCTCGAAGCGTCGGTGGTCCACGACCGCCCGACCCTGGGGAGCATGCCCGGCGCGCGGCGCGACGCCTCGGTCCTGGTCCGGCCAGTCACCGATTTGGTCTGCTCGGCGGCGGCGCTGCTGGTCGTCGCGCTGGTCGCGAAGGAGCCTGCCTTCCCCGCCGTGCTGATCGCACCGCTGCTGGTGCTGGCGATCGCCGCCGCCCTCGGCGACTACGGCGCCGCCCCGAGCCGCACCTCCCTCGGCGGCCAGATCAGCGCCCGTGAGCTCGCCACCCGCGTCCTCGTCGCGGCGCTGCTCGCCTGGTCCGCCGGGATGATCGCCGGCCTCGACGTCGTCGCCCAGCTCTGCCTCTGGGCCCTCTTCCTGCTGCTCGACGCCGCCGCCCGCGGCGCCACCGTGCCGCTGCTGCGCAGCATGCGGAAGCAGGAGCGGTGGGTGCTGGTCGGCGACGACCAGACGGCGGAGCGGCTGCGCGGCTTCCGCCCGCTGCAGGACTTCGCCGAGCTGGTCGGGACCGTGCGCCCCGACCGCGAAGAGGAGCAGGCACCGGCCGACGTCGCCGCCCTCGACGTGGTCGAGCGCTACCACGCCGACCGCGTCGTCATCTCCAGCCAGTACGCCGACGACAAGCGGCTGATCGGGCTGATGCGGAGCTTCAAGGCGGTCGGCGTCCCGGTCAGCCTGCTGCCGCGCCCGCTCGACCTGCTCGATGCCGCGGCCGCCACCCACAACAGGATCGGCGGCGTGCCGCTGATCGAGGTCGAGGCGCTCGCCGCCCGCGACTCGGTCCCCCACGTCGGCGCCGACCGCCGCGCCAGCCGCAAGACCAAGGTCAGCGTCGTCGTGCCGGCGATGAACGAGGGCAGGAACATCGGCCGCGTCCTGCGCGAACTGCCCGACGACCTGCACGAGGTGATCCTCGTCGACGGCAACTCCAAGGACGACACGATCCAGGCCGCGCGCGCCGCCTATCCGGACATCCGGGTCACGGTCCAGTCCGGCCGGGGGAAGGGCGACGCCTTCCGCACCGGCTTCGCGGCGGTCACCGGCAACCTGATCGTGATGCTCGACGCCGATGGCTCGGCGATGCCCTCGGAGATCCCGCGGTTCGTCGCCGCCCTGGAGGCCGGCGCCGACTTCGCCAAGGGCTCGCGCTTCCTCGAGGGCGGCGGCAGCGACGACATCACCCCCCTGCGCAGCGCCGGCAACGCGGTGCTGAGCGGCACCGCCAACCTCCTGCACGGCACCAGCTTCACCGACCTCTGCTACGGCTACAACGCCTTCTGGGCCCGGTGCCTGCCGTTCATCTCCCTCGACGTCCCCGGCTTCGAGGTGGAGACGCTGATCAACCTGCGGATCGCCTCCGCCGGGATGCGGATCACCGAGGTGCCGAGCTACGAGAAGGACCGCCTCTCCGGCCAGAGCAACCTGAAGACCTTCCGCGACGGCTTCCGGGTGATGCGGACGATCCTCGGCGAGGCGCGCCGCAACCGCACGATCCGGCGCACCCGCGGGCAGGTGGGGGAGGCCGGCGGCGCCGACCACGGCGAAGCCGACCGAGCGCTGTTCGCGAGAAGCATGGGCGACTCCGGCCCAGCCGCCTAGGCGCCACCCCAGGCCTTAGATTGGGCCGATGGACTGGGGACAGGGCCGTTACGAGCGCATCGCCGAGCAGCTGCTGCCGGTCGCCGAGGAGCTGATCGCGGCGGCGGCGCCGGGGCCGGGAGAGCGGGTCGCGGACCTCGGCACCGGAACGGGCAACGGGGCGCTGCTGGCGGCCGAGCGGGGGGCGCGGGTGGTCGGGGTCGACCCGGCCGAGCGGCTGCTCTCGGTCGCCGCCGAGCGGGCCCGGGAGCGTGGCCTCGACCTCGACCTGAGGGTTGGGACGGCGGAGGAGATCCCGCTCGAGGACGGCTCGGTCGATCTCGTCACCTCGGTCCTCGGCGTCGTCTTCGCCGCCGACGCCGGCGCCGCGGCCGCCGAGATGGCGCGGGTCGCCGGCCCGGCCGGTCGCATCGTCCTCAGCGCCTGGGTGCCCGCGGGGCCGATCGCCGACGCCGGGCGGATCGGCCGCGAAGCGGTCGCCGCCGCGACCGGCGCCCAGCCCGGGCCGCCGCCCTTCCCCTGGCACCAGCGCGAGGCGCTGGCAGAGCTGCTCGGCCCGCACGGATTCTCAGTCGCCGGCGAGGAGCGCACGATCCCCTTCCGCGGCCC
The DNA here is from genome assembly GCA_036494495.1 of Solirubrobacterales bacterium. GTDB lineage: Bacteria > Actinomycetota > Thermoleophilia > Solirubrobacterales > 70-9 > VAYN01. The sequence continues at coordinate 4,240 of DASXOF010000110.1, read as the reverse complement.
CTCGCCGCGCGAGTGGCTCGAGAACGAGGTCCGCTTCCACCCGGTGCGGGTCGCCGCCGAAGGCGTGCTCAGCCCCGTGGCCCGCGATGAGGTGGCGCGGCGCTCGCTGCAGATCTTCGAGCAGGCCAACGAGGATCCCGGCGCGTTCCGGGTGACGAGCCGGTACGTGATCGCCACGGCGACTCGCGACGGATGAGGTCCGTCGCGAGTCGCCGGGGGCGGGGGGAGGAAGCTAGGGAGCGGTGGCCGCGGCCGGCTCGGCGGCGGCCCTGGTGACGCGGGCGATTGTCGAGCCCGGCAGCCGGTAGAAGTGCTCGGTGGCCCCCCGCACCTGGCGCTCGCGGGCGAGCTCGATCAGGTCGGCTTTGTGGAGCTCGGTGACGTGGTAATTGGTGTTGCTGAGCGGGATCTGCAGCTCCAGACAGAGCTCGGAGGGGGAGAGGGTGCGGCCGCCGTCGATGCCGAGGATTTCGAGGATCGAGACCCGCAGCGGGTGGGCGGTCGCCCGCGCCAGCTGCTCCCAATCCACCGGAACCGAGCCGCGATCGGCCCCGTTGCCGTTCATGCCGTTGCCGTTTCCCGAGAAGCCGTTAGCGCCTGCCATGCCGAGATATTACCAAAAATTATTGACTCAAGTCGTGAATATCGGGTACGGTCTGAACCGGGATGTTTTTCCGAGAGGAAGAACCAAGGGGCGGTGACCGTGCCGTCGTGGCCTTCGTGGCCGTGGTCGCGGCGCTGCTCGGCGCCGCCCTGCTCCCGGCTACTACGTTGGCTAACACCGAACGGATCATCAACCCGCCCTTCGACCCCCACAATCCGCAGGTCGACTCCGGCTGGCAGGCCGGCACCTGCAACGCCGAACCGCCGGAAGTCGCGACCGAATGCTCCGTCGCGACCCCCAAACAGTTCTTCGAACGCGCCGCCGCTCATCCCAATTGGGGGTTTACCCAGTTCATCGTCCGTAACAACCCGTACGAACCGCTGCCGGGCGTTCAGATCCCCAACACCAAAGCCCCGGTCGGCGAACTCAAGGACGTGCGCGTCGACCTCCCGGTCGGTCTCAGCGTCAACCCCAGCGCCACCGAACAGTGCCCGCTGGCGACCTTCGAAGCATCGGCCAGCGGCTGCCCGCCCGGCTCGAAAGTCGGCGAAAGCAAAGTCGAAGTCTCGGCCCTCGGCGTGCCGGCGCCGCCGGCACCGCCGCTCTCCGTGGTCCCGGTCTACAACGTCGTGCCGAAGCCCGGGGAGTCGGCGCGCTTCGGCCTCGAACTGGCCGGCAACGAAGTCTTCCTCGAAGGCGACGTCGACTGGGCCGGCGACTACCACGAGGGCTTCACGATCCACGTGCCGCGGGTCGGCGAACTCGAACCGCTGCTGAAAGGCCTGATCCTGCGCAACCGCTTGGTCTTCAACGGCCGCGCCGGCGACGGCACCTTCCTGACCACGCCGAGCACCTGCCTCGGCGAAGCCTTCACCCAGTCCGGCAGCGCCTACTCGACCTTCCTCCGCGCCGCCTCCTACCAGGAAGAGGAAAGCCCGGGCTACGGCAGCTTCCCGCAGAGCGCCGAACCGCGGCTCGAGTCGCCGATCCCGCCGGGCACCTCGCCGAAGGAATGCAGCACGATCCCCTACTCGCCGAGCGTCGCGACCGACCCGGGGACCGGCAGCACCAACTCGCCCGCGGCCGCGACCGTCTCGATCGCCGTCCCCCATATCAAGGGCGCCGACAGCCAGGACAGCTCCGACACCCGCACCGCCACCGTCACCCTGCCGCGGGGGATGGGGATCAACCCGGCCGCCGCCACCGGCCTCGAGGCCTGCACCGACGCCCAGTTCGGCAAGGGCACGACCAGCCCGGTCAGCTGCCCGCCGGCGTCGGTGATCGGCAGCGTCAGGATCGAATCGCCGCCGCTGCCGGAGGCGGCGAACCAGCTCGAAGGGCCGGTCTACGTCGGCAAGCAGCTGAGCCGCGATCCGCTCTCCGGCGACGAGTACCGGATCTTCATCGACGCCGTCTCCAGGCGCTACGGGGTCGACGTGCGGCTGCTCGGCAAGGTCCGGGCCGATCCGGTGACCGGCCAGCTCTCGACCACGATCGCCGAAGCGCCGCAGGTCCCCTTCAGCTCCTTCGTCCTCCACTTCGACAACGCGCCGCGCGCCTCGGTGCTGAGCAGCCCGCCGACCTGCGGCCCCAACCAGACCAGCTCGGTGATGGTCCCCTGGTCCGGCAACCCGCCGGCGCAGCCGCAGGGAAGCTTCGCCCTCGCCTCGCTGCCGGGCGGCGGCGCCTGCCCGAAATCGATGGGCGAACGGCCCTTCGCGCCGGGCTTCTCGCTGGCGCCGAAGAGCAACCGGGCCGGCGCCTACAGCCCGCTCGACCTGACCCTCACCCGCACCGACGGCCAGCAGGAGCTGAAGGGCGCCGACCTGACGATGGCGCCGGGAATGACCGGCAAGCTCGCCGGCCTCGTCTACTGCAAGGCGGCGGCGCTGCAGGCGGCCGCGGGACGGGGCGGCGCCGAAGAGGCCGCGGCCTCGAGCTGTCCGCCGAAGAGCCTGGTCGGCAGCGTCGCGATCGAAGCCGGCACCGGTCCCTCGCCGCTGAAGATCGAAGGCAAGGCCTTCCTCTCGGGCCCCTACAAGGGCGCGCCTCTCTCCCTGGCGGTGATCACCCCCGCCACGGCCGGTCCCTTCGACCTCGGCACGGTCGTGGTGCGGGTGGCACTGTTCGTCGACCCGGTGACGGCGCAGATCCACGCCGTCTCCGACCCGATCCCCGACGTCTTCGGCGGCACCCAGCTGAGCGTCCGCGCGATCAGCCTCGACCTCGACCGCAAGGAATTCACCCTCAACCCGACCAGCTGCGGAAAGCTCGCCGGCGGCGGCGCGGTCCGCGGCGGCGGCGCCGACCCGACCAACGCCGCGGCCTGGAGCTCGTTCGCGGTCAGCGACCCGTTCCAGACCAGCCACTGCGAAGAACTGAAGTTCCGCCCGAAGCTGACGACGAAGCTGATCGGCGCCCGCAAGAAGATGCGGCGCAACGGCCACCCGAAGTTCCAGGCGGTGCTCCAGGCCCGCGCCGGCGACGCCAACATCCAGCGCGCGGCGCTGACCCTGCCGCACGCCGAGTTCCTCGACCAGGGGCACATCGGGACGGTCTGCACCCGGGTCCAGCTTGCCGCCGGCCAGTGTCCGCCGAAGGCGGTCTACGGCCGCGCCGAAGCGACCTCGCCGCTGCTCGACGACAAGCTCGCCGGCCCGGTCTACCTCGTCTCCTCCGATCACACCCTGCCCGACCTCGTCGCCGACCTCCAGGGCCAGATCGACATCCAGCTGCACGGCGTCATCTCGACCAAGAAGGCGCGGACGAAGACCGTCTTCTACCCGGTGCCGGACGTGCCGGTGAGCAAGTTCGTGATCAAGATGGCCGGCGGCAGGCACGGCCTGCTGGTCAACTCGCGCGACCTCTGTGCCGGCCGGGCCTTCTCCGTCCTCGACTTCAAGGCCCAGAACGGCAAGCACCTGAGGAAGAAGAAGCTGCCGCTGCGGACTCCGTCCTGCCATGGCAGGCGCCACCACAAGGGCAACGCCAAATCTGGTTGAGCTCTTCGGCGACTGGGTACGCCGATGGCAGGCGTCGCCTCTGCGAGCGGGGGCGACGCCGAAACTTCGAATGACCTGGAAACAGAAGGAGAACCACACGGTGAGGAGACTTGGGATCGCGGGCGTCGTCTGTGTGATCGCGGCGGCGCTCGGGCTGACGCTGGCGCCGGGAGCCTCCGCGTTCGGAGTAACGAAGTGGGAAGCGGGCACCTGCAGGTCGGGCGTCGGCGAATGCACCTACGGGAGCGATTCGTCGCGCTTCTTCACCCAGGCAGCCGGCCATCCCGAAGAAGGGCTCACCGACTTCGAATTCGCAACCAGCTCGTTCCTCGGGCTGCCGCTCGGGCTGCCCGAAGGCGCGGTGAAGAACGTCCGGGTCGACCTGCCGGAGGGCCTCAACGTCGACCCGCAGGCGGTGCCCCAGTGCCCGAAAGCAACCTTCGAAGCGAACCCTGCGCAGTGCGAAGCGATGGGGAGCAAGGTCGGGATCAGCGAAGTGACTGCTGTCAGCCTCGGCGGCTTGGTTCCGATCGGCCTCACCGGCCCGCTCAGCCCGGCCGTCTACAACCTCGAACCGGACCCGGGCCATCCGGCTCTGTTCGGGTTCAACGTGAACGTGGCGGGCGTGGCCGAC
>DASXOF010000109.1:0-7891 GCA_036494495.1 Solirubrobacterales bacterium | reverse complement strand
GCCTACGGCCTAGGCCTCCCGTGCGTAATCCCGACAAACGCCCGCCAAGCCGGCTTCGGCTTGAACTTTTCGCCGCCCCTGAACAGGCCCACCGAGTCGCAGAAGCTGCATGATTCGGGGAGGTCCTTCCAGGAGAACCAGTAGACGCTTTTCAGGTCCAGCTTGTTGCGGTTGGTCAGCAGGTAGGCGTAGGCGGCTTTGAGCTGTTCGACCTGGCCGCGGATGCCCTGCTCGAAGGCGACGGTGTTGAAGTCGTTCTGCGAGCCCCAGCCCATCTCGGTGATGTAGAGCGGCACACGATCGTGGTTGGCGACCGTGACTTCGTGGAATTCTTCGACCAGTTCTTCCAGCGTTTCGGTATCGACCGCGTAGGGGTGCAGGGCAATCCCGTCGAAGTAATTCTTCATCCCCGGGATCCGGTAGACGGCTTCGAGGAATTGGGCCGCCGGCATCCCCCGCGCCCCTTTCGGCGACGGTTTGCCGAACAGCCCGGACATCACGACTTTCGCCCTCGGGTCGACGCGTTTGATCGCTGGGCTCGACAGCTTCAGCAGCCGCGCGTAGCGCTGCGGCGAGACCGGATAGGCGAAGTAGAAGAAGTTGGCCTCGTTCCAGATCTGCCAGCTGCGGATCGGCAGCGGCTTCGGGATCGCCGGTTCGTACTGGACCACACCGGGAGCGTGGGTCGCCCAGAATTCGCCACCCGGCCCGTAGCGCTTGACCGCCGCTTCGAGGAACTGGGTCCAAGCCTTGCGCGCGGCGGCGCTGTCGATCGGCAGTCTCGTCCCTTTGATCGAAAGCCAAGGGGGCGTTTCGAGGACGACCGGCAGCACCTGCAGCCCCTGCCGGGTGGCAGTGCTCATCACCTGGTCGAAACCGCTCCAGTCGTAACCGCCACTGCGGGTCGGTTGCACGTCCGACCAGATCAGCGGCCAGCGGATGGTTTCGATCCCACCAGCCTTCATGTATTCGGCATCGCGGTCGGTCAGCGCCGTCTGGGGATCGATGCCGAAGAAGCCCTTCGGCGCCCGCGGCAGCGCCGTCGAGGACGAGGATGCGAGGCAGCCGGTCGTGGCGAGCAGGAGCATCACCATGCCGAGACTCGCGAGCACGGCAAAGGCAACTGGGAATCGTCTCTTCAAAATCGGGTTCACCTCGTGGGGAGTCGGGGTGGCTGGCTTCGGATCTCGTCACCCAACAACAACGGCGGTCGCCAGATGTATCGGGGCTGTCATCGGGCGAGACGCGGCCTAGTAGCCGCCGCCGAGCTTGCGGTGATCCCAGCTTGCCGTACGCAACGGCCGGAACCGGATCGCCACCCGCTTCGGCGCCTGCGCTTCCAGCGCCGCCTTGGCGTCTCCTTCGACCGAGGAGATCCCCTCCGCGTAGCGCAGGGTGAGCTCCTCGGCGAAGTCGAGCACCGTATCGAAGTCGCGGTGCAGCTCCGCCTCGGCCTCGATCATCGCCCCCCGCAGCTCGCCGTACTCGTGTCCGGTCTCGACCAGGACCGTGGCCCGCGGGTCGCGCTCGAGGTTGCGGACCTTCTGCGACTTGGCGTAGGTCCAAATCCAGACCTCGCCATCGCGCGGCACGTACCAGAGCGGCATCGAGTGCGGCCAGCCGCGCGGGCCGAGGCTGGAGACGACGGCGACGCGCTCCCGCTCCAGCAGCTCGCGAAGCTCCCCGTCGCCGAGGACGATCTGGTCGCGCCGGCTCACCGGCGGAACGCTATTCGATCGGCGCCGGGGCGCCGGCCTCAGCCCTGCTGGACAGCCTCGAGGGCGCCGCGCAGGCCCGAGCAGTGAACGCGGAAGACGGCGACGACCTCGGGGTCGAGCTGGGAGCCGGCGATCGCGTCGAGCATGTCGAGCGCCTGCGGGTGGGTCAGCGCCGGCCGGTAGGGGCGCTCGGAGGTGGCGGCGTCGAAGGTGTCGGCGACGGCGACGATGCGGGCGCCGATCGGGATCTCCTCGCCGATCAGGCCATCGGGGTAGCCGTCGCCGTCGAAGCGCTCGTGGTGATGGCGGACGATCGCGGTCAGCTCCTCGTCGCCGAGGCTGGAGACGATGCGTGCGCCGGCGATCACGTGCTCCTGGACGGTGGCGAGCTCTTCGTCGACCAGCGGCCGGGGCGATCCCAGCATCTCGACCGGGACCTCGGCCTTGCCGATGTCGTGCAGCGCCGCCCCGCGCCGGACCTGGGTGACCGCGACGCGGTCGAGGCCGATCCGCTGGGCGGTCAGCGCCGCGTAGACGGCGACCCGGCTCGAGTGGCCCCTCATCCCCGGGACGCTCGCCTCGAGCAGCCGCGCCCGCCGTTCGAGCTGGGTCTCGACCCGGCCGGCCGGCGGCCAGTGGAGCTCGCGATTGGTCTTCAGGGGTGCCGCAGTTTGCATGCCCTTCCCTGCCAGGTCGGATTGCAGATGAGCCTAGTGAGGATTGCTACCCCACCTACCTAAAAATAAGATAATGCGTTCGACGAACTTGAGTAAGGGTGAGACCCCGTTTCATACCGTTTTCATACGCTCACCTTGAACGAGCGCCGATATGCGGTCGGCGTGGTCGCGGTGGCGCGGCGGAAGTGCTCGCGCAGCGAGGCGGCGGTGCCGAAGCCGCAGCGCCAGGCGATGTCCTCGACCGGCAGCTCGGATGACTCGAGCAGCCGCCGCGCCTCGAGCACGCGGCGGCCGAGCAGCCACTGCAGCGGCGTCGTCCCCGTCTCGGCCCGGAAGCGGCGGGCGAAGGTGCGCGGGCTGACGCCGGCGTGGCCGGCCATCGCCCGCACGTCGAGCGGCTGCTCGAGCCGCTCGACGGCCCAGCGCCGGGTCGTCTCGAGCCCTCCCTCCGCTTCGGCCGCGGCGGCGGCGTCGAAGAACTGAGCCTGACCGCCGTCGCGGTGCGGCGGCGCGACCATGTGGCGGGCGACGCGGGCGCCGGCGGCGGCGCCGAAGTCGGCGCGGATCACGTGCAGGCTGAGGTCGATGCCGGCGCTGAGACCGGCCGAGGTCTTGACCTGGCCTTCGTCGACGAAGAGCGCGTCCGGCTCCACCCTCACCGCCGGGAAGCGGCCGGCGAGCTCGGCGGCCCAGGCCCAGTGGGTGGTGGCGCGGCGGCCGTCGAGGAGGCCGGCGTAGGCGAGCGCGAAGGCGCCCGAGCAGACCGAGAGGACGCGGGCGCCCCGCGCCGCGGCCTCGCGCAGCGCCGCGACCACGGGCTCGGGCGGCGGCGCCAGCAGCCCGGCGTAGCCGGGGACGAGGACGGTGTCGGCGCGGCGCGCCGAGTCGAGGTCGGCGGCCGGGGCGATCGCGAAGCCGCTGGTGGTGCTGACCGCGGCGGCCCCGGGCGAGCAGGTGCTGACCGCGTAGAGCGGCGAGCCGTCCTCCGCGGCGGCGAGCCCGAACGCCTGGGCGGGCGCGGTGAGGTCGAAGGCGACGAGGCCGTCGAAGCAGACGATCGCCAGCTGGTGACGCTTCATGGCAGGAATCTATCGAACAGTGTCATTTCTGCCTCTGGCGCAGCGGCGCGCGCCGCGCCACCATCGCTCGCATGGAAATCGCGCTGCTGGTCTACGACGAATTGGCACCCCTCGATGCGGTCGGGCCCTACGAAGTCCTCCGCAACGTCCCCGGCTGGGAGGTGAAGCTGGTCTCCTCGAGCCGCGGCGAGGTCCGCAGCGAGAGCGGCTGTCTCGGCCTCCTCGCCGATCACGAGCTGGGCGACGTCCCCTCCCCGGACATCGTCGTCGTCCCCGGCGGCTGGGGCAGCCGGCGGCTGATGGGCGACGAGCCGACCCTGGAGTGGCTGCGCGCGGTCGACCGGGAGACCAAGTGGACCACCTCGGTCTGCACCGGGGCGCTCCTGCTCGGCGCCGCCGGCCTGCTCGAGGGCAAGCGGGCGACGACGAACTGGCTGGTGCTCGACGCCCTGCGCCGGTTCGGCGCCGAGCCCGTCGGCGGCCGCTATGTCATCGACGGCAAGGTGGCAACGGCCGCCGGCGTCACCGCCGGGATCGACATGGCCCTGCACCTGGTCTCGCTCGAGGCCGGCCCCGAGGTCGCCCAGGCGGTGCAGCTGGGGATCGAGTACGACCCCGACCCGCCATTCGACTCCGGATCGCCGGAGAAGGCGCCGGCCGAGATAGTCGAGTTGGTTCGCGCGGCGACTGCGCGGCGGGACGATCCGCTGGCAGCGGAGACGGCGCCCTAGGCAAAGCTTGGCGAGGCGGAGGGGGTCGGTATCCCTCCTCACTCGGCCTGTCGGCTGGGACGAATTCGGCTGACGCCTTGGAGGAGCGCCCGGCCTCAGCCGCAAAACGTTCGGAGGGACACCGACCCCCTCCGTCCCTCGGAAGCTCTAAGCAAGACATCGGGGGGACCCCCAAGCTTTGCTTTGAGCTTACGAGGGTCCTGGCCGTGACTGTTGATGCGGCGGTCGGCACTGCCTCCGAACGTTTTGCGGCTGAGGCCCGGAGCTCGACCGGGGCGCCAGCCGAATTCGCGCCAGCCGACAGGCCGAGTGAGGAGGCAGTACCGAGCGCCGCCTACCGCGAGACCTCCGCTGGGAGGCGACTAGCGCTGACCAACCAGTTCGGCCAACGCCACCAGGAAGCGGTCGTCCTCGGCTTCGGTGCCGTAGCTGACGCGGATGTGGCCGGGCCCGCCGAGGGCCGCGCCGGGACGGACGGCGATCTGGCGCTCGCCGAGGCCGGCGACGACCTCGGCCTCGTCGGCGTCGCCGAGGTCGATCCAGGAGAAGTTGGCCTGCGCCGCGGTGGTCTCGAGGCCGAGGGCGCGGACCTCCTCCTCGACCCGCAGCCGCTCGGCGACGGTGGCGGTGACGCGGCGGGTGACGTCGTCCTGGTGCAGGATCGCCTCCGCCCCGGCCGCCTGGGCGAGGGCGTTGACGCTGAACGGCTGGCGCACCGCGTCGACCGCGGCGCGGAAGGTCGAGGCGCCGATCGCGTAGCCGGTCCGCAGCCCGGCGAGGCCGTAGCACTTGCTGAAGGTGCGCAGGACGACCAGGTTCGGGAAGTCGGCGAGCAGGTCGAGGCTCTCGTCGGGGTCGTCGTCAGTCTGGAACTCGACGTAGGCCTCGTCGAGGATCACCGTCACGTGCGGCGGCACCCGCTCGAGGAAGGCGCCGATCTCGGCCGCCGGGATGTGGGTCGAGGTCGGGTTGTTGGGGTTGCAGACGATCAGCAGCTGGGTCGCCGCGGTCGTCTCGGCGGCCATCGCCTCGAGGTCGTGGACCTCGCCCGGGGCGAGCGGCACGCGGATCTCGCGGGCGCCGGTCAGCGCCGGCAGGTACGGGTACATCGAGAAGCTCGGCCAGGCGTAGAGGATCTCGGCTCCGGGCTCGGCCAGCGCCTCGGCGGCGGCGAGCAGGATCTCGCAGGAGCCGTTGCCGACCGCGACCCGGCCCGGCTGGGTCTCGTACCGCTCGGCGATCCGCCGCCGCAGCAGGGTCGCGTCGGGGTCCGGGTAGCGGTTCATCGAGGTGGCGGCGCGCCGGATCGCCTCGACCACCGCCTCGTGCGGCGGGAACGGCGACTCGTTGGAGGCGAGCTGGGCGATCTCGCCGGCGGCGATCGCCTCGGGCGCCTGCCCGGTCGGGACCCCGGCCTGGTAGCCCGGCATCCGCGCCAGCTTCTCGGCGAAGGTGATGGTCATCGCCTCGCTCCCCGCCTACTGCGCCGCTTCGAGGTCGGTGCGCAGCTTCTGCGCCTCGCCCAGGTAGACGTGCGCGGTCTCGTGGTCGGGCGCCGAGTAGAAGTGGAGCATCACCCGGATCACCCGCGGCATCGAGCCCGGCACCGGGATCTCGCGCGAGCACATCAGCGGCACCGAGTCGAGGCCGATCCGCCGCGCCGCCGCCGCCGGGAACTCGGCGTCGAGGTCCTCGGTGGTGGTGAAGATGCAGCTGACCATGTTCTCGGGCTCGAGGGCGTTGCGGTCGATCAGGTCGCGCATCAGCTCCTCGGTCGCGTCGAGGATCGCGTCGGCCTCGTTGGCGACGGCCTGGACCGCTCCGCGGGCGGCGAAGAGGCGCGGCTGGCTCGCTTCGAAGCGACCGATCTCCATCACGGCTCAGCATCTTTCCAGAGCCGAGCGATCTCCCCCTCCCCCAGGCGGCGCGATCTGCCCTCGGGAAGGTCGCCGAGGGCGAGCGAGCCGAACGCGACCCGGCGCAGCTCGTGCACCCGGTTGCCGACCGCTTCGACCATCCGCCGCACCTGCCGGTTGCGCCCTTCGCGCAGCTCGATCTCGATCTCGCGCGCGCCGAGCGGCTCGACCCGGGCCGGCGAGGTCGGCCCGTCCTCGAGCTCGACGCCGTCACGCAGGGCGGCGACCTGGCGGCCGCCGATCGGTTTCGCCAGCCGCGCCCGGTAGGTCTTGGTGACCCCGTAACGGGGATGGGTGAGCCGGTTGGCGAGCTCCCCGTCGTTGGTCAGGAGCAGGAGGCCGGTGGAGTCGGCGTCGAGCCGGCCGACCGGGTAGAGCCGCGCGGGAGAGTCGACCAGCGCCACCACCGCCGGCCGGGAACCGGGCTCGCGCGCCGTCGAGACCACCCCCGCCGGCTTGTTCACCGCCCAGACCTCGCGGGGCTCGGCGCCGCGGACCGGCGCGCCGTTGACGCGGACGTCATCAGCGTCTGAGACGTCGCGCGCGGGATCGGTCACCACCTCGCCCCCGACCGTGACCAAGCCCTTGGCAACGATGTCCTCGGCCCGCCGCCTCGAAGCAACGCCGCCGTGGGCGAGATATTTGGCCAGCCTCATGGAGGAAGTGTCCCGAGGTGCGCGGGCGGGTGATCGGGGGTGGTCCCGGCGGAGCCTCCCCGCTCTTGCTCCGGCGGGACCACCCCCGGTCGCCCGCCTACGTCACTCAGCCCGTTGTTCGCCGGCCTTCAACAACCGTTCCCGCAGCTCCCGCTCATCCTCAGGAGTCGGATCGAACTTCGAAGGGTCCGGCAACTGGTCCAGCCCGGACAGCCCGAAGAGGCGCTCGAACAGCTCGCTCGTCTTGAAGATCGCGGCCCCGAACCTCGACCGCCCCGACTCTTCGATCAGCCCCCGCTCGGCCAGCGTCTGCACCGCGGACTCGGAGCTGACGCCGCGGATGCGGGCGACCTCCGGCCGTGAGACCGGCTGCAGGTAGGCGACGATCGCCAGCGTCTCCGCCTGGGCCTGGGTCAGCGGCGGCGTCCGCGGCTTCGCCAGCAGGCGCCGGGCGGCGTCCTCGCTGGCCGGGTCGCTGGCCAGGGTGAGGCCGCCGCCGATCTCGCGCAGGACGACCCCGCGCCTGCCCTCGGCGAGGTCCTCGCGCAGCAGCTCGACCGCCTCGGCGACCTGGCCCTCGGTCGCCTCGGTCGCCTCGACCAGGTCGGCCACCGAGACCGGCTGGGGCGAGAGGAAGAGCAGCGCCTCGACCGTGCGCGAGAGGTCGCTCACGAGCCGGCCCCGCTCTCGGCGGCGCGCAGCCGCCGCACCCGGATCGGCCCCAGCGGCCGGTCCTGCTCCCAGGTCACCTCGCCCTTGCGGTAGAGCTCCAGCATCGCGAACACGGTCACCGCCTGGGTCAGCCGGTCCTCGCCGCCGAACTCGTCGTCGAAGTCGAACTCGGAGCGGCGGCCGAGGGCGTCGCGCAGCGCCGTCAGCCGGCGCTGCAGGGAGACGGTCGGGCGGATGTGACTGATGTCGACGTCCTCGGGCTCGACCAGCAGGTCGCCGAGCGCCGAGCCCAGCAGGTCGGGGTCGTAGACCGCGCTTGCCGCCTCGACGGCAACCCGGCGCAGCTCCGGCGGCAGCGGCGCCGAGCGGTAGAGATAACCGCGCTGGGACTCGAAGCGCTCAGCCAGCTCGCCGGCGGCGTCGCGGTAACGCCGGTACTCGA
>DASXOF010000108.1:0-3608 GCA_036494495.1 Solirubrobacterales bacterium | reverse complement strand
CCTCGCAGTCGACGATCACCGACGGCACCTACCCGTTGGCCCGCCAGCTGCTCCTGACCGTCAACCTGCCGACGATGAAGGAAGCCGAAGTCAGCGAGTTCCTCGCCTACGCGGTGACCGAGTCGCAGCCGATCGCCAGCGCCGCCAGCCTGGTGCCCTTGCCCGACGAAGTCCGCAACACCGAGCTCGCCTGGCTGAAGGGCGAAATCGCGCCCGACGTCGTCTACTACCCGCCGGCCCAGATCGTCGAAGACGAAGGCGGCAGCGCCCAGGAAGAAGAAGGCAAGGGGGCCAGCAGCTGAGGCGGCTGGCGGCGATCCCGCTCCTCGCCCTGCTGGCGCTGGGGCCGGCGGCAGGCGCCCAGGCGGCGGCCGCCCAAAAGCACGGGATCAGGTCCGGGCTGCCGCTGAAGGCGAGCCCGGTCAGCACTCTGACCGGCGACAACGCCGGCGCCGTGAAGCTGATCCTCCGGCCGCTGAAGCGGGCCAGGCTCGGCGCGGTCAAGATCGCCTTCCGCAACAGCGGCGGCCAGGTGCTCTCGCGCAAGCGCGTCGCCAGCCCCAGCAAGGGCCAGGAAATCGTCTCGCTGCCGATCTCCCAGCCGCTGCTTCCCGGCACCTACACGCTGCGGATGGTCGGCCACAAGGCCAAGGGCGGACCGCGGCTGAAGGCGGTCCAGAGGATCGTCTTCGCCCAGGGCGGCGGCAGCGGGGCGATGCCGACCGAAAGCGGCGCCCTGGTCCAGAAGGCCGTCGTCAACTGGTCGGGCGGCGAATGGGGGGGACGCGACACCGCCGGCTTCGTCGCCCCGGGCATCGGTTTCGGCGAAGTCGTCTGCAACCCGGAAACCCAGTACGTGCGGATCTTCGGATCGAACGGCGGGCGCGAAATCGCGATGATGAACTGGACCTACAAGGACTGGGGCACCTACCGGGAAAAGTCGCTGCGCGAAGCCGTCTACACGACCGGCACCGGCTTCGATTTCTACGAGGGCCTGAACAAGTTCAGCCCGCCCGAGAAGACCTCGACCGGCAGCTTCGAGGGGGTGATCTCCGACCGCGGGCCGATCGGCAACAACGGCGGCCTGCCGCTGGCGCCGCCGACGACGCTGCGGCTCGACTGGCAGTGGGACTTCAGCTCCGGCGCCAAGGCCCACTGCGACGTCGAAGCCTTCTTCGGCACCGAAACGGCGCTGAGCACCCCGCCGCTGGCGCGCTCGGCGCAGGTCTTCTGGCACGGCGAGGCGAGCGCCGCCGCCAACGGCAGCGCCGCGGTCGAATTCCCGGGCCTCGGCACCGTCTCCCTGCGCTGCGAACCCGGGCAGCCGCGCCAGCTCAGCGTCAGCGCCGCGGCCGGCGGCCTGGTCACCACCCGCGAAGCCTCCGAAGACTCGAGCCTGCGCGAGCCGGCCGGGCCGGTCACCGCCAACCTGCCGAACAACGGCATGGTGGTGGTCGAAATGAACAGCGGCGAGCGGATCGTGGTCGCCTCGCGCTGGAAGCTGAACGATCCCAACCCGAGCCAGAACTGGTGCGCGATCGCCGCCCAGGTCCTCTCGCCGGGCTTTCCCTCGCCTTAGCGCCGGCTTCCTGCCGCCGAGCGGTGCCCGCCCGGTCCACCATCGGCCCTATTTGGGCTGATACCGTCCAAGGCTGGGAACGCGCCGGTACTGAATCGGCATGCGACAAATGCTCGCGTTGGGCGAGCCTTCTATGAGAGGACAGGGATGCGCAAGCTCTTGACGTTGACGGTCGCGCTTTTCGCCGCGATGGCGGTGGCGGCAGTCGGCTTCGCCAGCGCTGCCGGGGAAGGTCCCGTCACCGTGCAGGTGGGGAACCTGGTGTTCACCGCCGACGGCGGCTTCACCCCGAAAGCGTTGTCGAAGAAGACCCCGGAACCGATCGCTCTGAAGGTCGAAGGGAAGATCAACACCACCGACGGCACTCATCCGCCGGCGCTGAAAGAAGTCGTGATCGAAGGCGACAAAAACGCCGTCGTGAACTCGAAGGGCATCCCGACCTGCACCGGTGGCCAGCTGCAGTCGCGTGACACCAAGGCGGCCGAAGCGGCCTGCGGGCCGGCGATCATCGGCACCGGCACGACCACCGTCGAGGTGGCCTTCCCCGAACAGAAGCCGATCCCGGTCAGCTCGAAGCTGTTGCTGATCAACGGCGGCACCTCGGGCGGCACGACCACCTGGTACGTCCACGCGTACTTCAACGCGCCGATCACCGGGGCGATCGTGACCACGGTGAAAATCAAGAAAATCTCGCACGGGCGCTACGGCACCCTCTCGGTCGCCTCGATCCCGAAGATCGCCGGCGGCGCGGGCTCGGTGACGAGCTTCCAGCTGACGGTGAACAAGAGCGTGAAGGGGCAGGGAGGCAAGACCTACCACCCGATCATGGCCAAATGCACCGACGGCAAGCTCCAGGTCCACGGCGAAGCCAAATTCGCCGACGGGACCAAGGCGGCGGCGGAAGTGATCCGCAGCTGCACGCCCAAGGGCTGATTCCGGCATCCCGGCGCGCCGCTTCCCTGCGGCGCGCCGGGGCCGGCATCGCTTCGCTCCGGAGGGGGCGGAGGACTCGCCGGCTCAGTGCCCTCAATCGCCGGCGAGTGTCGGGCGGCCCGGGTTTCGATCTCGCATTTCCCTGAGATCTCTCCTGCCCGGGTCGCCCTTTCCTGGGAGCGCCCCGTCGCCTACGATCCCGGGCATGTGCAGAAACATCAAAACGCTCTACAACTTCGAGCCCCCGGCGAGCGAGGACGAGATCGAGGCGGCGGCGCTGCAGTACGTGCGCAAGATCAGCGGCTTCAACAAGCCCTCGCAGGCAAACCAGGAGGCCTTCGACGCGGCGGTGGCCGCGGTCACCGAGGTCTCGGCTGAGCTGCTCGGCAGCCTCGTCACCGCGGCCGCGCCGAAGGACCGCGAGGTCGAGGCCGCCCGCCGCCGGGCCCGGGCCGAACAGCGCTTCGCCGCCTGAGCTCGCGCCCGGTGTGGGTGCAGCGGCCGATCCACCTCGAGCCGCGGCCGCGGGGCTTCCACCTGGTCACGGCTGAGGTGCTGGCGGAGCTGCCCGAGCTGGGCGACGTCGAGGTCGGGATCCTCCACCTGCTGATCCAGCACACCTCGGCCTCGCTGGCGTTGAGCGAGGACGCCTCGCCGGAGGTGCGGCGCGATTTCGAGAGCTGGTTCGACCAGGCGGTGCCGGAAGGGGCGCCGTACTGGACCCACACGCTCGAGGGCGACGACGACATGCCGGCTCACGTAAAGGCGGCGCTGCTGGGACCGTCGCTGACCCTGCCGATCGCCGCCGGCCGCCCGGCCCTCGGCACCTGGCAGGGCATCTACCTCTGCGAGCACCGCGACCGCGGCGGCCCTCGCCGCCTGGTCGCCACCGCCTGGGGGGAGCCGGGCTAATGGCGCCTTTTGCATCGCATAGGTGCAAAAGGCGCCAACTCGGCTAGCTGGGCGGGATCGGCAGTTCGACGATCGGCTTCGAGGTCGGGGCTTCGCTGCCGCCGGGAGGCTCGGTCGTCACCATCACGGCCGAGACCCCCCGCATGTCGCCGATCGTCGTCGCCGCCCGGCCTTCGCGGTCGGG
>DASXOF010000107.1:0-6941 GCA_036494495.1 Solirubrobacterales bacterium | reverse complement strand
CACGCCGGCGCTCTGGGACGCGGGCTCGCCGGCGAGCCCGGGCGGCTTCACGATGGAGGCCAAGGCCGACGGCGACGGCGTCATCCTCGACGGCGAGAAGGTCCTCGTCCCCGACGCGGCAAGCGCCGACTTCTTCCTCGTCGCCACCGGCGACGGCCGCCGCCACCTGGTCGACGCCGGCGCCGCCGGGGTGACGGTCGCCGAGGAACCGTCGATCGACACCACCCGCCGTCTCTCCTCGGTCCGCTACGAGGGCGTCCGGGTCGGCCCCGCGGCGACGCTGCCGGGTCACGGCGCCGACTGGGAGCCGGCCTTCGACGTCGCCTGCGTCGCCCTCGCCGCCGAGTCGACCGGGGTCGCCCAGCGGGCCCTCGAGATGGCCGTCGAGTACGCCAAAGACCGCCAGCAGTTCGGCCGCCCGATCGGCTCCTACCAGGCGGTCTCCCACCGCTGCGCGCAGATGCTGCTGGAGACCGAGAACTCGCGCTCGGCCGTCTACGGCGCCGCCTGGGCCGCCGACGCCGAGCCGGCCTCGCTGCCGCGCGCCGCGGCCAGCGCCAAGGCCTACGCCTCCGATGCCGGCTGGCGCGTTCCCGACGCCTCGATCCAGGTCCACGGCGGCATCGGCTTCACCTGGGAGCACGACCTCCACTTCTTCCTCAAGCGCGGCCGCGCCAACGCCGCGCTCTACGGCGACGCCCGCTGGCACCGCGAGCGGGTCGCGGCGGCGATCTTCGCCGGGACCGCAGCCCCGGCCGCGGCGTGATCGCCCGCCCGTGAGCGCGCTCGATCGCATCTCGGTCGCCGCGATCGGCACCTCGATCGCCGAGCTCGAGGCCGAGACGCTGCGGGCCGAGGCGGCCGGGGTCGAGTGCGTCTGGGCGCCGGAGCTGTTCCGCAGCGCCGTCACCCAGGCCGCCTACCTGGCCGGGAAGACCGAGCGGATCGGGGTCGCGACCGGGATCGTCTGGGCCTTCACCCGCAGCCCCTTCATCCACGCCGTCACCGCCCTCGACATCGACGAGATGTCGGGCGGGCGCTTCCGGCTCGGGATGGGCGCCGGGGTCAAGCGCCTGAACGAGACCTGGCACAACGCCAGCTACGGGAAGCCGGCGCCGCACCTGCGCGAGGCGATCGAGGCGACGCGGCTGATCATGCGCCAGGCGAGCGCCGGCGAGCCGATCCGCTACCAGGGCGAGTACTACGACATCGACATCAAGGGCTGGGTGCGGCCGCCCCCGCCCGCTCGCGAGACGCCACCGCCGATCTACACCGCCGCCGTCCAGGCAGGGATGGCGCGGATGGCCGGCGACGTCGCCGACGGCCTGATCGGCCACCCGATCCAGAGCCTGCGCTGGATCGACGAGGTGGTGGTGCCGGCCTTCGAGGAGGGGCTGCGGCGCTCCGGCCGCGAGCGCGCCGGCTTCGACTACATCCCGACCGTCTGCTGCGCGATCGACGACGACGAGGGCCGGGCGATCGATATGGCCCGCCGCACGATCTCCTTCTACGCGACGGTCAAAACGTACGCGCCGCTCTGGGAGCTGCACGGCTTCACCGCCGAGGCCGCGGCGGCCGGCGAGGCCTTCCGCCGCGGCGACCTGGCCGGGGTGCCGGCGGCGATCAGCGACGCGATGGTCGAGGCCTACTGCGCCGCCGGCCCGCTCGACAAGGTCCGCGCCCGGGTCGAGGCGACCGCCGAGCGCGCCGACGCCCTCTTCCTCACCCCGCCCACCTACTTCATCTCCGAAGCCGAGCTCGCCGAGTTCCAGAACCGGATCATCGACGCCTTCGGCCCCGCGGCTTGAGCCAGCCCCCCGACCGCGAAGCCGTGGTTCTGGCGCGAGTGCGGTCGATCCCGCCGGGCATGGTCGCCACCTACGGCGACGTCTCGCCGGGGGCGCCGCGCTTCGCAGGCACGGTGCTGTTCGGGACGACCGAGCGCGACCTGCCCTGGTGGCGGGTCGTCCGCGCCGACGGCTCGCTCGCCAAGGGCGCCCGCCAGAAGCGGCGGCTGCGCGAAGAGGGGGTGCCGTTTCGCGGCGAGCGGGTGGCGATGAAGGAGGCGCGGGTGGACGAGCTGCGGCTGCGCCGCTGAGCGTCTAGCCCTTTTCCATCTCGCGCCGGACGTCGGCCTCGGTGATCCGGTTGCTCGGGCCGTAGGCCTTCCAGCCCTGGGCTATGGCCGCGATCGCGACCCCGAGGCAGACCCAGACCGGCCAGAAGTAGCCGCCTTCGCCGATCGCCCAGATCACCGTGCAGACGACGATCGCGAAGATGCCGCCGGCGAGGACGCCTTTGAAGTCCTGCTTCATCTTCAGCCGCTGGATCGCCATCGCCCGGGCGTCGTCGGGCTTGTCGACGCCGGCCTCGACCGTGCGCTGCCTGTCGATCGCTTCCTCGGCCACCGGCCGATTCTAAACCGGCGCCTGCCCCGTCAGGGGCAGACGACGATCAGGTGGAAGTCGGCGTCCTCGTTGGCGCCGTTCTTGTCGCGGGTGTGGACTTCGATCGCATTCGGGTTGGCGGGCGAGATGTTGGTCTGCACGTAGCCGGGGTTGGGCACGCTGGTGCCGGCGTTGTTGCGGGCGGCGACATTGGCGCAGACCGAGACGTCGCCCGGGAAGATCACGTTGACGGCGCCGCCGCCCTCGGTCACCGAGATCGTCGGGTCGCTGGCCCGGGCGAGCGTCGCGTTGCCGGCGCCGGCCGGGTTGTCGACGACCGCCCAGAGCGTGTCGGTGGCCCGCCTCGCGGCCGGGATCACGCCGAGCTTCGCGGTGTTGACCTGGTAGCCGGTCAGCGTCTTGTGCTTGAGCTTGCCGCCGCCGATCGAGTGCTTGACGATCGCGTTGCCGTTGATCTGGGCGGCGTAGGCGGTGCCGCCGAGCGCGACGACGAGAGCGACGAGAGCGACGATCAGCCCCGGCGAGGGGCGTCGCTGCAACAGCTTGCGCATCCTGGACTCCCTTCCAGTTGTCTGTTCGCGAGCGGTTACCCGAGGTAACCGGGGCGCAAGCCCGAAGCTGCGGTCAGGGAGCCGGCGCCGGGACCAGCGATTCCAGCGCGGTCGCCGCGGTGGCGGATCCCCCGGTCGCCTCGAAGCCGGCCCGCACCCGAGCGGCGCCGTCCCGGCACCCCTGGGCGCGCGCGACTGCCGCGGCGAGGCGCTCGGGGGTGAGCCGCCGCCGGCCGATCCGCGTCCCGGCCCCGGCCTCGACGACGTGGGCGGCGACCTCGAGCTGGTCGCGCCCCCAGGGCACGACGCAGACCGGGACCCCGGCGGCCAGCGCCTTCTGGGTGACGCCCATGCCGCCGTGGCAGACGACGACGTCGGCCCGTTGCAGCAGCGGCCCGTGGGGGAGGAAGCGGGCGACGACCGCGTCGCCGTGGTCGCTGCCGAGCTGCGCCGGATCGACGCCCGCGGTGGTGACGACGAGGCGCCAGTCCCGCCGCAGGCCGGCGAGCGCGGTGGCTGCGATCGCGCCGTCGTCCTGGAACTCCGAGGAGCAGGCGACCAGGGCCAGCGGCCGATCGTCGTCCGGCAGCTCGACCGCGGCGTCGCCGTCGGCGGCGGTGTCCCACTCGCCGGGGCCGACCATCACCACGTTCGGCGGCAGCGGCCGCGCGTACTCGAACGGCTCGGCGGTGAAGTAGAGGGTCAGGTCGCCGCGGTTGCGCGACTCGGCCACCGTGGCCAGCGGCGGCAGGCCGCCCGCCCTGCGGCCGGCGTTGACGGCGGGCAGCCGCGCCTTGCGGTCGAACCAGCGGCCGACGAAGGTCAGCGAGGCGTCGCGCAGGCAGCCGACCGCGCCGCCCTGCGGCCGCAGCCCGAGCCCGAACGGCGGCACCCCCGGGGCCGGCTCTTCGAACAGGAACGGTCGCGCCTCGGCCCAGCGCAGCCCGAGCCGCTCGGCCACGGCCTTGGCGCCGTAGGTGGTGGTGTCGACGAGGACGACGTCGGGGTCGGTGGCGGCGAGGGCGGCTTCGAAGTCGGCGACCTCGAGCGGGGCGCGGGCGCCGAGCGTGGCGAAGGACCGGCGCCCGGAGTCGATCTGGTTGCGGGCCCGGTGGTCGTTGTGGGGAAGGGCCTCGATCGCCGGCGCCAGCGGCTCGCACTCGAGGCCGGCGGCGCGCACCGCCTCGACCTGCGAGGAGAGCGTCCGCAGGTGGACCTCGGCGCCGCGCCGACGCAGCTCCAGCAGCGGCCCCATCATCGGGTTGAGGTGACCGCGGGCGGGGGAGGTGTAGGCGAGGATCCTCACCGCGCCGCCCCGAGCGGCGCGCCCCGCAGCGCCGCTTCGACCAGGGCCAGGATCTGCGCCTCGGTGGCGGCCCGGCTCAGCCCTTCGCGGCGCCGCAGCAGGTGCCAGACGTAGACGTCGGTGACGGTCGCCAGGGCGGCGAGGCGGCGCCTGCGCTCGGCGGCCGGCAGCTCATCGAGGTCGGGGGCGAAGGAGTCCCGCGCCCACTCGCGGTGCATCCGCGCCCCCGCTTCGGTGACCTGGCGGAGCAGCGGGTAGCGCTCGGCCGAGGCGAGCCAGCGCACCACTTCGTCGCCCTGCTGCTCGTAGTGGTCGACCAGCTTGCGGACGGCGCCCTCGACGTCCCCGGGCTCGACCCGGCGCGCCTCGATCGCGGCGCTGGTCCCGTCGGCGATCGCCGCTTCGATCAGCTGCTCCTTGGAGCCGAAGTGGCGGATCACCGAGCGGCTGCTGCAGCCGGCCCGGGCCGCGACCCGCTGCAGCGAGGCGTCGGCATCGCCCTCCTCGCGAAAGAGCTCGACCGCCGCGTCGAGGATCGCCCGCCGCGTCGCCGCCGTCGAATCCGCACGCTGCGTCTGGCTGTAGCTCCTCACCATTTCGCGTCACCATAGATGACACGAAATGAAAACGCAACCCCGCCGTTCGCCGTTGGTCCGACATACGCGTCCGAAGGGCGAACGCTGCCCGCTGTCAACCGCCGGCTGGGAGGTCGCGAACGGTGCGGCGCGAGAAAGGGCCGGTCCGGGCTCAGGCCGGCAACGCGGTGACGAAGCGCTCGAAGGCCGCGATGTCGGTGACCGCGGGGCCGTGGCCGGGGAGGATCAGCGTCGGGTTCAGCTCGGCGAGCTTGCGGATCGAGCGGCGGTTCTCGGCCGGGTCGTAGGTGAAGACGTCGGGCGGCTCCTTGATCCCGGGCAGCCCGGTGGCGTAGCTCATGTTGCGGATCACGTCGCCGCAGATCGCCACCCGGTCGCTCTCGCGGAAGAAGATCACCTCGCCGCGGGCGTGGCCCGGCGCGTGGACGACGCGGAAGCCGGCGACCTCGTCGCCCTCGTTCAGCACCCGCTCGACCTTGTACGGCGGCCCCTCCCAGAGGGCGCGGATCACGCGGTTGACCGGGTTCGAGCTGCCGGCCTCCTGAACCGGGCGCAGCCCTTCCATCGCCTCGACGTCGTCGGCGTGGCAGGCGAGCGGCACCCCGCGCGCTTCGCAGACGTCCTTGGCGACGCCCTGGTGGTCGGGATGGACGTGGGTCAGCGCCAGCATCGAGATCTCGACCCCGTCGAGCTCGGCGAAGATCCGCCGCCGGTCCCAGCGGCGGCCGGCGTCGATCAGCACGTCCTCGGCCAGGTAGCAGTTGATGCTCGGCGCCGGCACCTCCTTCAGCCGCCAGACGCCCGGTGCGAGGTACTTCACGGCGCCGTCCCGCCTAGTGGGCGATGCCGAGCCCCTGCCGGGGCTCGCCGCTGTGTTTGGAGAGCTCTTCGAGCCGGGCGATCTGGCGCTCGCCTTCGATCCGGGCGGGGTGGCCCTCGGGCAGCGGCGCGATCAGGCGGCGGATCCGGTTGCGGACCTGCAGCGCGAAGTGGGGGACGACGGCGCCCGCGAGGGCGCGGATGTCCTCCGCGGTCAGCTCCTGCGCCTGCAGCAGCTGCGGGTTCTCGGCCTCGCTCATTCGCCGCCCACCTTGGCCAGCTCGGCCAGTTCGTTCACTTCGGCCTGTTGCTTCACGTCGATTGCCTCCTGGTCCCCGATCACCCAGACGTGGTTGTAGTAGGCGCGGGTCGGGTTGGTGGTGTAGCCGGGCTTCACGTCGAGGAAGTAGCTGCGGACTTCCGGCGGCAGCGTACCGGCGCTGTCGGTGAGCAGCAACGGCCCCCAGGTCCCGGCGGCCGAGAGCGGCGCCGCCGCGGCCGCGTCGAGCGGCGCGTCGTCGCGGGCGAGGACGAAGCCGTGGCCGGGGTCGTCGACGTTCCAGCCGAAGCTGCCGTCGCCGAAGCGGGCGAAGGCGAGGGCGGCCGCGACCGGGTCCTCGGCGGCGACGCGCTTGACCGGGTTGCCGAGCTTGCGCACCCGCTTCAGGACCGAACCGGCGATCGCGGAGGAGGGGCCGAGCACGTAGACCGGCGCCTTGACGTGCTCCTTAAGCGCTTCCTCGGTCGGCTTCGGCAGCGCTTTCTCTTCGGCGAAGAGGACCGGGTCGCCGGAGCGGGCGGCCCAGGCGGCGGCGGGGGCGGCGAAGCCCGGTCCTTCGAGCGGGGCGAGGACGATCGCCTCGGGCGGCGAGCCGAAGAGGCGGTCGCGGAGGTCGGCGATGGCGGCGGCGATCGCCGCCGGTTCTTCGGCCGCGCCGGCGCCGGCGGCGCGGATCGTTTCGATCCCGCCGGCGCCGTCGGGGACGGTGACGTCGCCGAAGGCGAAGCCGCGGGCGCCGCTGGTCTCCTTGCTGCCCTGCGGGTCGAGCGCGGCCAGCGCTTCCTCGCTCGCTTCCGGGGCGCCGCCGGGGCCGGAGAAGAGGATCGGGGCGCGGACCGGCGGCGCCATCAGCACCGCGGCGGCGATCGCCACCGGCCATTCGGCTTCGTCGACCAGCGCCACCGCGGCGGGCCGCTGCGCCGGGGTGGTCGAGGGGAAGACCGCGAGCGCCACCGCGGCGGCGGTTTCGGCCGGGCTGGC
>DASXOF010000106.1:0-9972 GCA_036494495.1 Solirubrobacterales bacterium | reverse complement strand
GCTCCGCCTTCGGCTCCGCTGGAGTGTTTTCAGGAGGTCCCCCGACACCCGCCCGAGCCCTCGGAAGCTCAAAACAAGACCGGGTGGCCCCCACCCTTTGCTTTTAGCTGACTGACCTTGGGATCTGGGCTTGTGAATCTGAGGTTGGCGGTGGGGCCACCGGCTTCGGGCCTCAGCCGAAGAATTCGCGAGCACGAGCGGCCACGAGAAACGGCGCCTCATCCGCGATGAAATGCCCGCAACCCTCGACCAACTCCACTTCCATCTCCGCCGCATGCCGCCGCCATCCCGCCAGCATCTCCGGCCGCAACGCCGAATCCCCCGTCCCGAACAACATGCGCGTCGGCACCTCCAAACGGGCATCGGCGTAGCGGCCCGCGACGATCTCCGGCGTCTCTCGCAAGTTGAACACTCGATACATCTGCACGGCCGCCCGGGCCCGGTCCGGCTCGCGGAAGCTGTCGGAGAAGGCGGCGATCGTCGCCGCGTCCCAGGGCTCGCGGTTGACCGAGCCGCCGACCAGCACTTTCGGCACGAACCGGCCCGAGGTGTGGAGCCGGTAGCCGAGGCCCGGCGCCAGGATCAGCCACTGGTACCAGAAGCGCCAGAGGTGGGGCACCATCGTCCGCTGGCTCGTCCAGGGCGGGACGATGTTGAGCGCCAGGTAGCGCTCGAAGCGCTCCGGCGCCCGCAGGCAGAGCAGGAAGCCGATCCAGCCGCCCCAATCGTGGCCGACCAGCTTCACCCGCTCGAGCCCGAGCTCGTCCATCACCGCCAGCACGTCGGCGGCCAGCTCTTCCTTCTCGTAGCCGCCCGGCGTCGCCTCAGACCAGCCGAAGCCGCGCTGGTCGAGCGCGATCACCCGGTGGCGGTCGGCGAGCGCCGGCATCAGCGCCCGCCACTCGTACCAGTGCTGCGGCCAACCGTGGAGGCAGAGGACGACGTCGTCGCCCTCCCCCATTTCCGCCAGGTGCAGCTCGGCGCCGCGGACCCGGACGGTCCGGTGCCGCGCGCCCTCGACCCCCGGCAGCTCGGTCAGTGCAGCGCCGTCTCGGCCGCGGCCCGGAAGTCGGCCAGCATCTGCCCCATCGCCTCGACGTTGCACGGGACCCCTTCCGGCCACGGCTTCTCCGGATGGTCGGCGATCGTCTTCAGCCCGTTGCCGGTGATCGCGGCGACGACTACCTCGTCGGGGCCGATCTTCCCTTCCTGGGCCATCCGCGCGGTGCAGGCGATCGTGGTGCCGCCGGCCGGCTCGGTGAGCAGGCCCTCGGTGCGGCCGAGCAGGTCGATCGCCTCGAAGATCTCCGGGTCGGACGCCGCCGCCGCCCAGCCGCCGCGGGTGCGGACCGCGTCGAGCACCAGGTTGCCGTCGCCGGGCGACCCGATCGCGATCGAGTGGGCCGCGGTCTCGGGCGTCTGCGGCTCGAGGTCGCCGCCGCCGCGGATCGCGGTGGCGATCGGCGAGCAGCCGCTCGCCTGGGCGATGTTGATCTTCGTCCCGGAGGTCTCGGCCAGGCCGACGATCTCGAGCTCGTTCAACCCCTTGTGGACCCGCGAGGAGAGGGTGCCGCCGGCGGCCGGGATCACCATGTGGTCCGGCGCGTCCCAGCCGAGCTGCTCGACCACCTCGAAGGCCATCGTCTTCGCCCCCTCGGCGTAGAACGGCCGCAGGCTGATGTTGGCGAACTCGATCCCGCTCGCCAGCGAGAGCTCGCGGCAGGCGCGGTTTGCCTGGTCGTAGTTGCCGTCGAGCTGGCAGACCTGGGCGCCGAGGGCGCGGCAGGCTTTCGCCTTCCCCTTCTCCATGTTGCCGGGGTAGAAGATGTAGGCGGCGGCGGCGGCCGCGGCGGCGAGCGCCGCGACGGCGGTGCCGACGTTGCCGGTCGAGACGCAGCCGACCTCGTCTTTGCCGAGCTCGAGCAGGCGGGCGATCGCCATCCCGACGACCCGGTCCTTGTAGGAGAGGGTCGGCCGGTTGGTCGAGTCGTCCTTGATGTAGAGGCGGTTGAGGCCGAGCTCGGCGCCGAGCCGCTCGGCGTGGATCAGCGGCGTCTGGCCGGAGATCTGGCCGACCCGCGCCTGGGCCCGCTGCGACGTGATCGGCAGCAGCTCCTCGAAGCGCCAGAGGTTGAGCGGCCGCTCGGCGAGCGGGTGCTCGGCGATCGTCGCCTTGGCGCGCTCGTAGTCGTAGTCGATGTCGAGGCCCTCGCCGCAGGCCGGGCACTTGAAGGCACTGTCGAGCAGCGGCGTGCGGTAGCCGCAGTCGCGACAGACGAGTTCGGTGGCGCACGACCTGGTGTGCGGCCCTGCGGGCGCCTCCAGATGCGGATCAACCGCGTCGCTCATGAGTCCTCCGATCGTCCTTTGCTGCTCGTTTGTCGTGTCTGCCGCGGTAGCGGCTTCGCATGGGTATACCAGCCGTGGTGCAGGTGCTCAACGGCCGTTGCGCAAATCTTCACAATTGGGCGCCGCATCCCTTCGAGCACGGTAGCGGACCCGGTAGGCGGCGGACAGGGCCTGCGAAGGCTTCTGTCTGTGGAACTTTGTGTCTGTAGCAGTACAGAATGGTCCCGAATGACGCCCACGCCCCAGCAGCGGTTCGCCGCCAACCTGCGCCGCGTCCGCACCAAGGCCGGCGTCTCCCAGGAAGAGCTCGCCCGCCGCTGCGACCTGCACCGCACCGAGGTCTCGCTGCTCGAGCGAGCCGGCCGCGAGCCGCGCCTCGGCACGATCGCCAAGCTCGCCGGCTCGCTCGGCACCACGCCGCAGGTGCTCTGCGAGGGCATCACCTGGTCGGTCGAGAAGGGGCGCTATGAGGTCGAGCCGCCGCCGGAATGAGAAAGGGCGCCTCGCGGCGCCCTTGCTCATGAAGTAAGTGGAGGCGGGACGGGCGCTGGCGCTCGGCCAAGACGCTCCCGAGCCCGTCCAGGAACGGATTGACTCGGCTCAACGACTGGTCCTCCTTTGCCACCCCAAGGCGGTTTCCCGGTTCGTCTGAGAGCCCCGCCTCCTATGTCACCGGTTGATCAACCCGGCCTGATCAATTAGTAACAGAACCCGTCCGTCTAATCAAGTCATTTTGTGTGAACTTGCCGAGATTCCGTAATTCGCCGATCGGCGCGGCCCGGCCGGCGCCTCCGAGTCGGTGCGCGGGGCCGATCAGGTGCCGGCGGGAGCCGGGTCCTCGAAGGCGACCGGGATTTCGGCCTGGATCGGCCACTCGCCGAGCGTCTCGGGGTCGACCCGGTCGGAGGCGAGCAGCAGCGCCTCGGCGGTGTGCGGGGCGAACGGGACCAGGGTCCGGGCCAGCAGGACGAGCGCCGCCACCTGCGCCTCGGCGTCGGCCCGGTCGAGCTGGCCGCGGCGGTCGATCACGCGCTTCTCGTATTGGCCGATCCGCTCGAAGAGGCGGGTGATGTTGCGGATCGCCTGGTGCATCTGCAGCTCGGCGGCGTCCTCGGCGATCTTCTCGAGCCCGTTCTCGCACCATTTGCGCAGGCGGTCGCGGAGGTGCTCGGTGTCCGCCGCCGCCTCGGGATCGTGCCGGTGCTCCTCCAGCGCCACGAAGCGGTCCTGCGCGTAGGTCCAGACGTTGCGGAGGAACCGGCTGGCGAATTTGATCTCGCCCTCGGACCAGTTGAGCGTCTTCGCCGGCCCGGCGGCGCGGAGGATCGCGAAGCGGACCGTGTCGGCGCCGTATTTGGCCACCAGCTCGTCGGGGTCGACGACGTTGCCGAGGTGCTTCGACATCTTGCGGCCGTCGGCGATCACCATCTCGTGGAAGAGGCAGCCGGCGAACGGCTCCCCCTCCTCCATGAAGGCGAACGGCCCGATGTCGCGCAGCGCCTTGGTCACGATCCGCTGGTCGAAGACGAAGCCGCCCGAGTCGCCGCCGGCGACCAGGCGCTCGGCCGGCAGCCACTCCTGCAGGTCGGGGTGGGTGAACATCTGCTCGGCCCGGTCCTGCGGCGGCACCGCCGCCGGCACCCAGAGCCAGAGCGCGTCGAAGTGGCAGTCGAGGGTGTCGGTCTCGCGCTTCGCCGGCTCACCGCAGACCGGGCAGGGGACGTCGACGAAGTCGGAGCGCTCGTCGAGCGGGTTGCCCTCGCCGGTCGGACGGATGTCGCGCGGCAGCACCACCGGCAGGTCGGCCTCGGGGACCGGCACCGGCCCGTGCTCCTCGCAATGGATCACCGGGATCGGCGTCCCCCAGGAGCGCTGGCGCGAGATCGAGAAGTCGTTGGCGCGGTAGTGGACCGCCTCGCGGGCGCCGTCGACCGGCGGCGCGGGCGGCATCTCCTCCCCCTCCTCCGGCTCGACCGGGTCCGGCGCGCGCTCCATGCGCTTGGCGATCTCCGCGTCTGCCTCGTCGACT
The DNA here is from genome assembly GCA_036494495.1 of Solirubrobacterales bacterium. Taxonomy (GTDB): domain Bacteria; phylum Actinomycetota; class Thermoleophilia; order Solirubrobacterales; family 70-9; genus VAYN01. The sequence continues at coordinate 5,594 of DASXOF010000106.1, read as the reverse complement.
GCCGGGATCCCGAGCGCCGCCGTCGGCCCGAAGCGGGCGTCGACCAGCGGCGAGACGAAGACCGGCAGCTCGCCCCCGGCCGGGCCGGCGATCGAGGCGCCGGTGTCGACCACCGGCACCGCCCGGGCGTCGCGGGCGCTCCGCTCCCAGCCCCCCGAGCGCAGCTGCTCGAGCTGCTCGCGGGCCTCCTCGCCGATCCAGGCGTCGACATCGGGGTGGCGCGGCGACATCAGCACGAAGGTCGCCAGCCCGAGCGCGCCGCGGTGCTGGCTGAAGACGGTCAGCTCGCGTCCCTCGCCGCCGAGGTCCAGCTCGACCCCATCGCTGCGGCCGAGGATGTAGCGCTGGGTGGCGAGCGCCAGCTCGTCCCAGTTCTGCAGCCGCTCGGTGTTGCGGTCGTTCTCCTCCAGATAAGGGGTGATCCGCAGGAACCAGGTCGGCCGCCGGATCAGCCGCACCTCGTTGTGGCAGCGCCAGCAGCGCCCGTCCTCGACCTGGATCGAGGCCAGCGTCGTGTTGCAGGTGTCGCACCAGTCGACGGTGGCGTCCTCGCGGTAGATCAGCCCCGCCTCGAGCAGGGTCAGGAAGAGCCACTGCGACCAGCGATACTGGCTCTCGTCGGAGCTGTAGAAGACGCGGTCGTAGTCGAAGGAGAAGCCGAGGCGGCGCATCTGCCCGAGCATCCGCTCGCCGCACTGCTCGACCCACTCGGCCGCCGGGACCTGGCGCTCGATCGCCGCCAGCTCGGCCGGCAGCCCGAAGGCGTCGAAGCCGAAGCCGAGCAGCACCGCGTCGCCGCGGCCGCGGCGGAAGCGCGCGTAGGCGTCGCCGATCGAGTAGTCGCGGACGTGACCCATGTGCAGGTTGCCCGAGGTGAACGGGCTCGAGGGCTTGACGTAGACGCGCGGCTGCCCCTCGGCGGGAACGGGCGCGTCGAAGTCGCCCCGCTCGGCCCAGGCAGCCTGGCGATCGGCCTCGATCGCGGCCGGGTCGAATTTGGGAGTGCGATCGCTCATCTCGATCCAAGGCTAGCCGAGCGGTCCAGGCAGGCCGGTGGCCCATTCTTCTCGCCATCCGAGGGAAATGCGCCAATCGGCGGCGTCAGCGGAACGTCCAGAGCCGGTTGCCGAGGAAGTTGAACGGCATCGCGCAGGCAACCGCGATCGCCTGCGCCGGCAGTTCGCCGACCCCGGACCCGACCAGCAGCTCCAGCATCGCCAGGTTGAGCAGCAGGGCGCCGATGCTGACGACGACGAAGCGGGCCGCCTGGAAGTGCATCGGCCCCTCCCCCGGCCCGAAGGTCCAGTGGCGGTTCCAGAAGTAGTTGCTGCTGATGGCCACACAGAAGGCGCCGATCGCCGCGATCGTGTGCTGAACCCCGAGGTTGCTCGAGAGGAGCGCGAAGACGGCGAGGTTGACGAGGTAGCCAGAGCCGCCGACCAGGCCGAACTTGAACAGCTGCCGCCAGTTCTCGGGCTCGCGCGCGGCGGCCCCCAGCCGGTAGGCGAGCCCATCCGACCTCACGGCGCCTCCCGGTCGAGGACGACGCCGTTGCGGGCGAACCCGGTCGGCAGGCGCATCAGTTCTTTCACGGAGACGTTCACCAAGTGCGGAGCTCGGTACCTAATGAGGGTAAGGCGGTCCACCCTGACCTGTTCGACCGCGCGAAACGAGGGCAGGAGGTTAGCCGCCGACCCGGCGACATGGGGCTTCGAGAGCACGTCCACTTCTCGCACGGCCCTGAGCCCGCCGAAGACCTGGACCGCCTTGCCGGGCAGATACCAGCGGACCGGGTCGGCGGCGAGGCGCCAGCCGACGATCGCGCGGCGGGCGTGGGCCGGGCCGATGTCCTGGCTGACGACGCGGAAGTCCGGGCGCTGCAGGTTCGGGGTCTCGACCACGTAGACGGCGAAGGCCAGCCAGTAGGCGCCGAGGCCGGCGGCAAGCCCCAGCGAGAGCCGCCGCGGCGCGGCGCTGAAGCCGAGCGCGACCACCGCTGCCAGCGGCACCAGCGCGGGCAGGAGGTTGCGCTCGATCACGTAGTCCTTGCCGACCAGCGCCGCAACCAGCGCCAGCACGATCACCCCGAGCCCGATCGCCAGCGCGATCATCGCCCCGCGCCGCTGCCGCGCCGTCCCGCGCCAGGCGAGGAGCGCCAGCGCGATCCCCACCCCGATCGCCGGCACCAGCGCGTAGCCGGGCCGCGGCGGCTCGGCGATGACGTGCCCGGTTTCGCCGGCAAGGAAGCTGACCCCGGTCTGCCAGAGCCGCAGCGAGACGGGGCTGCCTTCGATCCAGCCGATGTGCTTCGGCACGACCTGGGCGATCAGGAGGGGCAGCAGGGCCGCGCCGGTCGCGGCGACCGCCGCCAGCGCCGGCAGCACCGCCCGCCACCGCCCCCGCAGCGCCACCAGCAGCCAGGCGCCCTCGATCGCCACCGGGAAGGCGGCGAAGTAGTGGCTGCAGAGGGCCAGCGCCGAGAACGCCGCCCACAGCGCCAGGTCGCGGCCGCGGCCGCCGTCGAGCGCCCGCAGGAAGAAGAGCAGCGAGAGCGCCGCGAAGAAGATGAGCAGAGCGTAGGAACGGGCCTCCTGCGAGTACCAGATCAGCATCGGGTCGAGGGCGACGATCGCGGCCAGGATCAGGCCGCAGCGGCGGCCGTCGAGCTGGCGGCCGATCAGGTAGCCGACCGGCACCGTCGCCGCCCCGAAAAGGGCCGAGAGCGAGCGCAGGCCGAATTCTTCGCGCCCGAACGCCTTCGCCCAGCCCCAGGCGAGGACGTAATAGAGCGGCGGGTTCGACTCGCTGACCTTCAGCTTGTGCAGCATCGAGCCGAAGCTGCCGGGGATCACCCGCATCGCGGTGATCACCTCGTCGTGGTGGTAGCTCTGCACGCCGAGGCTGGCGAAGCGGACCAGGACGCCGAGGGAGACGATCGCGCCGAGGACGAAGGCGACCCGACCGGCTTCGGTGTCGGTGCCGAGCCGCAGCGGCGGTTCGGCGGCGGGCGGGTCGGCGGTTGGGACAGCGAGCTGGCTGTTCACGACCTCAGAGCGTCTTCCCGCCTGCTGAGCCGAGGATGAAGCGAGCCTAAGCGGCGGCTAAAAAGCGCAGGAACTGGTGGGGCGCGGCGCGTGGGGGCCGAACGAGGGCGGCGCGTCGTCAACGCCCGACCCCCACTTGCGGTTCGGGTGGCGGCCGAGCGTGTAGGCGAGGTCGGCCCCTGCGGCCAGCTCGCAGTAGCTGGTCCAGGGCCGGCCCCAGGCGCGGCCGCCGAGCTGCAGCGCCTTCACGTAGACCCCCGGGCCCTTGGTCGTGATCGTGGCCACCCGGTGATTCGCCAGGTGGATCTCTGCGCGGCGGAAAGCCGGCGTCGAGAGCGCCAGCACTCCCGTCCCCGGCACCTCCGGGTAGAGCCCGAGCGAGGCGAGGACGTACCAGGCCGAGAGCGTGCCGAGATCGTCGTTGCCGGGGTAGCCGTCAGGGTCGGTCGAGTAGAGGCGGAGGCCGCGGCGGACCGTGCTCTGGGTCAGGTCGGGCCGGCCGAGCCAGTCGAACAGCCACGGCGTCTGCAGGGTCGGCTCGTTGCCGAGCAGGGCGTGATCGGTGTGGGTGCCGTCGGGTCCGGCGTTGAGCTTGCGCGTGAAGTGCAGGAGACGACCGAGCGCCGCCCGGCGACCGCCCATCGCCCGGAAGAGGCCGGCCGGGTCATGCGGCACGAACCAGGTGTACTGGGCGGCGTCGCCCTCGACGAAGCCGCCGCCTTCGGTGCTCGAGTACGGCTGCGGGAAGTCGCCGGCCGCATAGCGCGGCTCGATCTCCCGGCTGGCGGGGTCGAAGAGCCGGCGCCAGTTGGCCGAGCGCAGCATGTACTCGTGGTAGGCCGACGGGCCGTCGGCGAAGCGGCCGGCGAGCTGGGCGATCGCGAAGTCGTCGAGCGCGTACTCCAGCGTGGTCGCCGCCGAGCCCCAGATCGCTTCCGGGCTGCCGAACAGCGAGTTCGAGTTGCGCTGGCCGGTTTCGTCGTCGAGCGGCAGGTAGCCGAGGGCCAGGTACTGCGAGAGCCCCTGGCGCTCGAGATATTCACCGGTGTCGGGGTCGCCGTTGTCGTCGCTGCGGCATTCCGCCTCGCTCCCGCGCAGCATCATTTCCAGCGCCTTTTCGTAGGGGAAGCTGGCACCGAAGGCGGCGGCCGCCGCCAGCATCGGGTCGGCCGAGTCGCCGACCATCGTCATGCTCTGGCCGGCGGCGTAGGGCCAGCGCGGCAGGCAGCCGCTCTCCTCGGCATCGGCCAGCAGCGAGCGCATCATGTCGCCGGCCCGCCGTGGCTCGAGCAGCGCCAGCAGCGGGATCTCGGTGCGGTAGACGTCCCAGCCGGAGAAGTCGGCGTACTGGGTGTAGCCGACGGCGCGGTGGACGGCGCCGTCCATGCCGAGGTATTGGCCGCCGACGTCGGTGAAGGTCCGCGGCGCCAGCAGCGCGTGGTAGAGCGCGGTGTAGAAGGTGCCGGTCCGCGACCGCGAGCCGCCGGAGACCTGGATCCGGCCGAGCGCCGCGTCCCACCGGTGCCGGGCGCGGTCGGCGATCTGGTGCAGCCCGCCCCTGCTCTCGGCGCGGAGGTTGGCGCGGGCGCCTTCGACGCTGACGAAGGAGACGCCGACCCGGACCCCGACCTCGCGGTTGCGGCTGGTGTCGAAGCTGACGTAGGCGCCGGCGTCGGCGCTGCGGGGCGGGTTCTGCGCCGGCTGGCTGCTCGCTTCGGCGGCTTCGCTCCCCGGTTCGAGCCCATTCCCGGTCCAGGTCCCGGAGGCCTCGAAGCCGCGGTCGAAGACGGCGGCGAAATAGACCCGGTAGCGCGGCCGCTGGCCGCAGAAGAGCCCGCTCGAGGCGGTGCCGGAGATTTCCCGCCGGCCCGGGTCGACCGCGACCGCGGCGTAGTCGTCGGGCTGGGCGCTGCCGCCGGCGTTCACCAGCACGCTCGAGTGCGGGTTCCTCGGGAAGGTGAAGCGGCCGACCCCGGTCCGCGTCGTCGCCGCCAGCTCGACCCCGATCGCGCCGCCGTGGCGCGGATTCAGCTGCACCGAGTAGTAGCCCGGGCGGGCGCGCTCGCTGCGGTGCGAGAAACCGGGCTCGAAGATCCCGTCGAGGCCGTCGCCGTCGGCGTTCGCCGGCGAGCCGGTCAACGACTCGGTCGTCGGCAGGAACGGGAAGTCGCCGTAGAGCGCGCAGCCGGCACCGCTCAGGTGGGTGAGGCTGAAGCCGGAGAGATGGTGGTCGCGGTAGTCGTAGCCGCCCGAGTGCGGCGCCGCCGGCGTCGTGTCGGGGCTCCACTGGACCATCCCGAAAGGCACCGAGGCGCCGGGAAAGTTGTGTCCGCCGCCAAACGTGGCCGGCCCCGGCTGGGTGCCCGCAAACGGATCGACGTTTTCGGCCAGGTCCGCCGCGGCACGGCCGGGGCCGAGAAGGAGGAGCGCGAGCAGGGTCGCGATGAGCGTGGCCGGGACACGGCGCATTCGACGGGCTACGTTACGAGGCGATTCTTAAGGGGGTCCGTTTGGGGGATTCGAGGGACGGGGGATTCGAGGGCGGGGATA
>DASXOF010000105.1:0-16803 GCA_036494495.1 Solirubrobacterales bacterium | reverse complement strand
GGTCCGGCATACGCGTCCGAGCGGCGAACGGGGCGGCGCGGGCAGCGCCGAGCGGCGCGGTCGGGGAGGAGAAGGCCGGCCGCGTCGCCTTGGTCGGCGCCAGCGCCGGGGCTAGCCGGCGCTGTTGTTCTCGGCCGAGCGGCCGGCGTGCTCCGCCGTGAGGTCGGCCTCGCCGGCATCGACGTCGCCGCCGGCCGAGGTGAGGTAAGCCTGCTCGACCTCGCCGATCCGGCCGCGGGCCTGTTCGCCCGAGAGGTCGAGTTGGACGCGGCCGCGGCGGATGACCATCGCGCGGTCGGTGTAGCGGAGCGCCTTGTGGGCGTGCTGCTCGACCATGATCACCGCGGTCCCGCGCTCGTCGGCCGCCTGGCGGACGGCGTTGAGGAGGCGGTCGACGACCAGCGGCGCGAGCCCGAGCGAGAGCTCGTCGGCGAGCAGCAGGCGCGGCTTGCGGCCGAGCGCCCGGGCCAGCGTCAGCATCTGCTGCTCGCCGCCAGACAGGAGGCCGCCGCGGACGCCCATCCGCCGGCCCAGCTCCGGGAACAGCGCCACCGCCTCTTCGGCCGAGACGCCGCCGATCCGCAGGTTGTCGCGCAGGGTCATGCCCTTGAAGACGGAGCGCTCTTCGGTCACGTAGGACATCCCGTTGCGGGCGCGTTTGTAGAGCGGCGCGTTCGCCTTCACCCCGGCGAACCGGACCTCGCCCGAGATCAGCGGCAGTTCGCCCGCCAGCGCCAGCATCGTCGTCGTCTTGCCGGCGCCGTTCGGCCCCAGCAGGCACAGCACTTCGCCTGGCATCACGTCGAAGCTGAGGCCGTGGACGACCGGCTGCCCGGCATAGCCGGTGCTCATCTCCTTGACCGAGATCACCGGCTGCACGCCGTTCCCCTCCATCACGCGCCCTCCGTTCCGAGAATCGACCGCGGCGGCGCCGTGCGCGAGGAGGCGGCGCTGGTGTGCGCGTCCTCTTCCTCGCCCAGGTAGGCGGCGATGACCGCCGCGTCGTTCCGCACCTCCGAAGGCTTGCCGGTGGCGATCGTGCGGCCGAAGTCGAGGACGACGAGCTCGTCGCAGACCGACATCACGAAGTTCATGTCGTGCTCGACCACCAGCACCGCGATCCCCCACTCCTTCGCCAGCCGCCCGACCAGGTGGGCGAGCTCGGCGGTCTCGGCGTCGCCGAGGCCGGCGGCCGGCTCGTCGAGCAGCAGCACGCTCGACTCGGTCGCCACCGCCCGCGCCATCGCCAGGAGGCGCCGGCGCCCGTAGGGCAGGTCCTCGACCTGGCGGTCGAGATCGTCCTCGAGTTCGAACTCGCGGATCGTCGAGAGCACCGTGTCGGGCAGCGGCGCGTTGGCCGGCCAGACCAGGTCGCGGACGTAGGAGCCGACGTCGCGCGGGTCCGAGGCGGCACGCAGGTTGTCGAGCACGGTCGAGTCCTCGAACAGCTCGAGCGACTGGAACGAGCGCCCGAGCCCGAGCCGCGAGCGCCTGGTCGCCGACATCCGCCCGATGTCCTGGCCGTCGAGCGCCAGCTTCGAGCCCGGCGCCATTTTGGTGAAGCCGGTGACCGCGTCGATCAGCGAGGTCTTGCCGGCGCCGTTGGGGCCGATCAGCCCCAGCACCTGGCCCGGCTTGACGGTCAGCGAGACGTCGTCGACCGCGGTCGTGCCGCCGTATTTGACGGTCAGGCCGTGGACCTCGAGGGTCATGGGGGTGACCTTGTTCTCGGCCCGGGTCGGCGCCGGCAGCTCGCGCTTCGGTTTCTCCTTCGGCGCCAGGAACGGGATCAGCTTGCCGAGCTTCGAGCGCAGGAAGGCGATCTGGGCGATCTGCTCTTTGACGATCCCGTTCTGGTTGACCAGCACGAGGACGATCAGCGAGACGCCGCCGATCAGCGGGATGTACTTGCCGATGCCGCTGTCGATCGAGTTCAGGAGCCGTTCGGAGAACGCTCCGGGTGCCAGCGTCGCCCCGATCACCGGCCCGAACAGGTAGCCGATGCCGCCGATCATCGCGTAGGCGACCATCGTGATCGAGGTGAACGAGGTGAATTCGGCGTAGTTGATCGAGGTCGTGCGGAAGGCGAGGAGGATGCCGCCGAGGCCGGCGATCGCCGCCGCCACCGCGAAGGCGTAGAGCTTGGCCCCGGGGACGCTGATCCCGAGCGCCGCCGCGGCGCGCTCGTTGGTGCGCACCGCGATCAGCCTTCGTCCCGACCTGCCTCTTCGCAGGTTGCCGACGATCAGCGCCACCACGATCAGGCAGCCGAGCGCGACCAGGCCGTAACGGGTCGGGTGCGAGGCGGCGTTGATGTTGAGGCCGAACAGCACCGGTTCGCCGATCTGGGTGCCGCCGAAGCCGCCGGTGAAGTCGGTGTTGCCGAACAGCACCAGCTCGACCGCGCTCCCCAGCCCGAGGGTGACGATCGCCAGGTTGATGCCGCGCGTTCGCACCGCCGGCAGCCCGAAGAGGATCCCGAGCGGGATCGTCGCCGCGACCCCGATCACGATCCCGAGCCAGAACGGCAGCCCGGTCGTCGCCAGCAGGCGCCCGGCGACGTAGGCGCCGAACCCGGCGAAGGCGAACTGCGCCAGCGAGAGCTGGCCGGTGTAACCGGTGAGGACGACGATCGAGAGCAGGATCACCCCGACGCAGATCGTCACCGTGATCGCGTCGATCCAGATCGGGGTCATGATCGAGAGCAGGACGACGCCGACCACCGTGCCGAAGGCGATGCCGGGCCAGTTGAAGCGGCCCGAGCCGATCGTCGGCAACCGCTGCAGGAGGTAGTCGCGGAGCGGCAGCGCCTGGCCGCGGATCACCAGCCAGATGACGATGACGACGAAGGGGATCGCGGTGCCGACGCCGGTCTGTTCGACGTAGCGGGTGACCTCGGTCTGGGCGATTCCGACGACCAGCCCGACCACCAGCGCGATCGGGAACGAGCGGAAGCCGGCGACCAGCGCCGCCGCGGTCGCCGCCAGCACCAGGTTGGTCAGCACCGCCGGCTGCAGGGTGACGATCGGGACGATCAGGATCGCCGCCAGGCCGGCGAGGCCGCAGCCGAGCGCCCAGTTCAAGGTGGCGATGGTGTCCGGCGAGAGGCCGAGGGCCGAAGCGGAGCGCTCGGACTCGGCCACCGCCGAGGTCGCGAGGCCGAAGCGGGTGTAGCGGTAGAAGAGCCAGAGGCCGAGGGTCAGCGCGCAGGCGATGCCGAGCAGGATCAGCCGGTCGGCCGAGATCACGATCGTGTCGTGGATGTGGACGATGTCCGTCGGCAGGTCGGAGGGGACGAATTTCGAGGTCGCGGTGTAGCGCAGGATCGCGATCGACTGGATCGTGATCAACACCCCGAGCGTGGCGATCACCCGCACCAGCGGCGCTGAGTGCCGCAGCGGCCGCATGATCAGGAGGTGGACGAGGCCGCCGATCACGGCGGCGAAGAGGACACCTGCGATCAGGCCCGGGAGGAAGGCCCAGCCCTGGTTGGTGGTCAGCTCCCACCAGACGTAGGCTCCGGCCATCCCGATCGCGCCGAGCGCGAAGTTGAGGACACCCGAGCCGCGGTAGACGATGATCAGCCCCTGGGAGGCGAGGGCGTAGGTCGCCCCGATCCCCAATCCCAGAAGCGCGAAACGGATGACTTCTTCCACGGATGCTCTCTTTCGGTGCCCGTTACTGGTTGCGTCGCTGCGAAGTGCCGGCCGCCGGCCCCGGGCAAGCGCCCGGGGCCGCGGTCAGCGTGGCGATCATCCGAACGGAGGACCGCAGTTCATCGGTTTGGTGCCTCCGGCGATTTCGGAGACGTCTTCGAATTCGGTCGAGGCCGGTACCAATTTGCCTTCTTTGAATTCGCTGAAGACGACACACCGGTTGACCAACCGTTCGAATCCTTCGGGCCCGCCGGTCTTGCCCCAGTTTTCCGCCATGTTCAGCGGCGGCACCATGCCGGGCAGGTTGATCTTGGCCGTTTCGGCCGCTTTCAGGAAGGTCTTGTTGTCGACCGTTCCCTTCATCCCTTCGACAATCTGTTTGAACCCTTCGTAAGCGGCCCAGGTGCCCATCCCGCCGAGGGAGTTGTAGTCCTGCGCCGGGTCGGCTTCGTATTTTGCGAGCGCTTCGCGGTATTCGCTCCACGCTTCGGTCGAGATGTCCGGGTACATGCCGGCGTTGATGTCGCCTTCGACCACTTCCTCGAAGCCTTTGACGGCGTTTTCGTTGAAGTTGCCCTGCGGCCCGTACATTTTCGCTTCCGAGCCCGACTGGGCGAAGGCGGGCATCCAGGCGATGTAAGGCGTTTCGGAGACGATCATCACCAGGCAGTCGGCCCCGCCCGAGGTCGCTTCCGCGACCTGAGCGCTGTAGTCCTGCGCCGTGCCCGGCAACTTGACGAACTTCTGGATCTTCGTCCCTTCGGCTTTCGCCGCGTTTTCCATCAGCGGTTCGAAGGCTTCGGCGCCTTCGATGATCACGCCGTTGATGTGCTTGCAGCCGTCTTCGACCGCTTTCTTCACCAGGCCGACCGAGTAGAGCGGCTGGTTGCCCATCGGGAAGCTGATCTTCGACGTCAGTTCCAGCGGCGAGATCGCGCAGCAGTTGCCGAACAGTGCCGTGTCCGCCTTTTCGAGGATCGGCACCACCGCGTCGCCGGTGAAGGTGAAGTTGCCGACCACCGCAACCGCGTGGCCCGCCGTCGCTTCACGCGCACACGCCGCCGCAGCGGTCGGAGTGCCATGGGCGTCGCAGAAGTGCGCTTCCAGCGGACGACCCGCGATGCCACCGTGCGAGTTCACCCATTCCTGGTAGACGCGCTCGGTTTCTTCGATGTTCTTGTACTGCGGGCCTTCGGTGTTCACGTCCGTGTAGGTCCAGGTGACGATCGGTTCGCCGCTCGCCGTTTTTTCTTCGGCACCAGAGCCTTCCGAGCTCGCTTCTTCGCTCGTGGCACCGCTGGTTTCTTCGGAACTGGACGAACCGCCGCCCCCACAGGCAGCGAACACCAGACCGCAGGCCAGGAGCGCGAAGAGGGCCAGAAGCGGCCACTTCGAACCCCTCGCGATGCGACGGGTGGATGACTTCATCGACTCTCCTCCTCAGGTAGCAAGCCGGACCTGGCTAGCGTACGAGCGCGCCCCAGGGCCGGGAAAAGCTCGCCGGAGGGGGGTTGGAGAATCGCCAAAGCCGCTCGCGGAGCGGCCTCGGGGCGGTCCTGGGCCTGGGCCCGGAGCCCCGGTTCAGAGCACGCGGTGGACGCGGTATTCGACCACCGGACCGGGGTGCAGCCGGCCCTCGCCGACGAACACCGCCTGGTTCACCCAGAGGTAGCGCTCGTCGCCGGTCTCGAGGCGCGGTGCGGTGCGGAAGTAGTGGTCGGAGTACTCGCTCGAGCGCTCGCCGGCATTGGCCTCGTGGGCGGCCTCGGTGTACTCGATGACGCCGAAGTACTGGACGTAGATCGCCGCGCCGTCGTCGGTCTCGATCGTCAGCCGCACGTCGAGCCGGCCCCAGCCGTCGGGGCCGACCAGGACCCAGTCGGAGCCGCCGGTCCCGACCCTGCCGTTGATCCGCTCGCCGCTCACCTCGCCGCCCAGCACCTCGCGGATGCGGCGCTCGCCGAACGGCCCGGCGCCGATCGCGACCGCGGGGGCGAGGCGGGCGTTGAAGGTGAACTCGTGCGCCAGCTCCATCCCGGCCTCCCCCGCCCCGGCCTATCGCCGCAGCGTCACCCGGACGCCGCCGCGGCTGGCGCTGACGCCGCGGGCGTCGGTCGCCCGCAGCAGGTCCTTCAGCCAGGGGATGCCGTCGGGGCCGCCGACGGGCAGGATCGGCTCGATCGGGTTGTCCGCCTCGTACATGCGATCGACGTCGTGGCCGGGGATCAGGTAGCGCAGCAGGAGCTCCTCGTCGGAGAGGCTCTCGCCGTACTCGGCGCGGATCTCCTTCAGGCTCGGCTGCGGCGCGTGGCCGACGTCGATCATCTCCCGGCCGCGCGGGTTGGCGGCGGCGCGGTCGAGCACCTCGGGGTCGACCGGCCCCGGCGGCGTCCCGTACCAGCCCGCCAGGTACATCAGGTTCTCCTCGGGGATCGTCGCGTAGCGCTCCCCTTGGACGACGTTGAGCAGGGCCTGGATGCCAACCAGCTGCGAGAACGGCGTCGCCATGATCGGCCAGCCCAGCTCCTCGCGGACCCGGATCGCCTCCTCCAGCACCGCCGGCAGCCGCTCGCTCATCCCCACCTGCTTCAGCTGTTCGCGCAGCGTCCCCATCATCCCGCCGGGGAACTGCTGCTGGATGTTGGCGACCTGGTACTCGACCGGCGCGCCGCGGGCGAACCCTTCGTCGTCGGCGAGGGCGCCGAAGTGCGCCGCGACCTCGGCCAGGCGGCTGTCGTCGATCGCCACCTCGTGGCCGAGCCGGCGCAGGTTGTCGACGGTGACCTCGGTCGAGGGCATCGAGACGCCGTTGGCGAGGACCGAGATCGCCGAGTGGACGATCCGCACCCCCTCCTCGACGCCGATGAGGTGGTTGAGGTTGGCCATCGCGGTGCGGTTGTGGAAGTGCATCTCCAGCGGCAGGCCGCCGGCGCTGGCGCGCTCCTGGCTCTGGCGGATCCAGCCACGCGCCCGCTCCGGCCCCATCACCCCGGCCTCGTCGCCGAGGATGATCGTGTGGGCGGCGCCGCCGGCGATCATCCGGTCGATCACGTCGGCGTAGTACTCGTTCGTGTGGACCGGCGACTCGGAGAAGTTGAGCTGCGGCGAGGGATCCATGCCGGCGTCGCGGGCGATCCTGGCGACGCGGACCATGTTCTCGGCGTCGTGCAGGCAGTCGAAGATCCAGAAGCTGCCGATCCCGTGGGCGGCGAGGGTGCGGATCCAGAGCTCGACGATCGAGTCCGGGGTGACGTTCATGCCGACGATGCCGTTGGTGCGGGCGCCGGCGCGCAGGGTCGAGTCGGGGAAGGCGGCCTTGATCGCGTCGAGCCCCTTCCATGGGTTCTCCTCGCGGAAGCGGACCATCACCTCGAAGATCGAGGAGCCGGTGAGGTCGACGACGCGGTAGCCGGCGGAGTCGATCGCGGGCGCGATCGGGAGGATCTGGCCGGCCCGCATCCGCATCCCCCAGTAGCTCTGCTGGCCGTCGCGGAGCGTCTGGTCGATGATCTCGATCCGCGCCATCAGTGACCCTCCGAGAGCCCGCGCGTGCGCCTGGCGAGTGCCGCACCGAGCGGGGGTAGGACGCAGGGAGGCCGAATAGCAGCGCTATTTGGCCGACCGAGGACGACGCCCCGCGAAGTGTGTGCGGCGCCGCCAGGCGTGCGTGGGGGCTCTCGGAGGGTCACCTAGGCCACCGCCTCCGCGGCGAGGCCGTTCCACTCGGGCAGGAAGGTCTCCTCGACCCACTTGGTGTGGACTTCGCCGGCAACGACGTCGGGGTGGTCGAGCAGGTCGAAGGCGAAGCCGGCGGTGGTCGGGACCCCCTCGACGCGCAGGTGGCGGAGCGCCTGGCGAGTGCGGGCGAGCGCCGCCTCGCGGTCGGGCCCCGAGCAGATCAGCTTCGCCAGCAGCGAGTCGTAGTAGGGCGGCACGGTCCAGCCAGGGAAGCAGGCGGTGTCGACGCGGACGTCGGTGCCCTGCGGCGCGGCCCAGACGTCGACCCGGCCGGGGGTCGGGGCGAAGTCGCGGCGCGGGTCCTCGGCGTTGATCCGCACCTCGATCGCGTGGCCAGCGATGCGCACGTCACCCTGGGAGAGCGAGAGGCCTTCGCCGGCGGCGATCCGCAGCTGCTCGCGGACCACGTCGACGCCGGTGACGAGCTCGGAGACCGGGTGCTCGACCTGCAGGCGGGCGTTGATCTCGAGGAAGCCGGCGGTGCCGCGCTCAGGGTCGACGAGGAACTCGCAGGTGGCGGCACCGGCGTAGTCGAGGGCGCCGATCAGGCGCACGGCGGCCGAGGTGATCTGCTCGTCGAGCGCCGGCGAGAGCCCCTGGGCCGGCGCCTCCTCGACCAGCTTCTGGTAGCGGCGCTGCAGGGTGCAGTCGCGGTGGCCGAGGTGGATCGCGCCGCCCCCGCCGTCGCCCAGGACCTGGACCTCGACGTGGCGGGCGTGGCGGACGTAGCGCTCGACGAAGAGCCGCCCGTCGCCGAAGGCCGCCTCGGCCTCGCCGGAGGCGGCGGCGTAGGCGCCGGCCAGCTCGGCCTCGGACTCGACCAGCCGCATGCCGCGGCCGCCGCCGCCGGCCGAGGCCTTGAGCAGGACCGGGTAGCCGACCTCGGCGGCGATCCGCGCCGCCTCCGCCTCGCTCGCGATCACGTCGGAGCCCTCGTTGACCGGCACCTGCAGCTCTTTGGCCAGCGCCCGCGCCGTCGCCTTGTCCCCCGAGCGCCGCATCGCCTCCGGCGAGGGCCCGACGAAGGCGACCCCGGCCTCCTCGCACTCCGCCGAAAGCTCGACCCGCTCGGAGAGGAACCCATACCCCGGGTGCAGCGCGTCGCACCCGCTGACCTTCGCCGCCGCGACCACCCGGTCGACGTCCAAATAGCTTTCCGCCGCCGCCGCCGGCCCGATGCAGACCACCCGATCCGCCAGCTGCGCCCCCAGGCTCCCCCGGTCCGCAGCCGAAACCGCCAGCACCGATTCGATCCCCTCGTCGAAGCAGGCTTTGATCACCCGCACCGCGATCTCACCCCGATTGGCGATCAGCACCCGCCGCAACGCCACGGCCTACCCCTCCGGATCGACAACCACGATCGCCTGCCCAAACTCAACCGCCTCGCCGTTCTCAACCAAGATCGCAGTCACCACACCATCCACCGGCGAAGCCACATGGTTCATCAACTTCATCACCTCGACAATCGCAACAGTCTCCCCCGCGGCCACGCGCCCCCCAAGCTCCACAAAGGGAGGTGCACCGGGGGACGGGGCTCGCCAGAACAGCCCAACCGAGGGCGACTCGACCTTGGTCCCTTTGGCGTCAGCCCCGGCCGCGTCTCCAGCGGGTGGCGGGGTAGGGGGGACCACCCCCGAGGAAGCTTCAGCTACCGCAGGGGGTGGTGGGTCCCCTACCCCGACAGGACCCGCTGGCTGCGCGGTTGGTCCCGCGGCCGTAGCGGCCGGCGCTGCCGCGAGCATCCCGTTGTCAGAAAGCGGATCGCGCGACACGTGAAGTCTGTCCTCACCAACTTCCACCACCATCTCCCGCCAATCGCTCCGCTCGAACGCGTCAAGCAGCGCCCTGATCGTTTCTGGACTCATCTCCATGCGTGGCGATCTCCTCGGTCGCGGACGGGGACGGCTTTTCCGATGATAGGCGCGTGAAGATCGACTTCCAGCGAGCACTGACCGCGCCGCCGGGGGCGCACGAGGTGATCCTGGTGCGGCACGGGGCCTGCGACCCGCCGGCGCCCGACGGGCTGATCGCCGGCCGCAGCGACCCGGGGCTGAACGAGCGCGGCCGCGCCGAGGCCGCGGCGGCCGGCGAGCGGCTGCGGCGCGAGCCGGTGGCGGCGGTCTTCGCCAGCCACCTGCGGCGGACGACGGAGACGGCGGCGCCGATCGCCGCGCCCTTCGAGCTCGAGCCGACGGTGCTCGACGACCTCGGCGAGATCTACCTCGGCGAGTGGGAGGGCCACGGGATCCACGACCGCGGCAACCGCGGCGACCCGGAGCTGGCCCGCGTCTTCGCCGAGCAGCGCTGGGACCTGGTGCCGGGCGCCGAGGACCTCGACGGCTTCGGGGTGCGGGTGCGGCGGGGGATCGAGGCGGTCGCCGACGCGGCCGGCGACGGCAGCGTCGCGGTGGCGGTCACCCACTCGGCGGTGATCGCCGAGTTCCTGCGCCAGATCACCGCCTCGGAGCCGTTCGCCTTCCTCCACAACACCAACGGCTCGCTGAGCCGGGTGATCCGGCTGCCGGACCGGCGCTGGATCCTCGCCTGCTTCAACGACACCGAGCACGTGCACCCTTTCCATGCGGCCAAGTGATACACCCGAACCGCTGCCCTTCCGAGGCGCCACCGCCCCCGGCCTGTGGTTACCCCAAGCGCCGCCGCCCCGGCCGTCGCGCTGCCCCAGCGCAGCGGCCAATATCGACTGACGCCCGGACTCCTGTGCAGTTGTCCCCGCATACCGGGGACGGCTGCGTCCGGGGAAGACGAGCGAAGGAGGGCGGAGATGAGCGAGGGCAACGGCGGCCGCGTCGCCGGCAAGGTGGCGGTGGTCAGCGGTGCGAGCAGCGGCATCGGCCGCGCGACGTTCGAGCTGCTGGGCAAAGAGGGCGCCAAGGTCGTCGGCACCGCCCGCACCGAGTCGAAGCTGCAGGAAGGGCTCGACGCGGTCAGGTCGCACGGCGGCGACGGGATGATCGTCCCCGCCGACCTCGAGGACGAGAGCACCGCCGGCAAGGTCGTGCAGGCGGCGCTCGACGAGTACGGCCGGGTCGACATCCTCGTCTGCAACGCCGGTGTCGGCTGGAAGTACGGCGAAGAACACCCGGGGACGATGGCCGGCGTCCACGAGGCCAACGTCGAAAACTGGCGCGACGTCATCGGCGGCGTCGACCTCGAGGGCTACTTCACGATGATCCACGCCGCCCTCCCCCACATGCTCGAGGAGGAACGCGGCGCGATCGTCAGCATCGCCAGCATGGCCGGGCTGACCGGGCTCTACGACGCCCACGCCTACACCGCGGCCAAGGGCGCGATCATCAACCTCACCCGCTCGATGGCGATCACCTACGCGAAACAGGGCGTGCGCGCCAACTGCGTCTGCCCGGGCTTCATCGACACGCCGATGATCGAACCGGCGATCGGCCTCTTCGACGACCCGGCGACCAAATACGCGATGGTCCCGCTGGGCCGGGCCGGCCGGCCGGAGGAGATGGCCTACGCCGCCCTCTACCTCGCCTCCGACGAGTCGAGCTACTGCACCGGCACCGCCCTCCTGGCCGACGGCGGCTGCACCTCGCGCTCGTTCCCGATGGGCTGAGCGGATGCGGTCGCTGCCGCTCGACCAGCTGAGCGTCGGCGACGCCGCCGAATCGCGGAAGACGATCTCGGAGACCGACGTCTATCTCTTCGCCGGCGTCAGCGGCGACTTCAACCCGCTGCACGTCGACGCCGAGTACGCGAAGACGACCCCGTTCGGGGCGCGGGTCGCCCACGGCCCCCTGACCTTCTCCCTCTGCGCCGGCCTGCTCGGGACCGAGCTGCCCGGCCTCGGCACCGTCGCGGTCTCGAACCAGATCACCTACGAAGCGCCGGTCTTCATCGGCGACACGATCGCCGTCCGGGTCGAGGTGGCCGAGCTCGACCCGGAGCGCAACCGGGCGACGATGGCGGTCACCTGGCGAAACCAGGACGGCACCCAGGTCGCGTCCGGCTCGATGGTCGTCAAACCGCCGAAGACCGCCGTCTCGATCTAAGCCCCGTCCCACCCCAACGCGCGCTGGCGCGCTTTGGAGAGCTTGCTCACCACGAGGTCGTAGGAGTCCTCGATCATCTCCCCCACCATCTCGTCGGCGAGCGAGCCGTCGAGCATCACCGTGTTCCAATGCCTCTTGTCGAGGTGGTAGCCCGGAATCACCGCCGCATGCTCGGCCCGCAGGTCCTCCGCGATCCGCGGCTCGCATTTGACGCTCACCCGCAGCTCCTCCGCATCCAGCCGCGAGAGCGCGAACATCTTCCCCTCGACCTTGAACACCGAGGTCTCCGGCCCGAACGGAAACGTCTCCTCCGCCCCGGCGAATTCGAGGCACCGATCCCGCAATTCCTCCGCAGTCACAACGAGAACGGTGGCAGGTTCCGCCGCCGCGTTCGCCCGAAGTCCGGCATACGCGTCCCAACGGCGCACCGTTCGCCCTTTGTCACCCTCTGGTTGACAAGCGGCGAACGCCGGCGGCTGTTCAGTCCTCGCGGCCCATGGTGAGGTTGGAGAGGCTGATGCCGCCGTCTACGGGGATCCAGGTGCCGGTGACGTAGGCGGCGGCGTCGGAGCAGAGGAAGGCGACGACCCCGGCGACCTCGGAGGGATCGGCGAAGCGGTGCATGGGGACGCGCGAGCGGGCGCGGGCCTTGATCTCCTCGGGCATCGCTTCGACCTTCTCGGTCGCGATCATCCCTGGCAGCACCGCGTTGACGGTCACGCCTGACGGGGCCATTTCGAGCGCCAGCGTGCGGACCATGCCGAGCAGGCCCGCTTTCGCCGCCGAATAGGCGACCTGCCCGGCGAGACCGTCGGTGGCGGCGATCGAGGAGATGGCGACGACTCGGCCGGCGCCGCGCTCCCGCATCCCCGCCAGCGCCGGCTGCAGCGACAGGAACGCTCCCGTCAGATTCACCTCCAATTCGGCTCGCCACGCCTCCGGTTCCAGAGTCGCGGCCCGGGCCAAGCGGTCGGCGACGCCGGCGTTCGCGACGACTGCCGCAACCGGCCCGAGCTTCGCCTCGGCCCGCTCATGCGCCTCGCGCGTCGCCTCAACGTCCCGCACATCGAAGGCGACGCTCAGCGCCTCGCCGCCCGCTTCCCGCACCTCCTCGGCGGTCGCCTCAGCGCCACCCAAATCGGAGGCGGCGACCTTCCATCCCTGAGCCGCAAGCTCCAAGCAAACCGCCCGCCCAATCCCACCGGCGGCCCCCGTGACCAGCGCGCACGTATCCCCTCCTGACTGCATGCGGGAGGGGATACGTGCGCGCTGGTCCTCGGCGCCGCTCAACCCTTCGCCGCCCGCTCCAACCCATACCGCCGCCAATACTCATCCGGGATGTCGCCCGGATCCTTGTACCAGTACCAAACGCAGGGATCGTGGTCGTAGTCCTCCGGCGGCCTGGACGGATACAGCGGCAGCCCGTACCAGCGGATCGGCAGCAGCTCGTTCATGAAGGCGCAGTGCGTGCAGTAGAGCGGGAACCCCTCGCGCCCGTACGACCAATCGTGCGCCGCTTCGGTCACGCCGTACGGATCGTCGCCGCTGTACGCGCCGTTCCGCCACAGCCGCTGCCCCGACCCGCAGGGGTTCATCGCGAAGGTGAACTTCTCCTCGTCCTCGCTGATCGTGAACGCCCCGGGGTTCGGCCCGGTGCCGCTCCCCGAGTGCGCCCGCCAGGTCGCCGCCAGCGCCTCGACGACGTCGCGCCGGTCGCGGTCGAGGATCTTGCCGGTGTCCCGCTTCCAGCCCCGCCGCAGGCTCTCTTCCCAGGCCTCCCCCACGCCCTCGTCGCCGAGCTTCTGCTGCACGTAGGTGACGAGGCCGAGCATCGACTCGGCCATCACGTCGTGGAGGAAGCGCCACTCGTGGCGCATCGCGCGGCAGAGCTCGAGCGCGGTCTCGGTGTCGCCGGCTTCGAGCGCCTCGATCGCCCGGTCCATCGTCGGCCGCGACATCTGCCCCAGCTCCTCGTCAGTGAACCAGCGCTCAGCCACCGTTCTCGAACCGTTCCTTGAGGACGAACTTCTGCACCTTCCCGGACGGGGTCAGCGGCAGCTCCTCGACCGTCCGCAGGTGGGCGGGGATCTTGTAGCGGGCGACCTGCCCGGTCAGCAGCCCGCGCAGCTCCTCCAGCTCCAGCGACGCCCCCTCCGCCAGCCGCACGTAGGCGCAGCAGGATTCGCCGTAGCGCTCGTCCGGGACCCCGATCACGGCCACGTCGGCGACCTGGTCGAGCGCCCGCACCGCGTTCTCGATCTCCGCCGGGAAGATGTTCTCGCCGCCGCGGATGATCATCTCCTTGGCCCGGCCGGTGATCGAGACGTAGCCGTCGGCGTCGATCCGCGCCAGGTCGCCGGAGCGCATGAAGCCGTCGGGGTCGATCGCCGCCGCCGTCTCCTCGGGGTTGTCCCAGTAGCCCTTCATCACCATCGCCGAGCGCGAGCTCAGCTCGCCCTCCTCGCCGAGCGGCAGCGGCTCGGTGCCCCCCGGGGCGACGATCTCGACCTCGATGTGGGGCAGCGGCGGGCCGACGGTGGTGGTCTGCAGCTCGACCGGGTCGCCCGGCAGGGTCGCGCAGACGACCGGCGAGCACTCGGTCATCCCGTAGGTGTTGTTGATCCCGACCCCGTAGCGCTCGATCCAGCGGTTCATCACTTCCGGCGGCACCGGCGAGCCGCCGGTGACGACGACCTCGAGGCTGGAGAGGTCGCGGCCGTCTCTTGCCACCTGCTCTTCGAGCGCGATCATCATCGTCGGCACCAGCGAGACCGAGGTGCAGCGCTCCTCCTCGATCGTGCGGGTGATCCGGTCGGCCTTGAAGCTGACGGCCGGCAGCTGGGCCGAGCCGGTGGCGACCGAGCCGAGCGTCGACATCACGCAGCCGCCGCAGTGGAAGTAGGGCATCGGGTTCGAGTGGCGGCCGTTCTCGCGCATCGTCGCGCGGTGTGCGAAGAGGCGGGCGTCGTTGACGATGCCGCCGTGGGAGAGCTCGGCCCCCTTCGGGAAGCCGGTGGTGCCGGAGGTGAACTGGATCTGCGAGGTGTCGGTGGCGCGGACCGCGCGGCGGCGGCGCTCGAGCCGGTCCTCGTCGATCGCGTCGCCGGCGGCCAGCCACTCCTCCCAGCCGGGCGCGCCGTCGCGGGCCCCGCCGAGCGGCACCAGCTGCGGCGGGCGGTCGAGCCCGGCGGTCGCCTCGCGGGCCATCTCCCAGAGGCTGGCACCGCGGTTCTCCGGCAGGACGAAGCAGGCCGCCGCGCCCGACTTGCGGAGCACGAACTCGACCTCGCTGGTCCGGTAGAGCGGGTTCATCGGCACCACCACCGCCCCCGCGTAGGCGGCGCCGAACTGCAGCTCCAGCCACTCGGGGATGTTGGTCGCCCAGATCCCGAAGCGGTCGCCGGGCTCGATCCCGGCGGCGATCAGCGCCCGGCCGACCCGCCGTGCCCGTTCCGCCAGCTCAGCGTAGCTCCAACGCGCCGCGATTCCCAGGTCCTCGTAGGCGGAGAAGACGATCGCTTCGGCGGCGGGCCAGCGCTCGACCGCCTCGTCCAGCAGGCCGCCCACCGTGAGGTCGCGCAGCGCCGGCTCGGCGCCCGGCTCGGGCAGCCAACGGGAGATGCCGGGGGCCGCGAGCGGCATCTCAATCCAGCCGCAGCTCGTGGAACGGCGCCTCGCCCGGGTAGCCGACTTCGGTCGCCAACCGCACCCCGCAGCCGGGGCAGCAGAGCTCGCGGAAGACGACCTCGTCGTCTACGAACCTGGCGGGGTCCGGATAGGACGGGTGGAGCGAGGTGGTCGGCCGCTCGCGCGAGGCCATCTCCAGCTTCGGGTTGCCGCCGAGCGAGCCGAGCGAGGTCGCGCAGCGGTGGCAGCGGAAGACGCCCTCGTCGCGGTCGACCAGATAGGCGTCGCCGATCGCCTCGGCCCCGGCCGGCGCCGCGACGACCGGCGCCAGCTCCTCGCGCTCGGCGCCGCACTCGCGCAGCCGTTCGGCCAGCTTGCGCTCGCGTTTCTTCGCCGTCGCCTCGTGGTCGACCGAGCCATCCGCGGCCAGCCGCACCGCGTAGAGCTCGTCGGCGGCGCGGCGGCTGATCGCGCCGGCGGCGACGTCGGCGAGCACCGCCTCGGGGTCGCGGGTCAGCGGGTCGCCGTAGCCCCCCGGGCCGAGCCAGTTCCAGTAGAGGACGTCGTCGCCGGTGACCGGGAAGCCGTCGGGCTTGCCGCCGATCTCGAGCTCGGTCCCCTCCAGGGCGTCGAGGTCCTGCGGCAGCTCGCCGGCCGCGAAGCGCGCCCGCAGGTCGGAGCCCTGGATAACCCTCGTGACCATGATCGAGCCGTGGTCGCCGCCGAACAGGCCGGGCGTCTTCGGGATCGCCTCGTTGGTGGCGAGACCGAGGAACGACTCGCCCTTGTGCGGGACGTAGGCGATCTCGCCGCCATTGCCGGCGCGCTGCCGACCGGCGCCGCCGGAGTCGGCGTGCTCGCGGCGGAAGAGGTAGAGGATCGGCCAGTCGGCCTCGTAGGCCTCGACGTTCGGCCCGCGGCCCTCGGGGATCCAGAAGTGGCCGTTGGCGAATTCGCCGTCGCGCCAGGCGGTGCCGCCACCGCCGCCGAGCATGTTGTCCCCCATGCCGCCGACGTAGTAGTCGCCGCGCTGGTTCTCGCCGGCGACGAAGTGGCAGGGCCACTGGGCGCCGTCGGGGGTCACCGCGTTGGCCCGCAGCGTCTCGTCGCCGGAGGCGAGCATCATCTTCGAGACCAGGGCGTTGCCGAGCGAGATCGCGGTCTCGGTCGCGTAGACGCCGGCCGGGCTGACCGCGGCGCCCCAGTCGGGGGCGGTGATCGTCCCCGGTTCGGGGTCGAAGGTGCAGAGCCGGGCGGCGCCGCCGATGCAGCCCATCTGCCCCGGCAGCATCAGCACGTTGATCGAGCCGAGGATCGCCCCGCGCCAGGCGGCGAAGCCGACGTTGATCGAGCCGACCTGGTCGTGGGTGCCGACGTTGTCCCAGATCAGCCGCCTGCCCAGCTTGCGGACCGTGCACTGCACCGGGTAGGTGCCGCGGTCGCCGTTGCGGGCCACCTCCTGGATCAGCCGGTCGGAGTAGGTGCCGTCGGGGATCGTCTCCAGCGCCGCTTCGAAGGCGCGCTGGCTGGCGTCGAGCGCCCGCCGCATCACCCCCTTCACCATCGCCTTGCCGTACTTCTCGACCAGGCCGAGGATGCGGGCGCGGGCGGCGTTGTTGCCGGCGATCGTCGCCCGCAGGTCGAGCGAGAGGTTCTCCGGGGTGCGCGAGCAGCGCCGGTAGAGCGCCTCCATGTCGGGGACGATCTGGTTGCCCTCGACGATCTTGAACGGCGGGTAGGAGGGCGGGTCC